>JADFSH010000154.1 GCA_022560875.1 Planctomycetota bacterium | reverse complement strand
GCCAGTAGAATCAAAAGTATTGATCTTCATGATGATTCGCTCCATTCATTATGACCGTATGCGTCGACGTCACAGCCGTCGAGACTGGGTCAGGTTCTCTCGGGGATTGTAGGGTGCCGGGTTGAGCTGATTGACGTCAGCTGTTTCGAATTGCATGGAAATCTGCCTCCTTTGGCCTTTCTTGGCTGAGGCAAGGATGACAAATTCCATAGCGCTTAAATTCAGCGCAACATACGTTTTTAGAAGTTCACCCCGAAAGGACGATTGTGTACAGAAATCCCCAATTCAGGAGGAATTTTTTCTCCCGCGCGCAACAATTCGGCGATTTCTGCGTTTTCTAGGCCTATGGAACATGAGCTCTTCCTTCTCAATAAGCTCATGGAGTTCCTGGACAAAAGACGCTGGGTTTACTCTACAAAGGCGTCCGGTCATCCCATTTGATTCCAGCAAGCCCTTCTCTATCCGGCGGCCAATCTGTGCTCGATTGAGATACAGTATTCGCGCCGCAACGGCTTGTGTGGGCCATTCGAAAAGCTCACGAGCTAATCGATATGACTCTCGGATATAACAGCGGGTGAGTTTATCTTGGAGATGCGCCGCCCACGGATTGGCTTCTCGTTTCCGTTGGCGTGCATTAATGAGTTGCTGGATAGTCGACATGCCAGGATCTCCTTTATGGATTCAACGCGGAGTAGGTTGTTTCAAACGCGAGTTCTCTCGATGGGCCTACTGTTGCTGTATCCTGTGCATGCTGGTTCAACGGTTCGCCGAATGCGAACTCGTCCGAGACGACTAGCTCGTCTTTTCCTGTGAAAAAAACGAAGACCTGTCGCCCTATCCCCTAGAACTTATCACCTAAATACCAGAAAGCAAACGAATCTGCGCTACCAATGGGATAATTGAAAAAGCGACGAAGAGGGCTGTTCCCAAGGGCGGTGGGATGCCGTGTCGGGGTGTTCAGGAGCGACATCGGCTAAGTCCTAGTGGGTCAAATGCTTAGGGAAATTGGCAGGTCCGCACCCTTGACATATCCGACACCATGAATACTCTCTCGCTAACCCTATCGTTTTGGGGTCGCTTTTTTAGAGTACGATACGGACAATGTATCGGACTTGATTTCCGAGCCTTTGGGTCTTCAATCGCATTGTGACCCCGGCTCCTGCGTAATGGCCGACGATGATCTCTCCCGAGGATCTGTTTCGGTTTCAATTCCCTCGGGACAGGATCACTCTCATGTTCAATATCTATGTCGGCAATCTTTCTTTCGATGCGAGCGAAGATGACATTCGCGAACTCTTCTCCGCCCATGGCACCGTGGAGAAGGTCAACTTCATCACCGATCGCGAAACCGGCCGACCCCGCGGATTCGGCTTCATCGAAATGGCGGATGAAGAGGAAGGTCGTGCTGCAATCACCGCGCTGAATGGTGCCGATCACCTCGGTCGAAGCCTCAGGGTCAACGAAGCCAAGCCCCGTGAGAATCGCGGTGGCGGCGGTGGTGGTCGCGGCGGCGGCGGCGATCGCTGGTAAGCAAATCAGCTGGTCCGGATGACCTCGTCCCAATTCAATATAAATCAACCCGCCCCCGATTTTGCGTCGGGGGCGTTTGTTTCGCCAAGGCTCTGATCGCGGATTCCATGAGGCAGGGGGGTCGGGTTCGGAGGCGTATTCAGGTGACACTTTTACATTGATATCGCTACTGGCGTACGTATGCTTCCCATCGCTTCGTTTTCCATCCATTATTCAGTGCGCTACCATGACTCCCCCAGTCGATATGGATGTATTTCCTTCCAGCCCGTAAGGTGAATGCGCGTGAAAGAATCCGAGTTCAGTTTCAAGGAGGAAATCGCCAACAGCATCGTCCATGGCCTCGGCCTTGTCCTGGCCATTGTGGGAGTGGTGGTGCTTCTGGTGTACGCCAGTCTCAAGGGTGATGCGTTGCACATCGTAAGCGTGAGCATCTTCGGAGCCTCGCTGCTGCTTCTGTACGGGTCATCCACTCTCTACCACAGCATTCCCAACGCCCGCGTCAAGCGTGTGCTGGAGAGGTGCGACCTGATCGCCATCTATCTTCTGATCGCGGGCAGCTACACCCCCATCCTCCTGGTCAATCTGCGTGGCCCGTGGGGGTGGTCGATCTTCGGCGTGGTCTGGGGGATCGCCGCACTCGGGATCGCCTTTCAATTCAGCCTCATGAAGGGCAAGGAAGCGGTGCGGGTGGCGTCGTACGTGGGGATGGGCTGGATGATGATGCTGATGATCAAGCCGCTGTTCGAGGCCATCGAGATCGTCGGTTTTCTCCTCATCGTGGCCGGCGGCCTGGCCTACACCGGCGGGATCGTGTTTTACATCTGGAACAAGCTCCCCTACAACCATGCCATCTGGCACGCATTTGTGCTCGCGGGCAGCGCGTTTCACTACTTTGCGATTCTGCTATACCTCGCACCGCCGGCGGCGTGACTCGGGACATTCCAAATCGGTTGTATCATGATCGCATGCGATACCTCTTGGTGATGCTGGTCTTCTCATTCGCCGCCGGGTCGGGCTGTCAGTCTTCCCCATCGATATCGAAGCTCAATCTCGACTTGAGCCGGGCTCGCTGGGCTGAGCAGGAGAGCCAGACCGAGGCAAGCCTCCGGGGATTGTGCGCGGTTGATACTGACATTGCGTGGGCCAGCGGATCAGGCGGCACTGTTCTGCGCACCGTCGATGGCGGAGCGACCTGGCAGCGACGGTTGATCAGGCATCCCGGCGCAGATGAACTGGATTTTCGTGATGTGCAGGCGTTTGATGCCGATCGCGCCCTCGTGCTGAGTGCGGGGCTGCCCGCCCGCATCTACCGGACGACCGATGGCGGCGAATCGTGGACTGAAACCTATCGCAACGACACCGAAGGCGTCTTCTTCGATGGGTTCGCCTTCTGGGATGACGCGCGGGGCGTTGCCTTCAGCGATCCGGTTGGGGGTCAGTTGCTGATCATTACCACCGAGGACGGAGGGAAGAGTTGGCATGAGATTGATGCTGCGGTCATACCAATGGCACTGGAAGGCGAAGCCGGTTTCGCGGCCAGCGGGACCGGTATCGCCATCGCTGCCAGTGGGCGCAGCGGGCAGCATCTCTGGATCGGTCTGGGCGGAGACACTGGAGACGGGGGGGCTGAGGGGGCGCGGGTGTTTCATTCCGGAGATGGCGGAAGCTCATGGGATGTCGTCGAATCTCCAATTGTCGCCAGCGCTGCGGCGGGTATTTTTTCGATCGCGTTTCGCAATGCAGCAATCGGCGTCATGGTGGGGGGTGACTATCAATCGCCGGATGACGCGAGTTCCAATGTTGCCTTTACGACCGATGGCGGTCGAACCTGGCACCCCCCGGATGAGGATTCCGATGCGACTACCAGACCGCGCGGCTATCGATCTGTCGTATGCTATCTGCCCCGCGAGAACGCATTTATCGCCGGTGGACCATCGGGGACGGATTA
Organism: Planctomycetota bacterium; assembly: GCA_022560875.1. Taxonomy (GTDB): domain Bacteria; phylum Planctomycetota; class Phycisphaerae; order Phycisphaerales; family SM1A02; genus JADFSH01. The sequence continues at coordinate 4,736 of JADFSH010000154.1, read as the reverse complement.
CTCCCTGGATGGAGGCCGAACGTGGCAACCACTCGGCGATGAAGGTTTCCATGTCATCGCGGCGAGTCCCGACGGTGCAATATGGGCTGCCGGGGCGGAGGGGAGGATTGCCCGGTTGGAGCCATAGGCAAGTGATCTGACTCCATTCAGTTAAGCACGTTACGTCTGTTGTAGAACGCTTCTGACAAACCGCCATGCCCGACACTGACAACCATAACCTCAGCGCTCATCTTCAACGAAACCTCCGGCTCTATCTCTGGTATTCCGCGACGTACAACACGTTTTTCTGGCTGCCGGTGTTCTTTCTCTTTTTCTCCAGCCACCTCACCCTCGATCAGGTGCTCAAGCTCGAAGCCATCTACTACATCAGCGTGGTGGCCCTTGAAGTTCCCTCCGGGTATTTCTCCGATGTCATCGGGCGCAAGCCGACCCTGCTCATCTCCAGTCTCGCCTTTGTGGTCGCCTGCATCCTGTTCTTCTTCGGCGAGTCGTTCGGAATGTTCGTTGTGGCCCAGGTGTTTCTTGCCGCGGGAATCTCCTTCAATTCAGGGACCGATGTTTCCTTTCATTACGACACCCTGAAGGCGTTGAAACGGGAGTCGGAATTCGCCGCCCGCGAGGCAATCGTGGCCCGCAACGGTTTCTATGCGGCGGCGCTCGGGGCTTTGCTCGGCGGCGCGATCGCCTGCTTTGAACTGCGTCATGCCTATGGCCTCTCCGCCCTCGCCGCGATCGTAACTTTCGCCATCGTGCTATTCTTGCGTGAGCCTCCCTCGCATGAGCGTCTGGTACTCTCCGGCGAGGGATTCTTTCACCAGCTTCGCGACTGCGTCGGTTACCTGAGAAGCGGCCCCATGCGCTGGCTTTTCGGGTTTGCGGTGCTGATGACGGTGTTGAATCATGTTCCCTACGAGTTTTACCAGCCGTATCTCGAACTGTTGGGAAGGGATCTGTCGCTCTCCGTGCGATCCACCCCCCTCGTCGCAGGGGTCGCAACGTGTCTGACCATGCTCATCGCGGGTTGGGGTGCGGGCCGGAGCATTCGCATCCGAGATCGCATCGGCATCGGTCCCGCGCTGCTGTTGGCGGTCCTGTTGCAGACGGTGATCATCGGCGTCATGGGGCTGGTGCTGCATCCGGTCATCATCGCCCTGATCCTCTTGCGCAGCATGCCCCGCGCATTGATGGCTGCCCCGTTCAATGCCGCCATTGCCCCCTTGCTCAGTCAGCAGCATCGGGCGACGTACCTTTCCCTCCAGAGCCTGGTCGGGCGCTTGTCGTTTTCCGGGGTGCTGCTGATGTTGGCGGGCATTGCGGGCGAAGGCTCGACCGTGCACTGGGAGCATATTTCCCTCATGCTCAAGGTCTCCGCGATTTTGGGTATCGTCGGCTTCGTATTGCTGGCCACGACTCTTTCGGTGATGAAAGAGCAGCGCGAGAAGCCTCCTCCGGATTAATTCTGCGCACCGCCGCAGGTCCGAGGAGTACATAAACAAGTCAGATTCTGGTATATACAACGTTGCCATGCAGACCATCACCAGGAAAACGAAGTCTGAAGCGGCGTTCGATCATGCCTGCCGGGTGCTGGTCGGGGGCGTCAACAGCCCCGTCCGGGCCTTCGGCTCGGTCGGCGGGCAACCCGTGTTCGTCGAGTCGGCATCCGGCCCGCATATCTTCGATGTGGATGGCAATCGCTATATCGATCTGGTGGGAAGCTGGGGACCGGCCATCGTCGGCCATGCCCACCCCGATGTCATTGAAGCGGTGAAGCAAGCCGCGACCCGAGGGCTCAGCTTCGGGGCGTGCTGCGAGGCGGAAGCGGAGCTTGCCGGCATCATCGTCGAGGCCCTGCCCAGCATCGAGATGATCCGCTTCGTCAACAGCGGCACGGAAGCGACCATGAGCGCCCTGCGTCTGGCCCGCGCGACCACGGGCCGGCCCTGCATCATCAAGTTCATCGGCTGCTATCACGGTCATGCCGATTCCCTGCTGGTGGCGACGGGATCCGGGGGGGCGACGTTCGGGGTGCCAAATTCCGCGGGCGTCACCGATGCCGTCGCCGCCCAGACCCTGCTCGCCCCGTACAACGATCTCGAAGCGGTTTGTGCCATCATGAAGAAAAGCGGCAAGGATGTCGCCGCCATCATCGTCGAGCCGATCGCGGGGAACATGGGCTACGTCGAGCCGAATGAGATTTTTCTCGCAGGCTTGCGCACCCTCTGCGATGAGCACAACTGCCTGCTCATTTTCGATGAGGTCATGACCGGCTTCCGCGTGGCGTGGGGCGGCTGTCAGAATCTCATTTCGGTGAAACCCGACATCACCTGTTGCGGCAAGGTCATCGGGGGCGGGATGCCGGTCGCCGCATACGGGGCATCAAAGCGCATCATGCACCAGGTCAGCCCCCTCGGGCCGATGTATCAGGCGGGCACCCTCAGCGGCAATCCGCTCGGCATGGCCGCGGGCATCGCCACCCTGGCAATCTGCAAACAGCCGGGTTTCTACGAGGCATTGCAGGAAAAGGCCTTGAGACTCTGCGATGGGTTCTGGGGGGCGGCCAGCACCGCGGGCATCGCCGTGCAGATCGGTTCGACGGGCGGCATGTTCGGCATGATGTTCTCCGACAAGCCCGTGCGAAATTTCGATGATGCCCAGGCCGGGGATCACGATGCGTACTCGAAGTTCTTTCACGCCATGCTCGATCGAGGCGTCTGGCTGCCTCCCTCGGGCTACGAGGCGATGTTCATCTCCGCGGCCCACGACGATGCCAGTCTCGAGGAGATCATCGCCGCGGCCCGGGAGAGTTTTCTCGCGATACGATCATGACCACCCTCCGAGTCGGAACCCGCGGCAGCGATCTCGCCATGTGGCAGACCAACTGGGTGAGTGATCTGCTGCGTGAGATTCACCCGGGCCTGGAGATCGAGCAGGTGATTATCACGACCCATGGCGATACCGCCACGGATGCGCCGTTCGATGCGGCATCGTGGCCCGCGGGCGGGTTCGTCGGGGCGATCGAGCAGGCATTGTGCGAGGACCGGATCGACTTCGCGGTCCACAGCTACAAGGACCTCACCACCCAAAGCCCGGAGGAGCTGATCGTGGCGGCGGTCCCGTCTCGGGCGATGGTTTGCGATGTGCTGTTGACGCGGGAGGCGATTGAACTTGAGGATGTCGGAGAGGGTTTTCGGGTGGGGACGAGCAGCCCCCGCCGTTCAGCGCAGATGAGAAGACACGCGAAGGTCGAGATCGTTCCCATCCGGGGTAACGTGCCAACCCGCGTAAAAAAACTCGACACCGGCGACTACGATGGCGTCATGCTCGCGGCGGCGGGATTGAAAAGGCTGGGGATCGAGCCAGAGCACATTATCGAGTTACCTGTTGATCGCTTCGTCCCCGCCCCGGCCCAGGGGGCGGTGGCAGTGCAGACGAAAAGGGAGACCGAGGCGGAAACTATCATTGACGCGATTGACGATAAGCCATCCCACCGGGGGGTGCGGGCGGAGCGGAGTTTTCTCAAGGCCATCGAGGCCGGTTGCCATACCCCGGTCGGAGCCCTGGCCCATCTCGAAGGCGATGAGATCGAAATCCACGGCCAGCTTTTTTCCGATGATGGCGGGCGGATGGTTGAAGCCATAATGACCGGCAGCGATCCGCTGGAGCTTGGGCAGATACTGGCCGGGAAACTGAAATCCGAACTTGGGGACGGATAATGAAAGTCTGGGTCACACGCGATGAACCCGTCGATGGGCCGCTCTCAACCGCGCTGCGCGCGGCAGGGCTGGAAGTCGTCAACGAGCCGGTCATCACACGGCGGGTGATAAGCGATGCCCGGGATGAGATACTGTCGTTGGGAGAAAACGATTGGCTGGTTCTCACCAGCGCGTATGCCGTGAAGGCGGCGCATCAGCCGGAAACGGTCGTATTCAAGGTGGCGGTGGTGGGTCAGGCGACGAAACAGGCGGCACAAGACGCGGGCTGGACCGTAGCATTTGTCAGCGAGGGGGGAGATGCCACGAGCCTGTTCGCGGAGCTTGCCCCCCGCGCCGCGGGCCGAACCATCTGCTACCCGCGCTCCAGTCAGGCCAAGCCGCCTCTGCTTGCGGATGACATCACCCTGCTCAGCCCTGTCGCCTACGAGACTGTGCCGCGCGAGTACCGGACTGAAGTGGTGGATGAAGTTGATGTCATCGCAGTGGCAAGCCCTTCGGCGGTCCGGGCCGTACTTGTGACCGGGAAAATGGACAAGTCGTTCGCCAGCATCGGCCCTACCACTAGCGCCGCACTGCGGGAACTCGGTCTTGAACCGTGGGTCGAAGCCTTGGATAAGAGCTTCACATCCCTGGCGCGGGTGATCGTCGAAAAGCAATAGGTTGTGGAAGTGGAAACGATGCGGAGGGTACTCGCACGCTACAGTTGCGGGATGAAGCGTGGCACCCGTGGTAGATCATAGGATTCTGGTCTACACCTGCATTCCCTTAGTGGGATTCACCCTTTGATCAAGTAAAACGTTCTTTGAACCACCCGGCATAATCAAGCGCGGCATAAGTAAGAATGCAATCCGCACCCGCCCGGGCAATCGCGGTCAGCGATTCGGACATACAGGCTTTCGCATCGAGCCAACCGTTCTGCGCGGCGGCGTGGATCATGGCGTATTCGCCGCTGACCTGGTACGCGGCGATGGGCAGGTCGGTTTCGCTCCGGAGGCGGGATATGACATCGAGGTAGGGGAGGGC
>JADFSH010000153.1 GCA_022560875.1 Planctomycetota bacterium | reverse complement strand
AAGCTGTTACAGACCGAACAGCTCCGATAATCAGACACCCCCGGTTTGTTCTCCGGTAATCCCCGCCAAATCTCGTGCCTTGCAGGCTCCGGATGCTGCCGGTGGGAGGCGTGTACCCCCATCAAGAGAGGCTCGGAGCCATGAACTTGCCATTACCAGACCCGGACCTATACTGCCCGGCTCGTCAAATTTGGCCTCTGATGAAGGATTGACACGATGCCAAGAGTCTGCCATTTCACGGGAAAACGAACCACGGTCGGTCGCTCGAGACGCTATCGCGGTCGTCCCAAGTATCTCGGGGGCATTGGCCTGAAGGTGACCGCATTGAGCAAGCGGACTTTCAAGCCCAATCTCCAGATCGTCAGAGCGATCGTGGATGGTCGCCCCCAGCGGATCAAGGTCTGCACCCGGGCTATCAAGCAGGGGCTTGTGGTCAAACCCCTGAAGCGAAAATACGGCTACACCCGCCAGCAGAAGCTGGCGGCGGGAAACTGAATTCCACCGGCAATCGCCGATAACTGAAAACGAGTCGTCCCGACGGAAACGGGGCGATTTTTTTGTTCTGTTCCGGATCACGCCGTATGCGATGGAATTTATCCTAAATCCGTCATTGACAAGTGTTTCTATCTTCACATCGCATGTTCCCGCGCTGTTGCAGGCCGAAGCCCCGGCGCAGGTTTCACCGGAAAAATTCCCACTTTGTTTGACCTCGGCCAGTCTTGGCGTACCGTTGAATTCAGATTCGCAGCACGTCAAACCAGGGGAAGAATGTCCGCGGAGGTCGCCAGTCGATGTTCCCCCGGACCTGCCCAGAAACCGACTCGTGCGAGCGTCTCACCACACCAACCCGACTATCGGGTGTGCTCGGTTATGTTCCTCATGCGTGTCATCAATAATCGTGGGTGGAGAGCAACGTCTGTCCTGATATCGCCTGTTCATTGAGTACCGGGCACTTGTCCCGTGGCTCAGGATCATCAGTCAGTTTCATGAATTCACCAAGAGATGATTCAAACGGCAAAGCAGTCGCGGCGTTGTTCCTGAGGGGTTGAATGTTGGATCGATCAGACAGGGACAGAGTGCGTGACGCAACCGATCTGGTGCAGCTCATCGGCGAGCATATAGCGCTCAAGACCCGCGGACGCGAACATGTGGGTCTGTGCCCGTTTCACGAGGACCACACCCCTTCCTTTGCCGTCGTCACCCATAAGGGAAACGCCTTTTATAAATGCCACGCCTGCGGCGAAGCGGGAGATGCCTTTACCTTCGTTCAAAAATTTCACCGGATGGACTTTGTCGAAGCCCTGAAGTTTCTGGCCGAGCGAGCCGGCATCGCCCTTCAGCAAAAACGGGACAATCGCACCGATTCGAACGCCCCCAGCCGGTCGGATTTCCGTAAGGCCAATTCCTACGCCCAGGATTTCTTCCGCTCGGTGCGGTGCGATCCCCAACTCGGAGCAGCTACCCGCGAGGCGATCCAGCAGCGCGGCATCAGCGATGACATGGTCGAGCAGTTCAATCTTGGGGCGGCTCCCGATCAATGGGACGGATTTTTCAAAAAAATCAGCCACCGACCGTCATCGGTATCCATCGCCCTTTCCGTGGGACTCATCAAGCAACGACCCAATAGCGAGGGGTGCTATGACACATTCCGGAATCGACTGATTTTTCCCATCAGCGACGAAACGGGACATCCCGTGGCATTCGGAGCGCGGATCATCAATCCCGAGGACGAACCGAAGTATCTCAACAGCTCGGAAAGCGCTATTTTCAACAAATCGAGGACACTTTACGGATTGCATCTGGCGAAACGCGCGATCATCGACGCCAACCAGGCCATTGTCACCGAAGGCTACACCGATGTTATCGCCTGTCACCAGGCGGGCATAACAAATGTCGTCGGCACTTTAGGCACGGCTCTCACCCGCGAGCATGCCGCGATCCTCGCCCGTTTGTGCGACACGGTGATCGTACTCTTCGATGGCGACGAGGCGGGAATGCGGGCCGCCGATCGTGCGGTGGATGTGTTCTTTGCGGCTCCGGTGGATGTCAAGGTCTGTGTCCTGTCGGAGGGGGTGGATCCGGATGAACTGCTCAAGGGCCCGGAAGGTGTGGAGTCGTTCAAGGCGGCGCTTGAAAAGAGTCGCGATGCCTTGGAATACAAGGTCGATCGACTTCGACGCGAAATGGCGGAGATGGAAAGCCTCTCCGGTCGTCAGAAACGAGTCGAGGCGTTTCTTGCCGAACTCTGCGACTTGGGTTTTGATTCACTTCAGGGAGTTCGCAAACGCATCATCCTCTCGCAACTGTCAGACCTGTTGGGGGTATCACCAGGCGATATAGAAGCCTCAATGCCCAGGCGCAGACCGCGCGGCGGGAAATCGCAGTCACAATCGACGGGAGCCGTCACGTTGGGTGAGTCGATGACATGGATGGAATCGGAGAGCCTCGGCGAAACGACGGGATTTTTCATCAGCCGTGCCCGTCGCATCGCGGAAAGGGAATTTCTTTCTCTTCTGTTGTTTGAACCATCCCTGGGCGAACTCAGCATGACCCGGGAGCATGGAGGGGCGGCCCTCCGCTTGAGCGATTCGGTCGGTCTGGATCAATTTGCCGATCCCGGAGCCCGGAGCATTGCCCTCGTTATTCTTCCCTGGCTGATGGAAGGCCGGAAGTTCACAATTCAGGAACTTCTCGCGGCGCTCGATGATGATTCTGAGACCGTAAAGCTGGCAACGTCACTGTATTTCGAAGCACAATCGCGTTATCACGATGATGAACAGGTGCTGGCGGAGCAGGCGGCTTGCGCATGCAGAACGCTTCTGGAGCGAATTCAACTGGATCAAAGTGAACGGAACCGCAACGCGGTCGGGAACGAAACCGGCACGGATGAAGCGAGCCGGAATCTTTCTGAAGTCATAAAACAGATCGGTGATCGCCGCAAACAAGGCAGGATGAGCGGCGCCATCGTACAGGGTGTTCGATCGACATAACGGGAGACGCACTCTCCCCATGGAGCAAAGAATCGTGAACGTAGTCATACCAGATATGAATCCCACCTTGCGCCATCTCCTCGAAGTCAGCATGAAGCGAAAATGGATCAGTTACGAAGAAATCAACACCACGCTTCCCGACCGCATGGTCGATCCTGAGAAGCTCGATGAACTGCTTCTCCTGATCGAGCGGCTCGACATCACCTTTTACGACGAGGAGTCTGTTCGACGCAACGGGCACGCTCCCTTCCTGGCACCGTTACAGACGAATCTCAAATTCAAACGCGATGTTCTGCAAAAGCACATCAAGCCGATCAATGTGGATCTCGCTGACGGAGAAACCGAGGGTCGAGGGTCGGATTCTCTCCAAACGGCGGCTCCCCACCAGCAAGACGATTTGCTCGACGAAGCCGAAGCCCAGGCCGTTATCGAACAGGTGATCGCAGAGAGCGGAACCAAACGCATCGATGATCCCATTCGCATGTACCTCACCCAGATGGGTACCATTCCCCTGCTCACTCGCGAGGAGGAGATCCGCCTCGCCAAGAAAATCGAAACCACCCGCATGATTTTCCGTCGGCGCGTGCTTGAATCCGACTACGCCGCCGCTCAGGCGGTGGATGTTCTTCAACTCGTGAGCGAAGGTAATCTTCCCTTCGACCGCACCATGCGCATCTCCACCGCCGAGGATAATGCCAAGGAGAAGGTTGCCCGGCGTATTCCCATCAATCTCGTCACCATCCGCAGCCTTCTCGAAAAGAACATCGAGGATTGGGAATCACTCGAAAACGGCGCTACTCCCGCCCGGAAAAAAGCCGTCATGCAGACCATCAACCGTCGTCGTCGCAAGATCGCCACCCTCCTGGAGGAATGCTGCCTGCGTACGGCCAAGATCCAGCCTCTGCTCCGCAAGCTCCAGTCCATCAACAAGAAAATCCGCCAGCTCCAGAAGGATCTCGCCCGGGCCGAGAAATACCCGAACCGCTACGACCCCGAAGATGTCTTTGTCATGCAGGAGGAAATCGACGGCTTGCGCTCGCTCGTCCTGGAAGAACCTCAACAGCTCAATACCCGGGTCAAGGAGATACTCAAAGTCTTCAATGAATACGAGCAGGCCAAGCGCGATCTCTCCGGCGGCAACCTCCGCCTCGTGGTCTCCATCGCCAAGAAATACCGCAATCGCGGCCTGCCCTTCCTCGACATCATCCAGGAAGGCAACACCGGCCTCATGCGGGCCGTTGACAAGTACGAATACAAACGCGGCTACAAGTTTTCGACTTACGCCACCTGGTGGATTCGCCAGGCCATCACCCGCGCCATTGCCGATCATGCCCGCACCATTCGCGTGCCGGTCCACATGATCGAAACCATGTCCAAGCTCCGCACCATCCAGAAGCACCTGCTTCAGGAAATGGGTCGCGAGCCGACCATCGAGGAAATCGCCAGTCGCGCTGATATGCCCGTTGATGAGACCCGTCGGGTGATGAAGATCTCGCGCCATCCGATCTCCCTCGACCGGCCCGTGGGCGAGTCGGAAGACTCGCAGTTCGGCGATTTCATCGAAGACGAACGCCAGGAAGCCCCCGCCGAGACCGCCTCCAGCGACATGCTCCGCCAGCGCATCAACGATGTGTTGAAGACCTTGACGTATCGTGAACGTGAAATCCTCAAGCTCCGCTACGGGATCGGCGATGGCTACACCTATACCCTCGAAGAGGTCGGGCGCATCTTCAAGGTCACCCGCGAACGCGTCCGGCAGGTTGAGGCCAAGGCCCTCCGCAAGCTCCAGCATCCGGTGCGTCAGCGACGACTTGTATCATTCCTTTCCGGGCAGGAAGAGGATTACCAGAAGGAAACTGTCGAGTAGTCGGATCGTTGTGTATCGATATTCCAAAAACCCCGCGTGTTTTCGCGGGGTTTTTTATTTGCCATGATAATCCAGCCGGACTCTGTGAGTCCGGACGGGGAGCGAGGCTCAATGCCGAACGAGCCGTCTTGTTGAGCAAGCGATCGCACAATTGCAGCGTTTCGATCGCACATGGCATCTCGACGGAGCGGCGTTGAGCCGATCCGTCGAGCCCGGACTCATAGAGTCCGGCTTGGGCGAGCAGACTTGTTGAGCGATCAAAAGCACAACAATTGTGCATATATCATGACAAGGTCATACGCTCGGATTCAGAACCCAACCGCCTGCCCATCCGCTCTTCCATCACTCCCCGCAAAGTAGCCGTCATCCAGGCGGTAGATCGCCTGGCCTCTGCCGTAAGACATCTTTGGTGGAGATGCCACGGTGACATTGTGTCCTCGCTCTCGCAGTTCTTCGACCACGCCGGCATTGAACGCCGGCTCCAGGGCCACATCCAACCCGCTCGCCACCCGCCACCGGGGACCATCGAGCGCCGATTGCGGGTTCTGGTGGTGGTCGATCATGCGGATCATCACCTGCGCATGTCCCTGAGGCTGCATCAACCCCCCCATCACGCCGAACGCCATGACGGGCTTGCCATCCTTGGTTATGAAGGCGGGGATAATGGTGTGATAGGGTCGCTTGTTGCCGGCGACCTGGTTGGGATGGCCTTCTTCAAGGGTGAAGCAGCAGCCGCGATTCTGCAGGGCGATGCCGGTACCGGGAATGACAATTCCCGAGCCGAATCCGCCGTAATTCGACTGGATCCAGCTCACCATGTTGCCCTCGGCGTCCGCGGTGGCGAGAAGGACCGTGCCCCCCTCTTTCGGCATGCCATGCTTGAAATCCTGGGCGCGATAGGGATCGACGAGCCGGGCCCGGGCTTCGAGATATGAATCATCGAGCAGATCCTCGACCTTCACATCCATGAAATCGGGGTCGGCGATGTAGCGATGGGCATCGGCGAAAGCCAGCTTCATCGCCTCAAGCTGCAGATGCACCCACATCGACGAATCGACGGCATGATCGGTCACCGGCAGATGCTTGATGATGCCCAGCATCATCAGGGCGGCGAGCCCCTGGCCGTTCGGCGGAATCTCATGCAACGTGTAGCCGTGATACTCCATCTCGATGGGGCGCACCCATTCGGTTTTGTGCGCGGCGAGATCCTCCGCGGTGAGCAGTCCATTCGTTTTGCGGGCGTGGGCGGCGATCTTCTCCGCCAGCTCGCCCCGGTAAAACGATTCGCCTTTTGATTCGGCGATCAGTTCAAGTGATCGCGCATGGGCTTCGCTCTTGAACTGCTCCCCGACCCTGGGGGTGCGGCCTCCCGGGGCGAAGGTGCTCTGCCAGGACTCGAAGTCACGATAGTTGTTCACTCCAAGACCCCAGTAATACGCGGTCTGGCGTGAGACGAGAAAACCGTTTCGAGCATATTCAATGGCGGGCTCGAAGAGTTTTTCAAAGGGAAGCTTGCCGAACTGGGCATGGGCCGAGACCCACCCCGCCACCGCTCCCGGCGTCGTCACCCCGTCCCATCCCCGCATGGAGATGGATTCCTGACCCGCAAAATGTTCGGGTGAAAGTTTTTGGGCGGATCGACCGGAAGCATTCATGCCGTGCAGCCCGCCTCCCGCCCAGATGAGGGCGAAGTTGTCCGAGCCGATGCCATTGGAGGTCGGCTCGACGACATTGAGGGTGATGGCGGTGGCGATCGCGGCGTCGATGGCGTTGCCCCCATCCAGAAGCATGCGCAACCCCGCCTGGGCCGCGAGGGGCTGGCTGGTGGCAACGACGTTCTGCGCCAGCACGCCTTCGCGTGAGGAGGCATAGTTGAGCGTCCAGTCAAAATCAGGTCCGGGCATGACGGCTCCTTTCGGTGAACGATCCCCTGTTTCACCGGGGTTATGGTAGCGGAAATTACCCTCAATCGAAGAAATCACCCGCAAGACCCAACCCGGACTCGGCGAGTCTGGCTTACGCCTGCAAATCGAGATCAGGAATGCTGGTGAAGCTGATACGCATTGGGGCGGAGTCGATCGCGTTGTGCATGGCCCCGAAATAAATCATCTTGCGCCCGTAGCGGGTGTTGACGATGTCCATCACCTGCGAAAGCCGCAGACGCCGGCGCTCATCGGGGAACAGCGGCAAGGGCGCGAAATGCCGCTCGACCAGCTTCTCCAGCGTCACCCCCACCACGAAGGGCGGCAGGTCACGGGGACGCTTCTCCCACACCGTCGCGAACGCTTCGAGCATGGTGAAGGTGTCCTGGCAACAGCCGAGCGGCGCATCCGCCCCCCACCCTCCGCCATCACGATATCGCACCGACACGTGCAGCCTTCGCGCCCAGTAACCGATGCTGCGCAGACGCATCGCGGCCTTGGTGAGCAGGCGAATCAGCACCGCCCGCGCCCCGGCATCGGTTCGATAATCCGGGGGCAGGACGTGCGAGTGTCCGACGGTGCGACGATGAACGGGATCCTCGCGGAGATCGATGCCGCGTAACCAGCGCCACCAGCGTCGCCCGATGACGCTGTCCCAGATCGAGGCCATCTCGTCTTCGGTGAGCGCGCAGAGTTGCTCGACGCTGCCTACGCCCCGATTGTGGAGGCGCCTGGCCATGGCCCGCCCGATGCCGGGCAAAACGGAGAGTTTCAGCGGATAAAGCTTTTCCGGCAGGTCGTCTTTTTCGATGATGACCAGTCCGTCGGGCTTCTGGAGGTTGGTGGCGACCTTGGCGAGAAACTTATTCGGGGCGACGCCCACCGAGCAGCGCAGGCTCGATCCGACGTTCGTATAAATCGACTCCTTGATCTGCTTCGCAAGCTCGAAGGCCCGAGGTTTTTGTTGCTCCTCGCCCATCAGGCGACAGTACATCTCGTCAATGGAGCAGACCTCCGCCACGGGCAGGCATTTCTCCACCGCCTCGATGATCCGGTGATGCATCTTGACGTATTCTTCGGGCCGGGCGTGGATAATGACGAGTTGGGGACAGCGACGCCGGGCCTCGCCAATACCCGTGCCGGTCTTGACCCCGAACGCCTTGGCCTCGTAGCTCGCGGCAATGCAGCAGGAGGTGTCGGCCATCACCGGCGCGATCGCGATCGGCCGTCCCCGCAGCTCGGGGTTCATCTGCTGCTCGACCGAGGCGAAATAGGCATTCATGTCCAAAAACAGGGTCGTCAGGGTCATCGCTCGGCATCCCACCTCCGTGAGCGTTACCCTAACATTATACGAACAAATATCGAACATGCAAGGGCCAGAATGATGGCCTAAGCCCCTCAGAAGAGATTCACTGCGGAGCTCACGGGGGGGAGTTCGGGGGCGGTTCG
>JADFSH010000152.1 GCA_022560875.1 Planctomycetota bacterium | reverse complement strand
CGAGTTTCACAGCCTGTACAACGAGGATGTGCGGGCCGGAGACCTGATTGATCGCTACGACGTGATTGTGCTCGCCGACATTCGCGGCAGAAGTATCATGGAAGGCGCCGCCAAGGGCACCGTCCCGCCCCGCTATGCCGGGGGCATCGGCAGCGAGGGTGTGCGAGCCCTGGATGCCTTCGTCCGCGCCGGCGGCACGCTGGTGTGCTTCAATAACAGCAGCCTGTTTGCGATCGACCAGTTGCACCTGCCGGTGCGAAACGTCGTGGCCGGGCTCGAAACAAAAGAGTTCTTCTCCAGCGGCTCGATTCTGGAGGTGCTGGTTGATCGCAGTCATCCGATCATGTCGGGCATGCCGCAGCGGTCCAAGATCACCGTGACGAGAAGCCCCGTGTTCACCACCACCGAGAAATTCAAGGGCGTGGCCCTGGCGAAGTACGCCGGTGCGGGTTCACCGCTGCTCTCGGGATATCTGCTCGGCGAGGAGAAACTGCACGGCTACGCCGCGGCCCTCGATGTGTTCCACGACAAGGGTCACGTCATCCTGCTCGGCTTCCGCCCCCAATGGCGAGGCCAGCCGTTCGGCACGTTCAAGATCCTTTTCAATTCCCTGCTCTTCCACGGCGCGCATGCCGATGACAAGGTCGGTGATGGAGAATTCTGGGAAGCTCCGAAGGAGAAAAAGAAGGATGCAGAAGAGGAGAAAACGACGGCCAGGCAAGACTGAGCCCGATCGGTGAAGTTTAATTTGTGGAAGGGAGATTGCATTAACCTCAAGAACTTGAGGGCTGACTCCAATACGCCTCATCGCCAGGGCCCGGAGCCGGCAGCCGCCCTTTTGTTTTCCGGCGAATCTCCTGCCGAAGCTCCAGACGCATGGTTTCGATCTCGCGTTTGAGTCTTTCCATCGCTGCGTCGGGGCCGTTCGCCAGCAACTCCGCGGCGTCGATGGCCGGTGCCGCGCAGACCCTGACGCGACCCGTGAGTTTCGGATACTTGCGGCCCGTCGGCCAGGCGTCGAAGGTTCCCTCGACCGCCAGGGGGACCACCGGCACCTTCGCCCGCTTGATGATCAACACCAGGCCCCGCTTGAATTCCTTCATCGCCCCATCACTGCTCCGCGATCCCTCCGGAAAGATGATGATCCTTCGCCCGGCCTCGAGCTCCTTCAATGCCGCCTTGATGGGGGCCGATTCCCATTTTGATCGATCCATGGGAATGGCCTGCATCCCCCGCATGAACCACCCCCCGAAGGCGGTATCGAAAAGCGTCTGCCTGACCATGGGGATAAAAGGCTTGTGGTGGACCAGCAATCCGAGGGCCATGGGATCGAGGAAGGAATTATGGTTGGCGACATAGAGGGCCGGGCCGTCGAAACGCAGGTTCTCCCTTCCCCGGCACTTCAGGCGATAACAAAGCGTCATATACACCCATACCACGAGAGAGCAGAAGGTCCACCAGAAAAAGACCCCCCACCAGCCGCGCCCGGGAATCCGCTTTTCGTGGTCGAAGAATATCACGAAGTGAATTCCGCATCGGGCAACCGGTCGCGCACGATGCGCTCCATTTCCTCGACGACCTCGGGTAGCGACTTGTTCGACGAATCGATCACGATCGCGCCCTCGGGTTTGATGAGCGGCGCATCATCGCGGCTGGTATCGAGCCGGTCCCGCGACTCGATGTCGCTCCTTATTTCATGCTCGTCGATCGTCTGGCCGGCGGAGGCGAGCTGTTTTATCCTGCGCTGGGCGCGAACCTCGATGCTCGCATCGAGAAAAAAACGCACTGCCGCATCTGGAAAGACCACCGAACCCTGATCGCGTCCCTCCGTCACCAGACGGGGATGCGCCTCGGCGATGTCACGCTGCCTCTCGACCAGGACGCTCCGCACCGGGGACTGGGCGGCGACGATCGACACGATGCCGCTCACGTCCAGGTCGCGGATCCGCGCCGAAACATCACGATCATCAAGCATCAATCGGGGAGGGTCCGACTGCCAGTCAAAACGCACGCCCATATCACTGATTGCCGCCGCCAGGGCCTCCCCCTGATCGGGATCAATTCCCGTCTCAAGCGCAATGAGGGCGGCAGCGCGATACATCGCCCCGGTATCGAGAAAATCCAATCCCAGTCGGGAGGCGAGTCGATGGGCGACACTCGATTTTCCCGTACCGGCGGGTCCGTCGATGGTGATGATGACCGGATCGCGACTGGTCGGTGAGGATCCGGAGATGGTGGCATCCATCATCAGTCCTCTTCGAGTGCGCTTTGAAGTTGCGCTCTCGCCGTTTCGATATTCTTGACCGGATCACCGTCGCCGACAAAGTCGATGGCGAGGGTATTGAGAAAGCCCACGCTGCGAATCGCCTTGACGCATTCGACAAGATCGTAACCCTTGTGCACGCCTTTGCGGTTGAAGCCCGTGATCGTGGCGTGGATCGCGCCCGCATAGGGGGCGAGCTTGCGCAGGGTTTCCACGGCGTTCCCGCTCGCGGCGGCATGACCGAAGTTGGGCATCGATCCGATCCGAAATCCACCCACGCACTTGATCAGATCGGTCAGGCGATCGGGCGATTTCGTAAGTCCATCGTGCGGAGCCAGGAGGACGTTGAGTTCGAGACGCTCGATGGCGGGCATCACGGCCTTCAACTCGGTTGACACGAGGTCGAAGGCCTCATCCGTATCCGGAGCCTCGAAGCTCAGGGAAATCGCATTGCATCCGAGCCGGTTGGCCGCGATCGACAGGCTTTTCACCCGCTGGGCGGCATCCTCTCGCTCGGTCTCGGTTCCCGCCATCAGCAGCGGGATATCCTCGATCAGCACCAGGCAAGGGCAGGATACCTTGTCCGCCTGGTCACGGAGCCGATCGAGATCATCAAGACCCCATCCGGACAGCATCGAAGCTTTAATGTTCAATCCCCTCAGCAGCAGATGACGACTGGCAAAAACGGGAACCTCCATGAGCGTCATCGCATCTTCGCCGTTTGATGAGAGCGATCGGCCGAGAGAGCCGGAGGCAAGAGTTAGTAAGATGCTCATGAAGGTTCTACTGTCAGGTTCGCCGTCACGAGTCTATACGCCAATTCACCAGCGTGGGCAAAAGTTGTCCCCAGAAGTGACGTAATGCTTCGCACCCGTTCAGCCAAAGAGAAAACGCCGGCCATTCGGGCCGACGTTTTCCGGAGGGGAGAAAGATCAACGTTGGCAAGCCGAGGTAGATGACCCGGCTCATATCGATCATATCTCAAGTGTGTTTGAAGGCAACGCAAAAGGGTATACATTTTACCTATCTTTCCTGTTTCGGAGTCAAGTTGTTGATTCTCAAAGGGTTCTGTGAATCACTCATTATCCACCGGTTTTCAACACGATTCCCTCGACATCACCGTTTTCTGCCGGTTGCTTACGGTACGAGGATGACTATCATGCCGCTCGATCGCCTCAGGAGACCCTCGCTCATGCCGGATACCAGTGTCTGTCGCTTCTCAGATTCTCATGAATGGTTCAACGTCGAGGGGGATATCCTTACCATTGGTATCACCCAATACGCGGCCAATGAACTCACTGACATTACCTATGTCGAGTTGAAACCTGTGGGTGATGCCATCAGTCCCGGTGACTCGGTGGGTGAAGTGGAATCAGTCAAGACTACGTCCGATGTCTTCAGCCCCGTCGGAGGCGAAATCGTCGAGGTGAATGATTCGCTCAACGACGATCCGGGAAAGATCAACACCGATCCGTTCGAGGAAGGCTGGCTGGTCCGCATCAAAACCAAGGATCTCTCCCCGCTTGAAGCCCTGATGGATCAATCGACCTACAACGACAAGTATCCCGTTGGTTGACTCACCCCGCGAACCCGCCCCCGGACCAGGACACGATCCAGGTCACGACCAAATCGGAACCATCCGACTTTCCGGAGTGACGAAATCCTACACGTTGGGCCGCCGATCCATCGAAGCCCTGCGCGGCATCGATCTTGAAATCACCAAACCCGGCTTTCACGCCATCATGGGGCCATCCGGAAGCGGCAAAAGTACCCTCCTCCACCTGCTTGCCGCCCTCGACCGACCCGACCAAGGGGAGATTGAAATCAATGGCCGGCGCATCGACCGGATGAACGAATCGCAGCTGACCATGTTTCGTCGTCATCACATCGGGATCGTCTTTCAGCAGTATAATCTTCTCTCCACCATGAGCGCGCTGGAGAATGTCACCCTGCCCGCGCTTCTCGACGGCATGCCCAGGTCGCAGCGCATCGATCTCGGCATGAACCTGCTTACCACCCTGGGGTTGGCGGATCGCGCCGAGCATCGGCCCGATGCCCTCTCCGGTGGTGAACAACAACGGGTGGCGATCGGACGGGCGATCCTCTTCGAGCCGTCCATCCTGTATGCCGACGAACCGACTGGCAATCTCGATTCACAAACCAGCGAGCAAGTCCTGAATCTTCTGGCCACTCTGGCCCGCGAACGAAACATGATCATCGTGATGGTCACCCATGAGCCGGCGGCCGCGGCCCACTGCCAGCGGGCTTCCATTCTCCGTGACGGCAGGATTGTGCATACGATTGACGTCCATGAAGGAAATGTCGGCGAGTTGGCAACTCGCGCTCTCCAGCTTGATCGGTAAACGATGGCGCACCGCCCTGATGGCTGGGGCGGTGGCGCTCGCTTCGGCCCTGGTGGTGGCGGTCTCGTGTTCAATTGTCAGTGTGCAGGCCAGCATCGAACATGCCCTGATGTGGTTTCTGGGCGCTTCCGATGCCCGCATCGTCCATCCCTTCAACGGCCGCTTTGACGAGTCGATACTGGATACCGCCCGCACCTGGGAGGGCGTGGCCGTCGCCACCGGTCGTTTCGGCCTGCAGCTCACCCTCACCCACCCCCTCACGCAAACGTCACCCCCGGATAAAGACCCGGATAAAGACCCGGACAAAGACCCCGACGAATTGCAGGCGCCGCTGCAATCCACGCCCAACGCCGTCGGAGTGGAGTTCGATCTCGTGCGTCGCTTCCGGGTCTTCAGAGACCTTGAGGGAACCTGGCCGGATGAAGCCAACGAACTGCTGCTGGACGACTTCACCGCCGATGAATTGCAGGCCGAAGTCGGCGATACCCTGAGCGTTGCGATCGACGACAAAACCGAATCCTTCATCGTCGCGGGCATCTACAACAGCCAGAAATTCTTCGGCACCAGACAGCGCGGCCTCATCGAGATGGACCTGCACACCCTGCAGCGAATCGCCGGCATGAACCGAAAACTCACTTCCATCTATCTCATCCTCGATGATGACATTGACGCCCAGGCATTCTGCGATGCACACTATGACGAAGTGCCCGAGCAGGTTTCCCTCGAACGCTCCGACATGGTCCGCTCCGGGTTCGATCGCCAGATTCAGGGTACCCGTCTGGGGCTGCTGGCCGGTTCGATCCTCACCTTCATGTGCGCTTCGTTCATCATCGTGACGGGTCTGACCACATCCGTCTCCGAACGACAGCGTGACCTGGCGATCACCCGCTGCGTGGGCGGCAGCCGCGGACAGCTCTTCGCCTCGCAGATTTATTTCGGCGCGATCCTGAGCGGCCTGGGGATTGTCATCGGGCTGCCCCTGGGAATCGCCCTCGCCGGCGTTCTGGCGTGGTACTACCGCGATTCACTGCCCGCGGGGCTCCAAGTCAGCGGACTCGGCCTGAGCCTGTCGATGCTGGGGGCGTTGGGGGCGGGATTGCTGGGCGCGATCTACCCGGCGTATCTCGCCAGCCGCGTCCCTCCCCTGCAGGCGATGGCGGCGCGGGCGAGACCGCCGTCGTGGCGGGTGGTGATGGTGATGGGCCTGATCGGCCTGGGCCTGGTCGCCTTGCAGGTCGGCCTGTTTCAGCTCCCCGATCCCACCCAACGTTTTCACGCGTATGCCTATGTCGGCATCCCCGCCCTTCATCTCGGGGCGTTTCTGCTTGCCGTGCCTCTGCTTTATCTGGTGACGTGGTTCGCGGGGCCGCTCCTGTCCGCGCTGCTGCGTATTCCCGCGGGCATGATGACACGCTCGGTTCTCGCCACCCCCTATCGCAACGGTTTCACGGCGGGGGCGTTGATGGTCGGCATCTCCATCCTCGTCAGCACCTGGTCCAACAGCCTCTCGCTGCTCAACCACTGGCTAAGCACCGTACAGTTTGCCGACGGCATCGCCTTTCGCATTGTGGGCATCACCGAATCCCAGCGGGCCGCGATCGAGAGCATGCCCTTCGTCACCCGCTCCTGCCCGCTCCGCTACCTGCCCCTTCAGGTCTTCAATCGTCAGGTGTTCGGGCTGGAGAACATGGGACCGCGCACCGTCAAGTGCTTCAGCACCGATCTGGATATCTTTTTCGAGATCAATCCCGTGCGCTGGATAGAGGGCGACCCGGAGATTGCCCTGGAGCGTCTGAAGCGCGGCGAGGGCATTCTCGTCGCCGACCGGTTCACCAACGCGAAAAACATCGGGGTGGGCGATGTCCTCACCCTCGGCTCGGGCAAGGTCAGGCACGATTACGAAATTCTCGGCGTGATCGACGTGGGCTGGCTGGAAATCACCGCCCAGCTCTTCGGCATGCGCAGCACCTACATGGAACTCGCCGTCAGCGGCATCTTCATGGATGGCGATGTCGTCGCGGAACGCTATGGCAATTCCGACATTCATTTTCTCCAGGTCGAGCTGTCTGACGATATCGACGATGCGGAGGCGAGCCGGCAGATCATGGCCGCGGCCCCCGGGATTCTCTTCTGGACCACGCGCGACGTGCGCGATCGCGTCAACGAGATCGCCTTCACCACCATGGCCATCCAGAGCGTCATCGCCTTCGCGGCCCTGGCCCTGTCGAGCCTGGCCATGGGAAATGTCATTCTCGCCAATATCCGGGCCCGGAGTTATGAGTTCGGCGTGCTGCGTGCCGTGGGCGGGATGCGGGGATTGCTCGCCCGACTGATCTTCGGCGAGGCGACGATCATCGCCCTCACCGCCGCCCTCACCGGCACCCTCCTCGGCATGCACCTGGCCTGGGTCGGGGCGGAAAACTATCGCGAACTGGCGGGGCTGGATGTGAAGCTGGTCTTCCCCACCATCCCCGCCCTGATCGGGGTGGCCGTCCTGCTCTTGTTGACCCTGCTCGCCACCCTTCCGGGGGTGTGGTCGGTGGTGCATCCACGGCCATCAAGCCTCATTGCGGCGGGGCGAAACGGGTAAGCCTGTTCCCACATCCCTGATCAATCTTTGAATGGTTATCTTAATCTGACTGAACTCCCCCTCAAACAGATTAAACTAACCATTCAATACGCACGAATTTGTTGAATGGTTAGTTTAATTTGTTTGATCCTTCGAATTTCAACTGGCATGGTGACGATGCCGACTCGCATGCTCCTGGGCATGCACCTGGCCTGGCTCGGGGCGGAAAACTATCGCGAACTGGCGGGGCTCGATGTGCAACTGGTCTTCCCCACCATCCCCGCGATCATAGGCGTCGGCGTGCTGCTCTTGCTGACCCTGCTCGCCACCCTGCCGGGGGTGTGGTCGGTGGTGCGTCCGCAACCTGCGGCCTTGATGGCGACGGGGCGCAACGGGTAACTCGGCTTCCGAATCTCTTATCGATCTTTGAATAGTCACTTTAATCTGCTTCATCTTGCCGCTATCACCGGGCATGAAGCCAATATCGACTCACCTGAAATGTGCGCAGCAGGCTACGGTGTATTGTGCATCGAAAGGAAGCAAGAGGTACGCTGTGAGGCGTGGGGAATCGGGCCACACGCCGCGAGTCCGAGGCGCGGCGAGGTATCCGGGGCACAGGGACACTTGAGGAAGCATTTGGAGAGAGGCAAGATCGCTGGCACATGACGACAAGACGTGTGCTTTTAGGGCACTTACTCAGATTTTCCGGACACTCACACAAATTAAAATAACTATTCAATAATCGCGTGTTCTTTGAATAGTTACTTTAATCTGTTTGATCCTTCCGATTTCACCGGGGATGGTGCCAATGCCGTCTAGCAGGCTCCTGGCCTGGGTCGGGGCGGAAAACTATCGCGAACTGGCGGGGCTCAATGTGAAGCTGGTCTTCCCCACCATCCCCGCCCTGATCGGGGTAGGCGTTCTACTTTTGTTGACCCTGCTCGCCACCCTGCCGGGGGTGTGGTCGGTGGTGCGCCCGCGACCGGCGGCATTGATGGCGGCGGGGCGGAACGGGTGATAAGATTTCACGCTCGGAGTCAATCCAGTGGCACGGGCATCTTGCCCGTGCGAAGTACGATAGAAATGGAAGCAAACGAAACAGTCCCGCTTCTCCGACAAGCGTCAATAGAGGTTCCTGACACCTTTTCTGACCCTTGGATTTA
>JADFSH010000151.1 GCA_022560875.1 Planctomycetota bacterium | reverse complement strand
AGATCATGGCCGGAATCGATGAGAATTCAAAGAAACTCCTCGAGCAGGTGAAGAAGGGCAAGGACCATAAGTTCGTACTCATCATCAAGGGATCCAGCGTCAAGAAGCTGGTCATATTCAAGAAAGGTTCATTCTCCGCGCAAGTCCAGCAGGTGAAGAAGGACGGCTACAAGGGAAACAGCTACTGGGGCGAGGCCTTGTGCCGCGGATCCACGGTCGCCTTTCAGATGACCCGGGCCGACGGTTTCGACCGACCGCCCGGCAAGGAGATGCTTCTCAAGAAATTCATCGTTGAGGAGTCCCAACTCAAGATCGTGCCCGCCTACGTAATCGTCGATGGCGACCGGGATGTGGCCGGAGAGCGGGAGGTGGATACGCAACTAAAGGTCATCACATCCTCGCTGAAGAAGCTCAAGGGATTGTTCGCCGACGCCATCGTCCAGGATCCGACCAGCAAGCAAACCATCATGAAACACATCGCCGACATCCAGAAGGCGATCAAGGCGAAGGACGTCGACACGGCCCAGAAAACCTTCAACGAGCTGAAAGCGATCCTGTAGGCTCGTCAATCACCGGCCCACGCTGGATGTTCCCTGGGACGAATCCGCTCGGATCGAGGTGAATCCAGCCGGGATCAGCTCTCATTGGGGCATCATTCTTGTTTTATGCCAATCGCAGGATCATGCGATGGTCGATAACTGAGACGAGAAGTCCACCGCGTACACGTTAGGGGTTGTCAATGGCGAACCCGTCAGCCGGCACGGATGAACACACGATCAAGTTGCTCAGCCAGGCCCGCCAGGGTAAGGCTTGCAAGTTCGTCATGATCGTCAAGGGGGACACCATTCTGCGGCTGAGGATTTTTTGTCAAGGCGAGTATGAGGCGCAGATTCAGGCCGCCAGAGAAGAGGGGCACGATGGAGATTCCTGCTGGGGGGTGGTCAGTGGCAGTGGAGCGGACCTGACGTTCTACCTGTCTCCGGCAGACGGTTTCGACAGTCCTCCGGTCGAGGCAATGATTCTCAAGGCGTTTCTTCTCAAGGAAGCTCAACTCGAAGTCAATCCCACGTTCGCTTTCGTTGCGGAGCTTCCCGCGGTCACAGAGACGCAAGACGAAGAAGCCGCCGTGGTTGTACCAGTCGATGAGCCTGAGATTATTTCGGAAACGGTGGATGAGCCAGTCCCCGCCGCCGACCCGTCACCTGTTCCGGAGCCGGCCCCGACTCCTGCACCCGCCCCGGAACCCGAACCCGAACCCGAAAAAACCGCAGAAGATGACGAGCAAACCCGCGCTGCGAAGCGCGAGGCCCAACGGAAATTCATCGCCGACTCCTATCGCAACCTCCCCACTCCACTGAAATTTACATTTGTCGACATCGCCGCGGGCAAGTGCGCCAAGATCACTCCCGAGAACCGAGACACGACTGATGCGATGCAGTCGTACCGGAATCTGATGAGCGAGTGTGCCGACTGGATACGATCCGATGATGCCCTGGAACATCGAGATCAGGTAACGACCATCAAGGCCATTCTCGATGCCGCCAAAGCCGAGTTTCTGGCGATCAAAGCGGCGATCACGTAGGCGCGAGCTTCAAAACCGGACTTGCCAGGAAATCAGCCGGTAGGGCAGGCTTCAGCCTGCCGCGTTGTGTAAACGATGGCCTTGCGCGGTAGGTCTCCGCCAGACGGTGCTATCCTATGGACATGGAGATATCACCATGACCCCCCCCGCCCCCGGAAGCTCTCACGGGAGTTCGCAAACTCTCAATCCCGCTTCCGAAGGCGCCCGCACTGTCCGCGCCCCTCGGGGCTCTGAGATGACCTGCAAGACCTGGCAGGCCGAGGCCGCGATGCGGATGCTCATGAACAACCTCGATCCCGAGGTCGCGGAGAATCCCGATGAACTCGTGGTGTACGGCGGGCGGGGACAAGCCGCCCGGAACTGGGCCTGTTTTGATGCCATCATCGCATCATTGAAAAATCTTGAGCCGGATGAAACCCTGCTCGTCCAGTCCGGCAAGCCGGTGGGGATCGTTCGCACGACCACCGAATCTCCCCGCGTCATCATCGCCAACTCCAACCTGGTTCCCCACTGGGCGACGCAGGAACACTTTGACGATCTTGCCGCCAAGGGGTTGATCATGTTCGGCCAGATGACCGCCGGCTCGTGGATCTACATTGGTACGCAAGGCATCCTCCAGGGAACATATGAAACCTATGCCGAGTGCGCGCGGCAGCATTTTAATGGCACCTTGAAAGGCACGCTCAACATCACCGCGGGCTGCGGCGGCATGGGCGGTGCCCAACCCCTCGCCATCACCATGAACGAGGGCGTCTGCCTCATGGCCGAGATGTGCATCGAGCGGCTGGAGAAACGTGTGCATGACCGCTACCTCGATGAGTTTCATCATGATATTGATGATGCCATCCGCCGTGCCTTGCAGGCGAAGGAGAGCGGCGAAGCGGTTTCAATCGGCTGGCTGGGTAATGCGGTGGATTTGCTGGAGGAACTTGTCAGCAGGAATATCGTTCCCGACACGCTGACGGATCAGACCTCCGCCCACGACCCCCTCAATGGGTACTACCCGCAAGGTCTGTCGCGTGAGAAAGCCGATGCCCTGCGTGAAAACGACGCCCGGGAATATATCCGCCGCGCCACGGACTCGATGACTCGGCACGTCGAGCTGATGGTCGAGTTGCAGAGCCTCGGCGCAAAAACCTTTGACTATGGCAACAACATTCGCCAGCGTGCGTACGATAACGGCTTCGGCGATGCGTTCGACTTTCCGGGGTTCGTGCCGGAGTATATTCGACCTCAGTTCTGCCTCGGACGGGGGCCGTTCCGGTGGGTTGCTCTCTCCGGCGATCCGGCGGACATTCAGGCCACTGATGAAGCGATCCTCGAACTCTTCCCCGACCCCAAAAAGCATGAATCACTGCATCGCTGGATTCGCAAGGCCCAGGAGCGAATTGGTTGTGGAGGTCAGGGGTTGCCCTGCCGCATCTGCTGGCTGGGACTCGGCGAGCGGGACCGGGCGGGGTTGAAGTTCAACGAGATGGTGCGGGAGGGAATCGTCAGCGCCCCCATCGTCATCGGCCGCGACCACCTCGACTGCGGCAGCGTCGCCTCCCCCAACCGCGAGACCGAAGGCATGCTCGACGGTAGCGATGCCATCAGCGACTGGCCCCTCCTGAACTTCGCGGTCAACGCCATCAGCGGGGCAAGCTGGGTCAGCTTCCACCACGGCGGCGGCGTCGGCATCGGCTTCGCCCAACACGCCGGCCAGGTCATCGTCTGCGATGGCACCAAGGAAGCGGATGAACGCCTCAAACGCGTGCTGACGAATGACCCGATGATGGGGATTTTCCGCCATGCGGATGCGGGGTATGAGGTTGCGAAGAAGTGTGCGGATGAGCAGGGGGTGAAGATTCCGATGGGGTGAGGATTCCGGTAGGATGCGATCATGCACGAGTGGCCGGATTGGTGGAACTTCGAGATTATTCTCTCGCCGCACGTGATTGAGCGCATGCTGGATAGAGACTTTTCGGAGGTGGAATTGAGGGCCATGCTCGAAGACGCCGAGGGATATCGGCCCTCCGTGATGCACGGTCGCTACCTTATTACGACCCATTTGGCGGACGCGCCGTGGGAGGTGGTGGTCGAGCCGGACCATCTTGAGTCGGCGCTTACCCTGGTCACCGCGTATCGAGTAGAATAGCAGTCATGTCGAATCGATATCTTGAAATCAGCTATCGCAGCGGTAAGCCCTTTGCGGCGTATCTGCACCTCCCCCGCCGCCCTGACGATCGAAGTAGCCGAACGGAGCGATTCAGCGAAGTGCTCGTGATCGATTACGCGTCAGACGGCCGCGCGATCGGCATCGAGATCGTCCACCCGCAGGTGTTGACGGAGGAGGAGATCAATCGAGCGCTCGCCCATGTCGATCAGCCACCGCTCAGCAAGGAGGATTTCTCGCCGCTGAAAGCCGCATGAGGCGGTGCCATCGGTTCACGGAGGGCGGCATGCAGGGGGCAGCTTCGCCCAACACGCCGGCCTGGTCATCGTCTGCGACGGAACGAAGGAAGCGGATGAACGACTCAAACGTGTCCTCACCAACGACCCCATGATGGGGATTTTCCGGCAAACGAATGCGAAAAATAGTGTTGACTTACGTAAAGCCTACGCTATACTAAATGGCAAATCGGAATCCAGAGTAGGACTCTGGCTAAATTTAATCCCCCCGCTTAAAGAAAGATGGAGGTCTCATATGAGCGGAATGGCCTGGAGGGCATCAAATGCCATCAGACGTTCGTTTTACCGTTATCCGAAAACTTCTTGAATCGCACGGCTGGGAACTGAGCCGCATTAAAGGATCGCACCACATCTTCACCAGGGAGGGGGAATGGCCGATTGTCTTTCCGGTCCATCGTCAGCAAGTGAAATACGTCTATGTCCGCAAGATCAAAGAAAAACTCGAAATCCCGGAAGAAGACTGACGCGCCGTTTGATGCCGCCCTCTGGCGGCGGGCGGCAGATATCGCATCGGGCTACAAGCTCATGATCCAGAAGGATCCTGATGTCGGCTATCTCGGCCAGGCCCTGGAGATGCCGTTGGTGATGGCGGACGGCTCAACCATTGCCAAGTGTGCGGCAAGCACCCTCGAAGCCATGACTGCCGCGGTTGCAACGCTGCTGGAAAGAGGTGAGCAACCCCCACTGCCATCGAATGCTGAAAAGCGGACAGCACAGATCAATATCCGGGTGACTGAGGAAGAAAAACTTCGCCTCGAAGAAGCAGCCCAGCGACAGGGCTTTCGCGGGATTTCTGACTACATGCGATCAGCGGCATTGAAGGAAGCAAGCTGAGGGTTACCGCAAACTTTCGGATTCTCCCCGCACGATCTTCGATCATCAACCGCCATTGTGCCGGAAGTGTGCGGGTAGGTATGCTGTGAAAATTCCTATGAGAACGGTTCACTCAGCATGAGTATCAGGTACATCAACACCGACCTCGATTTGGAATGTCCCAACGATCTGAGCAGTCTTGCCAAAGATTTGGAGGCTCGCGGTGTGTTTGCATTGCATATCGAGCAAGCGAAGGAAGGTCACTGGTTTGCCCGCTTTGAAACCGAAGAGGAGTATATCGATCCCGAAACGAACATCGCCGCGATGCTCGATGTCATCGAATCCGCCGAAGATTCCATTCAGCGACTGTGGCGTGAATGCAGCCTTCGGGAATTCAACATCGGTTACGACTGTGGAGACGAACCCTGGGCCTTCAACCAGGGCCTGTCAAACGCGACCCTGAAAAGACTCGCCGAGGTCGGGGCGACTCTGCGGTTCACGCTGTATCCGGAGGATAAGACCACTGGGGAAGAACCTGCTAAAAAGCCTTGAGTAATCCGATACGTAAGTATCGAACGGCTTGTCCCGATGAGGACGCCATCATGCCAGGCGGTATTTCCGTCAATGCGCAACGGATTCAAGCTGATCGAGTTTCATTTCGCATTCACAGAAAGCTTGCTGTGCCGCCTCGGAGAAATTCCATTCAGGAAGACGCTTCGCGGCTTGCGTTTCGGCCTCTCGAAGCAGCGTGACGCCTTGCTCATGGCGACCGGACAGGCATTCCAGCCGCGCCCGCAGGGCCATCGACACATAGGGCTCTGGACGTGGGAACGCCAGGACCTGGGCCTGAAAACCAGATCCCCAGTCAAGCAGGTTCCGTGCATCATCGAGCCGGTCCAGATCGATCAGGTAACGAGTCAGGCTGTTGCAGGCAAACAATGATTCGTGCGTCAGATGCTCAATCCCGGAGTCGATCAGGATTCTGAGTTGACGCCAGAGATCCTGATCGTCCGGTCGCTGGCCGAGTTGGCAGATGATGATCCGGATATGGGAGGCTTTGGTGTACTCCTGCTGCTCACCCATCGTCTTTCGATGGGACTCATAGGCAAGCTTCGCTTCCACTTCCCCTTCGATCCACCGCCCCTGCGCTATGAGGGGCATGGTCAGAAGCTGACGGACAGTTGCGGTCATGAAACCCTCCTCACCGACAAACTCCCGTGAGAGAGCCAGCGTTTCGCCAAAATACATTTCAGCGCGAACGGGGTCACCCATGTCCATGGCGCAGTTGCCCAGCACGACTCGGAGAAAAATGGCAAGACCCGATTCGCCGGCACCACGTGAGATCAACGCCTCAAGGGTGGCCCGCCCGAGTTGCTCAGCCTGGGCCGCCTTGAATTGCATCTGCAAAACGAATGCGAGTTCCCCCCGTGCCTGCAATTCGATCCACGAGCCGGCCCGGGCCGCCGCCCCGGGAGACTCCAGCACTTCACGACACAATGCTTCCGCTTCCAATATACGGTCGTATTTATCCATCAGGAGCTGGGCGAGGTCGATTTTGGTAAGAATAGTTTCCGGATGCTCCTCGCCGAGCAACCGACGACAATTGTCCAGTGCCTGCCGCATCAATCGCTCCGCCTCCAGTGGCTCACCCAGCATTTCAAGAGCGAAGCCGAGCACGCGCTGGCAGTCACGCGTGCGGGCATCCTCTTCACCGTAGAGATCGATGTAGAGAGTGAGCGCACGGGTAAGCTGTTTCCGGGCCTCCGCGAAATGGCTCAGGCCCACGAAGCTGCGACCGATGGCCAGCCGCGTATCGGCTTCGGCATCCGGATAGCCTTTGAACGTCTCGTCGATCAAAGGCAGCACATCGAACGTCGCCTCGGCGATCGTCAGGTTCGGTCCTGAACGGCGCGTGGGATCTGGTTCGGAGAGAACCCAGAGGGGATCAGGGGCGGTGATGATCCCGGTGAGGAACTCGTTGATCACCTCGGCCTTCGTCGCCTGCCGCCGCGCTTGCATCCACTGGGTGGTGGTGCCGACGATCCCGAGCAGCAGGACCAGCATCACCGCCGCGACCCCGCTGACGAGGGCCCGATTGCGGCGTGCGAATTTGCGCAACTGATACCCCATGCCGGGCGGGCCTGCGGTGACGGGCTCGTTGCGGAGGTGACGCTCCAGGTCGAGGGCGATGCCGTTGGCGGTCTCGTAGCGTCGGGAACGATCCTTGGCCAGGCACTTCATCACGATCCAGTCAAGGTCGCCTTTGAGTTCCCGGCGCAGGCGAGCGGGATCGGACTTGCGGTGTCGGGCGATAGACTGGATCGAGGAGGAAGTGGTGGCCCCGCTATCCTGCTCTGCCGGCAAGATGCCCCCGCCACCGGCCTTGCTCAATTCGAGTAGACGTGAGGACGGCTTGTGCGGATCAACCTCGCGGATGATCCGTTGCATTTCCGGCAATGACTGCTCGTGCAAGCTCTCGAACTCGAATGGCCTCGTCCCCGAGAGCAGTTCGTACAGCAGCACGCCCAGCGAGTAGATGTCGCTGCGCGTGTCGATGTCCAGCCCGCTCATCTCCGCCTGCTCGGGGCTCATGTACGCCGGCGTCCCGATCATTTGACGGTGCTCGGTGAATAGTGTCCTGGTCGTGAGCTCCGCATTGGTCGCCTTGGCGATCCCGAAGTCGATCACCTTCGGCACCGGCACGCCGTCATGCATCGTGACCAGCACGTTGTTCGGCTTGATATCGCGGTGAATGACTCCCTTCTGGTGCGCGTGCTGGATGGCTTGGCAGACCTTCGTGAACAGGTCGAGCCTCTGCTTCGTGTCCAGTCTCTCCGTGTCGCAGTATTCCAGGATCGGCACGCCCCTGATGTACTCCATCACGAAGTACAGCCGCCCCGCCTCCGTGCTGCCCGCGTCGAACACCTTGGCGATGTTGGGGTGGTCCATCATCGCCAGGGCCTGACGCTCGGCCTCGAACCGGGCGATCACCTGCCGCGTGTCCATGCCCAGTTTGATGATCTTGAGCGCCACCCGCCGTTTGACCGGCTCGCGCTGCTCGGCCATGTAAACCACGCCGAAGCCGCCCTCGCCGATTTGTTGCAGCAGCTTGTAGCGGCCGATCATCTCGCCGGCGTGCTCGGACGGCGCGACGGGGGCGCGGGAACTCACTGCACGGCCCGACTGCGGAATCGTGGCATCCGGGTCGTTACCCTGCGCGACTTCGTGCCCGCGTGGCTGCGTGCCTTCTTTGAGAAACATGCCCGCGTCCGCGTCCGCCTTCAGCAACGCTTCCACCTTGGCGCGCAAGGACACGTCGTTGCCACACGCACCGTCCAAAAAGGCGGCCCGTTCAGCGGGATCGGACTTCTCGCGGGCGGCATGGAAGACCTGTTCGGCGGTGAGTCGATTGTTCATTTCCGGAACCTGCGGCCCGGTTACGCCGCGTTGTCCCCGGTACGTTACCGCCTAATGGGGGTGCTGTTAATCGTATGGTCTACGCACAGGCTGCCATCCGCCAGCCCGCCC
>JADFSH010000150.1 GCA_022560875.1 Planctomycetota bacterium | reverse complement strand
GTCGAGGATTTCATGAGCAACCCGCTCGGCTCGTTGGCGACAGTGCGCTGCGAGCCTTGGCATTATCAGGACAAGGTGGTGCTGATCGGCGATGCGGCCCACGCGGTGGTGCCTTTTTACGGGCAGGGGATCAATGCGGGTTTCGAGGATTGCCGCATACTTGATGCATGTTTGCGGCAGCATCCGTCTGATCGGGCTGGTGCGCTGCGGCAATTCACCGTGCAGCGAAAAATAAACACCGATGCCATTGCGGACCTCGCCCTCGCCAACTTCATCGAGATGCGCGACAAGGTCGGCTCGCCGGCATTCCTGATGAAGAAGAAGCTGGAAAAGACCCTTCATGCGTTTTTCCCCAAGTGGTTCATGCCGCTCTACAACATGATCTCATTCTCGGACATCCCCTACGCCGAGGCGCGGGCCAAGGCCGAAGCGCAGTGGAAAACAATCAAGCTGGTTGCCGGGATCGGGGCCATACTGATTCTCATTGTTATTGTGTTTGCATTCATTCAACTGACCTGAGAATCCACCTCTCCGCGCCCTCCACGTCTTTGTGGTAGAACTCCTGATCATGGCACTCAACTACGCCACCTACCTGAAAATCCCCGAACTGCTCGAACTGCAGCACGAGCAGTCAGACCCGGTTGAGCATGATGAGATGCTCTTCATCATCATTCACCAGACCTATGAACTCTGGTTCAAGCTCATGCTCCACGAATTCGACAAGGTCAAGGGTGATCTCTCCGCGGGCAATCTCTACGGCAGCATCGCCACCTTCCAGCGCGTCCGCACGATCATGAAGACCCTCGTGGCCCAGCTCGACATCCTCGAGACCATGACCCCCATGTCCTTTACCAGCTTCCGCGCTCGGCTGGAGACTTCCTCCGGATTTCAATCCTCCCAGTTCCGCGAATTCGAGTTTCTCCTCGGTTACAAACGCCCCGAAGTTTTGAAATATCACCCTGAAGATCTGCCCGGATACGAGCAGGCCCGTCAGCGCCTCGCCGAACGCTCCGTCGTCGATCACTTCTATGATTTTCTCGAGCATCATGCCGTGACGATCCCCGCCGCCCTCCGCGAGAAGGACATCGCCGCCCGCACCGAACCGAACGAGGAAGTGCAGGATCAGTTGCTTCCGCTGTACAAATCACGTCCCGACCTGGCGATCCTCTTTGAACTCATGACCGACTTCGACGAGGGCCAGCAGGAGTGGCGCTACCGCCATGTCAAAGTCGTCGAACGCACCATCGGGTCCAAGCACGGCACCGGCGGATCTCCGGGGGTGGAATTTCTCAAGAAATCGCTGTTCCAAGCCGTCTTTCCCGATTTGTGGGCGATTCGTCACCGTCTCTGAGAATGAGAATCATGAGCACGTTGTATGACATCACGCCGCGGATTACGGAGAAGCTGGGGGTCTGGCCGGGCGATACGCCGATGACGCGGGAGATGCTATGCGACATCGCCAAGGGCGACACGGTGACCCTCTCCTCCCTACATGCTACGGTTCATCTCGGAGCGCATGCCGACGGGCCGAATCACTATGGGAAGGACAGCGCGACCATCGACGAGCGTGATCTGGATTTCTATCTCGGGCCGTGCCAGGTGATTCACGTCGAAGTTGAGCGAGGCTCGCGGGTGGGCATCGATCAACTTCCGAAGGGAGATATTCAAGCAGGCCGGGTGCTCATCGGCACGGGGACGTTTCCCGACCCGGAGAATTGGAATGACGACTTCGCGGCCATCGACCCGGCCCTCGTGGATCATCTCCACGAGCAGGGGGTCATGCTCATCGGCATCGACACCCCCAGCGTGGACCTGATCGACTCGAAGGATTTGCAATCGCACAGCCGCTTCCTCGCCAATGACATGGCGATCCTGGAAGGGCTGGTGCTGAAGGATGTCCCCGAGGGCGTGTACGAGTTGATCGCGCTGCCGTTGCGACTGGTCGGATTTGATGCGAGTCCGGTGCGGGCGGTGCTGCGGGAAATTTAGCCCCGGGTGAACACACCCGGGGCAGCCACCAGTCGGTAACCGGGGTTGATCTTTACGACTTGCCTTGTCGTGGTTGGCGTTTGGCACGCCCCCCGGTGTATTCACCGGGGGCTAATTTGCACGATCACCTTTGCCTCCACGCAAATCGTGGCGGGGAGGGCGGTGACTTCCACGGTCGTCCGCGTGGGGTTCGGCTTGCCCGATTCCGGGGGGCCGGCGAAGTATTCCGCGAACACCTTGTTCATGGTCTGGAAGTCGTCCTTGATGTTCGTCAGGAAAATCTGGATGTCGGCGATGTCTGAAACCTTCGCTCCCGAATCCTCGATCACGACCAGCACATTGTCAAAGCACGAGCGGCACTGGGCTTCGATGTCGTAGCTGGCGATGTTGCCGTCGCCGTCAAGCGTCACCCCCGGAATCTCCGTCGAGTCCGGCTTCCGGGGACCGACCCCGGATAAAAACAGCAGGTTCCCCACCCGCTTGGCATGGGGATACGGCCCCACGGGTTTCGGGGCGCGTTTGCTCATGATCGGTTGGTCGGTCATGCGATACGTATCCTCGGTCTCAGGACTATTTATTGAGCTTCAGACACACGTTCTTCGGCTCGGTGAAAAAGTTCAGCGCGTACTGGCCGCCCTCGCGCCCCACGCCGCTGGTCTTCATGCCCCCGAAGGGAACCCGCAGATCGCGGAGCATCCAGCAGTTGATCCACACCGTCCCCGATTGAATCTGACCCGCCACGCGATGGGCCCGGTCCAGGTCCCGCGTCCAGAGCGAGGCCGAGAGCCCGTACTGCGTCGAGTTCGCCATCGCGATGACCTCATCCTCATCGTCGAACGGCATCACCGTCACCACCGGGCCGAAAATCTCCTCCTGATTCGTGCGGCACTCCGGTCCCAACCCCGTAATCACCGCGGGCCGCAAGAAGTATCCATCCCGACACCGCTCCGGTAACGCTTCCGGGGCCGGGGTGTCGCCGCCGCAGTGAAACGTGCCGCCTTCTTCCTTGGCCGTTTCGATGCAGGCGAGAACTTTCTCGAGATGACCCTTGGAGACCATCGCCCCCATTTTCGTGTCTTCCTCCAGCGGGTCGCCCGGCTGAATCGTATCCGTCGCTGCTGTGAGTTCGTTGACCACCCGGTCGAATATGCTGCGCTCGGCGAAGATGCGCGAGCCGCAGAGGCAGATCTGCCCCTGATTGGAAAACGATGACAGGACGCTGGTCTGGATCGCCTCCTCGAGATCGGCATCGGCGAAGATGATGTTGGGGTTCTTGCCGCCGAGTTCCAGCGAGATTTTCTTGAACATTGGGCCGGCCACGCGGGCGATCTCCGCCCCGGTCGCGGACCCGCCGGTGAATGAGATCGCGGGCACCCCCGGATGCGCGACCAGCGGCCCGCCGACCTTCGGCCCCAGGCCATGCACGATGTTGAGCACCCCCGGGGGCAGCCCCGCCTCGATGCAAAGTTCGCTGAACAGGTACGCCGTCATGGGCGTGATTTCCGAAGGCTTGGCGACCACGGTGCAGCCCGACGCGAGGGCCGGGGCGATCTTCCAGGTCAGCAGATAAAGCGGCAGGTTCCACGGCGAGATGCACCCCGCCACCCCGACCGGCTGACGCAGGGTGTAGTTGATCGCCTTGTCGTCGGCGAAATGCGCTTCGGATTGCCGGTGCATGATCGACGTGCCGAAGAAACGAATGCTGCTGGCGGCGCGGGGAATGTCCACGGCGTGAGCCAGCGTCAGGGGCTTGCCATTGTCGATCGACTCGGCCCGGGCCAGGGCATCATGGTTCGCCTCGATCAGGTCGGCGATCCGGAGCATCATTTTCGATCGCTCCGCCACGGGCATGTGCGACCACGACGGAAACGCGCGGCTGGCCGCCTCGACCGCAACATTCACATCGCGCTCATCACTGTCGGGAACCTGCGAATACACCTTCCCCGTCGCCGGCTCGAAGTTGTCGAGATACGCCCCCCCGATGGGGGGAACCAGTTCGCCGTTGATGTAGTTTGTGATCTGCAACATTTCGCACGCATGAATCGCGGTGAATTCTACTCACGAAGCCGCCAGGCGACCGCCATCGACGAGGAGGTTGACGCCGTTGATGTAGGATGCGGCTGGTGATGCCAGGAACGCGACCACGCGGCCGACTTCCGCGGGTTCGCCGAAGCGGCCCATCGCCACCGTCGCTTCCATCTGCTTTTTCGTTTCCGCCTCGCTCTGGCTCAGGCGTTTGGCCCTGCCGGTGATCAGCGAACCCAGGCGGTCGGTATCGATGAAGCCGGGGAGGATGTTGTTGACGGTGATGTTATGCGGGGCGAGTTCGCTGGCGAGGATCTTGCCCCAGTTGGCGACCGCCCCGCGGATGGTGTTGGAGATGCCGAGCCCCTTGATGGGCATGATGACGGAGGAGGAGATGATGTTGATGATCCTTCCGTAGCCCGCCTGCTTCATGCCGGGCACGACCGCCTGCACCAGGGCCTGGTTGCACAATATGTGCTGCTTGAATGCGGCCTCGAATGCTTCCGGCTCGGCCTCACTGGCCGGGCCTGCGGCCGGGCCGCCGGTGTTGTTGAGCAAGATCTGCACCGGCCCGTTGGTCGAGATGTACGCGGTCGCCTTGTCGCGCAGGGCTTGCCAGTCGGTGAAGTCTGCTACGAGCGTGTCGTGAAACTGCCCCTTGGCCGTGTCCAGTTCGCCGCACACGGCCTTGAGCGACTCGGCGTTGCGGGCCACCAGTGTGACTTCCGCCCCGTACCGGGCCAGCTCGATGGCGCAGGCTTTTCCTATGCCTTGCGTTGAGCCGCAGACAAGGGCTCGCTTTCCTTCCAGTGTGAACATGGTTCGCGGTCTCCTTGAGGGGGAGGATAGCATGAATGGAGGGGTAACGGTGTTTGGTGAAGGGACCGTGGACAAAGCCACTCAGACTTTGTCTAGTATCCACAATAAAGCAAAGAGATTGCAGGTGAATACAAAGGCAATAATCGCAAGGCCGCTGATCAACATAAGCGTCGAGTGTCGTCGATGTCCATGTGTTTGTGGTGCCACATCAGATCGAGTGCCGCATTCAGGGCATGTGATGCTTTCGCCGCTGTGCCCTATGAGATCGTAGCCACAGGTGCTGCAAGTGGGGTGCCGCTGCGGTGTCATGAGAGCTACGATGATAAGTATAATGCCGGGAAGCAATAGCGTCCCATTAACCAGGATGAAGAAAAAGCATGGGATGAGTATCACGTTGGCGACTCCTTGCCGCACTCCGGGCAGGTGAAGGATTCATCTATCCTGCGAATTGCAGCAGGCCCGTTCCGACAAAAATCACCGCAACCAGCATGATCTGCACGTAAATGATCACGCCGGTGATCAGGAGGAGCAATCCGCCGTACGCAATCCGGCCCAGGAGACTATTCGAGTCCGAGCGCCGGAATCCGAGTACGAAGACAGTGCATACGGTGATGACTGCGACCACGAATGGAATCGGTCCCATTACTGAGACAATGAATTCGCTTGTGTTCAAATCCAGGTTGAAAACGAATTTCAGGGTGAGAATCAGAGCGGCGGCAATCGGCACCGGCAACATGCTGATCAGCACCACCCGGATCAAGAAGCGACTGTATGCGCCTTCTCTGACGAACCAGAAGGGGGATGTGCATCCGCATTCCGGGCAGCGGACAGTTTTGGTACGCCAATTCATCGATGCCCGCACGTCGTACCCGCAGCGTGGGCATGAGGTATCCGTGCGCGATGGAGTGGAATCGACGCTCATTGAAGCGGGACCTCCGCGCCGCATTCCGGGCAGGCTTCGTGGTCCGCCCCCCGAAGGTCATACGCGCACTTCACGCAGAGGCCGTGCTTGCGACGAATCGCGCGGCGTAAAACAAACGGGCCGGGGATGAGGAGCCAGAAGATCGCAGCGTAGAATATCGTGTTGATTGCGAAACCAGTCCAGAGAGGTCGCAGTGGCAGGACAAGAATTACTGGCTTGCCTGAATTCGGATTTACAAGCTTGCTCGGAATCTGATAGCCGGCGATTATTTTGTGTGATTGGCAAGAGATACCTGAAGGCAATTCTAGATTATATCTCTGTTCTTGCCCGGTCCACATTGACAACACTGGCCAACCTCGCACATCAATCGTACGTGTTCTTTCTCCTGGGTCATAGCTGATACCACTGGGATAAGCATATTCACCCCACCAGGGAATTACATCTTTGGAGTCTTTAAAAGGCGATGGGCCTTCAGCATAATAGGATAGAACTGTAATAGTCCAATCGGAGCGAAGTCTTGCACCGCCTGCTTTGGAGACCAATACAACTCTCCAATTTTGATAGCGCTCACCGTAACCAGAGTAAAAGACACTCCTTTGTGTTTTTTCGTCGGGTATTGATGCCCAGAAAATCGCAATCCCCCACGCCACGGCGACATTGACGATCGCCCCCAGCAGCAGGAAGAGCAGGATGACCCGGAGTCGTTTCATGCGGGGTTGCCCTTCCGGATTCCTTCGCCGCATTCCGGGCAGGCTTGGTGGTCCACTCCTCGGAGGTCGTAGCCGCATTTCAGACATAATCCCCGCCTTTTGCGGATGAATCGGCGTAGGACAAACGGGCCGGGGATGATGAGCCAGAGGAGAGAGGCGTAGAAGATCGTGTTGAGAGCGAAACCGGTCCAGATCGGATACAGCGGCAGTACAAGCGGCTCCAAATCCTCGAAGAAAAGAATCGGGATTGCAATAAAGCCACTCGCCTGGTTCTGATTATTGCCTGTTCCGTCATGGACAAGGAGAATCCGTAAGCACCAAAGACTGTGCATGGGCCAACCTCGGGCCTCATACATTTGAATCTCCTGGACCATTGTATGCTCCGGTGGACCGGGCAGTGTCCGATAGAGTTCTGTTGCAACGTCCATCGATCCCCAACTTGGCTTGACATTTTCAATGGGGTGCTCGCTCCATAACTCCGTGAGTTCCAACAATTCTTCTTCTTCGTTATGAACTTTAAAACGAGTGCTCATAAATATTTGTGTCCCGAAAGCCTCGTATCGAGATAAATTCCAAGTCTCGTACTCGACCACGGACATGCCGATTGTCTCGTCATTCGACATCGTATCTTCAATGGTCAGAATCGAAGCAATCCCCCACGCCACGGCAACATTGACGATCGCCCCCAGGAGGAGAAAGAGCAGGATGACCCGGAGTCGTTTCATGCGGGGTTGCCCTTCCGGATTTCTTCGCCGCATTCCGTGTTGGAGTCATCCACGTCATGGTCTCGGCCTGCAATTCGTCTTAACACAACATGGAAGCGAATGACATCGACTAGGCCCCAAGCGCAAAAGACATAAAATAAGGCAAGGAAGCAACCCCCAGTCAGGCCAATCAACTGGTTTGCAGCAGTGATCTCCTGCATATTGAAT
The DNA here is from genome assembly GCA_022560875.1 of Planctomycetota bacterium. Classification (GTDB taxonomy): domain Bacteria; phylum Planctomycetota; class Phycisphaerae; order Phycisphaerales; family SM1A02; genus JADFSH01. The sequence goes on along the minus strand of JADFSH010000150.1, from coordinate 1,002 downwards.
GTTCTTCCATCAGGCGATACGGTCCCAGCCCGCAATGTGAGTATCAATGTGGGTATAAACAAGACAGCGGTGATGACCATGCCCCAGAATGCAATGTTGAAGTGAGTGGGCAGGTTATTCTTGGATATACGGGCCGCGAGTGTGCGGAAGTACCGGAGCACAGCCAGATATCCGATGACTGAGACGACACTCATCGTCACGCTCGCGTATTGCATGATTGCCAGGACACTTGTCGGTTGCGCAATAAACTGCATTGGGGGTATATGCCACGCAAAGGGAAGCACATGAAACATGGTTACGAGTATAATCGCGAATGGGCAATATCTCGCCAGCCATCGCGCGCTGAGTCGAGATTCCGCGTGCTCAAAGCAGGGGTCAGGCGTTGTAGCCATCCACAATCCAGCAATCACGAGGAGCCAGGGAATCGAGACCCCGAAGATCTGCAACAGGCTTGTGATCACATTGAATGTGGGATCTGGATTATTCATGAGAATAGCGATATTGACAATTGAGATCATCACAACCATCAGAATCACTAACGAAACTCCGATCAACGCCAGTAGAGTGCCGCGTACCAACCGCCGGATCCACTGTTGATCGCAATGTTGAAGTTTGTCAACGTGCATTGATCGTACCTCCTGCATTTGCGCCGCACTCCGGGCAAGCATCATGCTCAGCACCGCTCAGGTCATCACCCCGGTGATTGTCGAATACATGATCGAGGATGACGACGGCGTCCGCAGGCAGGTGCCGACACCAGAGGAGCCGAAGACACCACCCCAAGAGCAAGTGGAGCTCCTCCTGTGGGTCGTCGTCGGGTTCCTGTCCATCCACTTCAGCCGCATGCTCATCAACGGCCTACGCTCCTACACCCTGGGGTGGCTCGGTCAGCGCATCACCTACGATCTGCAGACCGAGATCTTCAGCTACCTGCAACTGCTTTCCCTGTCGTTCTACAGTCGACATTCCACGGGCCGCATCATGACCCGCGTGACGACCGAC
>JADFSH010000149.1 GCA_022560875.1 Planctomycetota bacterium | reverse complement strand
CCCCCGCCGAATAGCGACGTCGAACTCGAAGCGATCAGCGATAGCTCCGATCATCCTTCAAACAGACCACACACTCAGTGTAAATCAGATTAAATCAACTGTTCAAAGATCAATCGTTGACATCCTTCGTCAGGTAATACCTGAGCACAACGTCGTCGCCCCGCCGATGCTGGCGGATCAATTTCAGACGCTTGGCCGCGGAGAGCGTGGCGATGTCCAGACCCCGGATGCTCGGCATGGCTTGCTCATCACCCAGAAGCTTGGGAGCGATGAATACCCACACCTCGTTGATCAACTGTTGCGCAAAGAGTTTTCCCATGAGGCCCGCCCCCGCTTCGACCAGTACGCTCGTCGCGTCGTGACGAATCACCAGTTCCCGCAGCACCGGAGCCAGCGACATTGCGATCTCATTGAGCGGGATTCCGATGAATTCTACCCCCGCTGCTTCCAGACTGGCGATTTTTTCATTCCCGCCACTGATCATCGTCTCATGGCAGGCGACAATCAGCGGAACCTCCGCTGCCGATTGAACAAGCTTTGAATCAAGGGGAATCTGCAATTTTGGATCGATGACCACCCGTCGCGCGATGCGCCGCTTACGCACATTTCTCGCGGTAAGCATCGGATCGTCAGCCAGCACCGTGCCGATCCCGGTGAGGATCGCATCGACTTTCCCACGCTCCCGATGCACGAGCCGGCGACTCGCCTCGTTACTGATCCACTGGCTCTCACCATCTCGCGTGGCGATGCGCCCGTCGAGGGTCTGGGCCCACTTGGCAATGACCCAGGGAAGCCCGGTCTCGATACGATGGACAAACGGGTCGGTGATCGAGGCGACCGCGAGATGCTCATCGGTGACATCCACTTCGATCCCCGCCGCCCGCAGCCGAGTAACACCCCCTCCGGCCCGGGGATGAGGATCGCGCCGACCGATGACCACGCGGGCGATTTTTGCCGCAATCAGCGCTTCGGTGCAGGGCCCGGTGCGCCCGGTGTGATTGCACGGCTCAAGCGTGACATACGCAGTCGCCCCGGCGGCGAGATCACCCGCCCGTTTCAAGGCGATGATTTCCGCATGGGCCTCGCCACAGGCTCGGTGATACCCCCAGCCAGCGAGTTTGCCATCCGGACGAATGATGACGCAGCCGACCATGGGATTGGGCTCGACCCGGCCACGACCCCGCAGGGCCAGTCGCCCGGCGTGGAGGAGATGTTCGAGATCAGAGTTTCTGACAAGGGACATAGTGCAAAGAGTATCACTTCAGGTTCGCTTTGCGCCAGTCTCCGAAGCAGATCCTATTCACCCGGGGGATGCGCTGCCTGGGAACATCTACGCCAAGCGGAAGAAAGAACATGTCAATACTCTAATTCACCCGCACCCGGAGCACATGTCTTATTTCAACTTCTCCGCGACCCGCGCCACCGTGGTGGCGGCATCGTCATCGAAATCACGCCCATCCCGCTCGAGGTCGTGCACCCGAGGCGAGATGAATTTCAAGGACGCAACGAGAATGTCATCCTCCATACGCCCCGCGCCGTATTTCTGAATGGTCGAGGTGATGAACTGAGGCCAGTTGCGCGGCGGAGGTTTCCCGTCAAGCAATTTTTGAAGTCTGTCCAGGCCGTATTGTTGGCCGGCTCGATTGCGCACCTCGAATACCCCGTCCGTGTAGATCACAAGCTCATCACCCGGCTCGATGGCATTGATCGACAACTCCGTGCTGAAATCATGATCGTTCAGAGCCCCCAGGACCACGGCGGTGGACTCAATCGACGTGACCTCCCCGCCGGAATGGCGCAAGAACCCGGGAGGATGACCCGCCGCGGCCCAGCGCAGCTCACTGAGATAGGGATCGATGGTCATACATGCGGCGGTGGCGTAGATATTGTGGCGCACCAGGGTCAGGTTGATATATCGGTTCAGCAGAATCAGCACTTCATCCGGCTCCGCAAAGGGAAGCTCGCCGCGGATTCGCTCCAACTCGCCGAAAAGCCGGTTGACGGTCAGGGCCGCGGCCAGGCCGTGCCCGGTGACGTCGAGCAGGACCACATGCACAAGTCCCTGGGCTCCGACGTTGAGGTGAATGAAGTCGCCGCCCAACTCGCGCATGGGAAGATACGTGTAGTCGAACTCGACGTGCGGGTCGGCGTAATGCTTGGGAAACATGCTTTCATGGATGTTTCGGGCCCGCGCGAGCTCCTGACGCATGGATATGAAATGCCGGCCGACCATCTCGCGTCGAAACTGTTGGCTGTGTCGGGATAGACGCCAGGAGCAGATCCCCAACCCCGGAATAAGGACACCCGTGCCAAAGATCACTGTGAGCAGGCTGACAAAAAAATTGTCTCGATATCCGAAAGTCAATACACAGACCGCCCAGATGATCATCAGCGGCACGAGGGGGCGCAACGATTCACGCGGCGTCCAGGGCAGGAACAAACATGCGGTGAAGTGCCAGAAAAAGAGTAGAAACAGCATCTGGCTGCCATCAAAGATCGAACCGAAGCTCACCATGAACACCTGCGTCACCAGTGAGGCTGCCCCCAACAGGAGAATCATCCGGCTCGCGTGGGCAAGAATCTGAGTGCGACTGGCGGTTTTCCAGTTCCGCAAGGTCAGGTAATAAATGACAATGACCAGTGAAGCGACGCTGCCGGCGGTGGTGATCAGCCAGATCCCCGATGCCAACGTGGAGACTCCCATCGTCACCCGCATGAGAAGACTGAAGCCGCTGACAAGAATGAACGCAAAGCACAGATAGCGGAAGCGTCGCTGAAGCCAGACCTCCAGCTCCTGCTCGTACTCACTCCCGAACATGTTGTTTGTCGCCTGGGCGGTCATGTCACATTCTCACTATCGTCAGCCTGTTGCCGGGACACTCTCTCGCATCCAACTGAATCAATCGACGCATGATCGTTCACTCCGTCAGCGGCACCTGCCCCGTGGGAGCGGGCTGAATATCCGGCAGGCGATGATTTCCTTCGGCTGCCCGTGCACGCTCCGCGGGCTGCCCGACGCGTAAGCTCTTCAACGTCAACGCGACAATCAGCACATCATCCTCGGCCTGGCCCGCATGATGCTTCTGAACCGCGTTGGCGATGAACCTGGTCCAGCTCCTTGGCGCCGGCTTGAAACGTACGATCTCCCGCATCCGTGAAAGTCCGAAGCTCTTGCCGTCAGGATTTCGTGCCTCGTAGGCTCCGTCGGTATAGGCGATAACCACATCCCCCGGAGCGATTTTGATGGCCTGTTGATTCGTGTCGAATTCCTCGTCACTCTGGGCCCCGAGAAGCATGGTGGTGCCCTTGAGATCGAACACCCGGCCGTCTGAGCGACGCAGCAACGTCGGGGGATGACCGGCATTGACCCAGGTCAGGATCCCGGTGTTCGGATCGAGCATGAAGCACGCTCCCGTGGCGAACATGCCATGCCTGGCCATCGTCAGGTAAATATAGCGGTTGAGCAGGGCCATCACGTCTGCCGGCTCGGCGTCGGGATTCTCAGCCCGGATTCGCTCCAGTTCTCCGAACAATCGATTGACGGTCAGGGCCGCAGCCAGCCCGTGCCCCGCCACGTCGAGCAGGGTGAGAAAGACCTTGCCCGTGATCGGGCACACGTGCAGATGGACGTAATCCCCTCCGATTTCGTGGATGGGATCATATTCGTATTCAAAACAAATGTGCCCATCATCGTAATCCCCGGGGAACATGGCATCGTGAACGATCCGGGCCCGGGTCAGCTCGCCGCCGATGTTTCGCACCTGCTCGCCGAGTTGAAGACGTTCGATGTCCTCTCCCCAACGCTTCTTTCTCCAACTGGCGATAAGCGCACCCGGGGCAAGTACAAACCCGCTCATGATGACCACGACCACACGATCGAAGATGTCCCAACTCCCCGCGTCAGGCACCAGCATGACCAGCGCCCAGATGAGCAGCAGGGGTATGAAGGGTACGACCGATTCCTTCCACGACCAGGGGATGGTCAAGCACGCGGCGAGATGAAGCAGCGTGATATCCACGATTCCCCAGAAGTTCATGTTGGAAGCCTCTTTCTGCAGCACGAGACGCGAAGCCAGCAGAATGACGCCGATGAGGACGAGCATCAGGCTCACGTTGTCTACGACCTGTTTGTGGGTCTTCAATCGCGTACGCTGGATGACCAGGAAGTAAACGACGGTGAGGAGGGCCGCCACGTACCCCCCGAGCCTCGCCCAGCCCCGCATCGCGTTGGCCTGGGCCACACCATCAGGGGCGTCCGGGGCCAGCCGTGCGGTTTCCAGCAAAGGCGAGAGATCGTAAATCAGAAAACGCAGCGCATCAGACATACCCATTGCCAACAACAAAAGACAGAGCGCGACGAGGCCGCGTCGCGATAACCCGTCGAGGATCGGCTCGCTGTCGTTCGGTCGTTCGGTCTGGATTGTCAGGCTGGTCATATTCTTCACCAGCGGCAAGAGGATTTTGTCAACAACGATATCAGATCAGGTACGAATACCGCTTCCTATTCTTTCTTGGGATTTAAGCAAATTAATCGCCATCGTGTCATGTCGCATTCTCGCAACTTTGCGACATGACGGCTGATGAGAAGGCCGGGAATCGGTCAGATTTTCGCCAAGACCTCGTCCCGGAGGCGATCGGGCATGAGCCGGTATTCGGAGGGTTCCATCGAACTGGTCGCCCGCCCCTGGGTGATGCCCCGGAGTACGGTGGTGTAGCCAAACATCTCAGAGAGCGGGACTTCCGCCGAGATGACTCGGACATTGCCTCGGAGTTCCGAGTCGAAAATCTGGCCGCGCCGACTGGACAGATCTCCGCTCACCGGACCGAAATATTCATCGGGAACGACAATCGAGACCCGCATGATCGGCTCGAGCAAGGCAAGCCCCGCCTGGGTGCACGCTTCTCGAAAAGCAAGGGCACCAGCCTGCTCGAAGGCGATCTGGCTTGAATCGACTTCGTGATGCGAGCCGTAGATAAGTTCTACTTTGACACTCTGCACCGGATATCCACCGAGGATGCCGGAGAGCGCGGCGTTGCGAACACCTTTCTCGACGGAAGGAATGTATTCACGGGGAATGACGCCCTGGGCGATTTTGTCCACAAAGACCACGCCATCACTCATTTTCAGGTCTTCCGCATCAGCCTGAGCGGCGGTCATGGGCTCGACGTTGATGACCACATCTCCATACTGACCCCGGCCTCCCGTCTGCTTCACAAACTTGCCGCGCACTTTCGTAGCCGAACCGACGATCGTCTCGCGGTAGCTGACGCGCGGCGTGCCGACCCGGACGCCGATTTTCATGTCGCGCAGCAATTTGTTCTTGACGATTTCCAGATGCAGTTCCCCCATGCCGGCAATAATCGTTTCGCCCGTCTCATCGTTGTAGCTCGTGCGGAAGGAGGGATCTTCGCGCCGGATGGTCACCAGGGCATCGGTAAGCTTTTTCTTGTCTTCGTTGGTGAGCGGCTCGATGGACATGGAGATGACCGGTTCCGGAAAATCCATCTTCTCCAGAATGATCTGATGATTGGTATCGCACAGCGTATCTCCCGTACCGGAATGTTTCAGCCCGATCACGGCGACAATCTGGCCGGCGGAGGCGATGTCCATGGGCTGACGGTCCTTGGCGTGCATCTCGAAGATGCGGGATACATTTTCTTTCCGGTCATTATTCGGATTGATGACCCGCGTGCCTTTCTTGAGCTGGCCCGAATAGACTCGAATGTAGGTGAGATCGCCGTGGATGTCCGAAACGACCTTGAAGACCAGGGCGGAGAACGGAGCGTCAATGCTATTGGGGCGGGTGATTGGCTTGTTGTCGTGCTTTGGATCGACGCCCTGCACCTCCGGAGCTTCGGTCGGATTGGGAAGGTAGTCGATGACCCCATTGAGCAAGCGCTGGACGCCGATGTTCTTCAGGGCGGAGCCGCAGAAGGTCGGAAAACACCTTCGCTGCCGGGTGCCGATGCGCAAGGCGGCCTTGATCTGCTTCGGCGTGATGGCAGATTCGTCTTCAAGATATTGTTCCATCAGAGCATCGTCGAGTTCGGCCGCCTGCTCGATCAGTTCATGACGCCACAGCTCTGACATTTCCTTCATTTCGTCGGGGATCTCACGCTGCTCGACAATCGCGCCGAGTTCTCCGGCGTCGAAGTAGTAAGCCTTCATCTCGACCAGGTCGATGATCCCTTCAAAGGTTTCGGAAGCGCCGATGGGAAGCTGAACCGCGATGGGGTTCGCGACCAGACGATCACGAATGGAATTGAAGCTGAATTCAAAATCCGCTCCGATCTTGTCCATCTTGTTTATGAAGCACAATCGCGGCACGTCATAGCGGTCAGCCTGACGCCAGACGGTCTCGGACTGCGCTTCCACGCCTTCCTTGCCGTCGAACACCGCCACCGCGCCGTCGAGCACCCGCAGCGACCGCTCGACCTCGATGGTGAAGTCCACGTGGCCGGGCGTGTCGATGAGGTTGATCTGATACGTGTTTCCCTCGTAGTCCCAGGGACAGGTGGTGGCGGCGGCCTGAATGGTAATGCCGCGCTCCTGCTCCTCTTCCAGAAAGTCCATGGTGGCGGTGCCTTCATGAACTTCACCCATCTTGTAGTTCCGGCCTGTGTAGAACAGGATGCGCTCAGTGACAGTGGTCTTGCCCGCATCGATGTGAGCACAGATACCGATGTTTCTTACATAGCAGAGTTCAGTAGCCATGGGTCGGAACTTTCAGATCGATCAGAAAGGGTGAATCCTGTTTGAAAGACTAAGGATGTCTCACGGTCGAGACGGAGAGAGTTCAATATCAGATTCCGGAAACACCAACGTGGAGTCCGGATAATCATCGATTCGTTATCGGTCGAATTTACCCCCCCATCAAACGGCTTTCGTCCTAGGGGAGGATATTTCGGTCCTGTCTGCCTGGCCCGACTCACGCGGACCGGCTCAGGACCGGCTATGCGCAAGTGGGCGTTACCAATCTTCTTCCTGCAACGGTCCACTCCTTATTCGCAGCCCGCCGGGCGATGCCAATGAAATACCTTTTTGAGACGGCCCATGCTAGGACATGCTCAATTGCGAATCCACATTTTTCCCACCCGTACCTTGTCTGTCAATGTCAGTTTTTGGTTATTTCACCCCCCGGATATTCCACCCGGATATCCCCGGGCATCCCTCTACTCAGGGATTCCCCTCAGCAATTCCTGACCAAATCTCTCCGGTCTATCTCGCAACTGCGAATGATCGGCTCGATCTCGACCAGGTACCGCCGCGCATCCTGGACATAGCCCGCGGTCGGTTTCAGTTCGGGCATCTGAGCCTGGAAGTGGCGGTTCATCCGGATCATGGCCAGTTCCCGAATGTACTTGGCGATCATCGAAGCCAGGGCCACCGGCAGATGGTGGACCTCCGCCTCCTTGAGAAAGCTGATCGTCAGCTTCGATCCCCCTTGATCGAGTCGGTAGCGACTGATCGCCTCCTCCTCCGCCACGATGCGGATATGGGCCTCGGGAAACGCCATCTGCAGGGGCTCGCGATAATGTGTCCGCCCCCCCTGCCGATCGACAATCACCCGGGGATGCTCCGTCGGCCACCGGTTCCAGATTCGATCCACGTGCCTCATGACCGCCCCGAAGTTAACGCTGGCCTTGTTTCCCATGAGTTCGACCTGCCGATTGAACGGCCCCGCATCGACGACCTCCACTCCCATCAAGGAACATTGAACCTGCTGCTCAGTCATGGTTCGACAAAGACGTGACGTGGCAATGCGAAGCTGATCGAGATCATTGGCCACGGGAAGCTGCGTCACCGAGTCATACCACGGAGCGTCTTGCAGACGCATGTCAAACTGATCGAAGAGATCGACATCCGTATCGGGTAAATCATGGGGGTCGTTTTTCGACGCCGCGAGAAAGGCCAGTACCCCACGCTCAAGATGCTTCAGGGGGTGGGCCTTGCCCTTGGAGGCTCCCTTGAGACGCTTCGAGTCATCGATGGCGATACGGTGCTTCCGGTCGGACTTTTTGCGACAGACCGCCCGACTGAGATGCTTCCACAAATCTACCTTGCCCTGGGCGGGATCATGATCCTCGATGGCAAAGACACTGCACCCCACACACAGCGGCCCCAGCATGGGTCCGTACCCCGCCTCGTCGATACCGGCGTAGATCAGCATGGGGGAAGAATAAATGTTGAAAATAGAAATTGAGAAAGTGGGCAAGTAATCAAGAACTCATCACCCGGCGGGCAGTGAGGACGCGGTCGAGGCCTTCGTGGTCGCGGAGGATCTCGATCTGTTCGTAATCGCCCGTCTTCTCGGTGAGTTCGATCACCGCATCGCGGTTGCACGACGCAATCTCGATGAGCAGTCTGCCGCCCGGCTTGAGGAGTGCCCCAGCTCCGGCGATGAGGGGGCGGA
>JADFSH010000025.1 GCA_022560875.1 Planctomycetota bacterium | reverse complement strand
GCCGAAGGTCCCGACGACATGCCCGCCCACATCAAAGCCGCCCTCACCTCGACCACCCTCTCCATCCCCATCGACTCCGGTCGCCTCGCCCTCGGCACCTGGCAGGGCATCTACATCTGGGAACACCGCCACCGAGGCGGGCCCCGACAGCTTGTGGTGCATGTGGGGGAGTGAATGGCTGCCGAGACGCCAAGGGAATGCGAAAGAGTGATAGAGCCAAGTGAGAGCAGAATCCCATAGCTTCAGCGACTATGGGTTTTTTCGGCTGTTCGCATCCAGATATGGTAAGATGTACCAGACTGGTCGCTGAACCAAAGTCATTTGCTGGAGGTACCGATGGGAGCTGCTGCCCGAATGGGAGACAATATCAAGCAGGATGCGCCGCACTGCCATGCGCCGATTCATCCTGCGGCTCCGGTCCCGACCCCGGTACCACATCCGGCACTGCCTTTGGCGATTATTAAAGGTGCGGGAACGGTTATGATCGGAAAAAAAGCCGCGGCAAGAGTGGGGGATATGTCCAAGCCATGTATGCTTCCCCCCTGTGTGCCGGCTGGTCCGGGAATCATCTCGAAGGGTTCGGCGACGGTCATGATCGAGAAAATGCCTGCCGCCCGAGCGAATGACATGACCGCGCACGCCAGTTGTGTGGCCCCGATACCATCGCCGGTGGGAAAGATCATGCCCCCGTGTTGCACCACCGTTAATATTGGGGGCTGAGCGGTTCGTGCGTCACCTGCACTTCGAGACAATTGCCCCGATCTGTCCCCGTTGTCGCATCGATCGCAGTATCGACTCAGCGCTGGTTATCGCGAATATCATCACCGAAGAAGGCGATCAGATCGTAGAGGGAATCCTGCATTGCTCGGATGAATCGTGCCAGATCGAGTATCCCATCATCGACGGCATTCCGATTCTCGTACCCGACATCCGCACGTTCATTACAGATCAATGGCCTCAATTGAATGCTCGAAAGGACTTGAGCGCCACCATGCGGAGCCTGCTCGCTGATGGCGCGGGATCGGACTCCGCCCTTGAGATAACGCGCCAGCATCTCAGCACGTACGCCTGGGATCACTACGCTCAATTCGATCCCGATGAGCCTCAGGCGTCTCTTTCCCCGGGCAGCATCGCCCGATGCTTATCAGAAGGCCTCAAACTCTTTGATGCAGAGCTAGCCGGACCCACTATCGATCTCGGGTGTTCGACCGGCAGAACCACTTTCGAGCTTGCCGCCAGCACAAATGACTTGGTGCTCGGCATTGATTTGAGCTTTCCCATGCTGCAACTGGCTGGCGTGGTCTTGCGCAATGGCATAGTGCAATACGAGAGACGAACCGGGGGCCTGGTCTATGAACCACGATCGTTCAGCGTCGAATTTCCCGGGTCTGATCGCGTGGACTTCTGGTTGTGCGATGCCATGTCTTTGCCATTTCGGGATGCTGGATTTGGACTCGGAGTGGGATTGAACCTGCTTGATTCGGTGGTCTCCCCAATTGGGCTGCTACAAACACTGGATCGTATTATCAAACCCTCAGGCCAGGTACTGCTGAGTTGCCCGTATGACTGGTCAACCACCGCGACGCCGGTGGAGGCGTGGATCGGGGGGCACTCGCAACGGGGTGGTCATGCGGGAAGTAGTGAATCATTGCTTCGCAGTCTGCTTACTCCGGGGGAGCATCCCCAGTCATTGGAGAATATGGAAATCATCCGGGAAGCGGAGCATGTATCATGGCAGGTCAGAACTCACGATCGATGTCTCGTGAAGTATGATCTGCACCTGATCGCGGCACGATCTACGAAAGCATGACCCGCTGAGCGCTTCACAATAATGTAACGCGATAAATCGCTACAAAGGCTTTGTCACCCAACCGCCCCCCTCATCGGGTGGTGGCGGTCTTCGAGGCGGTCGCGCGGGCGCGGGTGCGAATTGACTCGGTGGAGGCGAGATGACGGGAGCGGGAGCAGGCTTCGGCGCCGGGGTAGAGGTCGGCGTGGGAGTCGGTAACGGGCTCGCCTCCGGGGTTGGCGAGGGCGGGGCGGCCTTGGCCGGTTCTACTTTGAAGGTTTCGTCTTCAAGAGATTCGGGGATGGGACGCGCTGCGAACTCCATCCCAATCTCCAGCAATGCCGCGGCTCTCTTCTCGATCTGCGCGGAATTCTGTACGGCCACCATGCTTACGGCCCCTCCTGCGGCTTTCGCGGTGAGGTCGTCTCCCGGAGGCACCACGGGTAATTCCGGGGCAGCGAGGCTCCCACAACTCCAGCCCACGGCAGCGCTCGCCCAGGATGCGGGAAGCTCATATTCGTTCTCTTCCGCCGCTACCATGGCCGCTCTTCGGTTGGCTTCAGTACGTTCCTCCAGCCATTTTTCCGCGATGGCAACCAGTTTTTCCTCATCCGGATCCGACTTGTCCGTCATACCCCAGCGCACACTCGCACACGCCCACTCGATGGCATATAGCTTGTGAAGCACATTAGCGAGTATCCGGATGGCGTCAAAGAAAAGCTTGTTTTTTTGGAGGAGAACAAAGAATTCGTCAGCGGTCTGGCCGTTCTTCAGCAGTTCCTCGGCTTCTTCTCCAAGATCAATGTTCTCGCACAGGTCAGTGGCAAGGGTTTTCGGGTCGATCGGCAGGAGTGAGTCAGGCATGATATTTCCTTCGGGTGACGAGTCGAAGACGATTCATCCGGGACAGGGTCAATTAATATTGACCGTGCCGCCTTTAATTTTCGTGGAGGCACTTCCTTTCAGATCGAGTGTGGTGCCTTCGATCTTTGAAGCCATACCCTTGGCTTTGAAATTCCCATCGGATTTCAGATCGATCTTGGAAGCGGCTTTGACGGTGAATTTTGAGCTCGCCGTGAATTTGATATCTTTACCCTTGATAGTTATCGTGCCGTCCTTTTTCATGACGATCTTGCTCTGGCCGGTTTCGAGGGTGATCTGATCCCCGGCCTTGATGAGAATATTCTTCTTGACATCGATCGTCTGATCACCTTTCAAGATTGTGATCGTCTGATCACCTTTCAAGATTGTCATCGACTGATCACCAACCAAGATTGTCATCGACTGATCACCTTTCAAGATTGTGATCGACTGATCACCTTTCTCGACTAAGAGTCTGTCATTGCCGGTTTTGAGGGTGCCAGTACGGTCCTTGTAAATCACAAAGGTTTGACTGCCATCCTCACAATCCCCCTCGCCAGCTCCCACTTTGTAGGTCTCATTGTTGAAGACCTCGACCGTCCGATCGCCCTTGTCCTTTTTGTCAAACCCAATCTTCAACGTGTCATTGTTTTCCACCACACGGTTGAAATCCTTCTCGGCGTGAAAATAGATTTCTTCGCTGTCCTTCTTGTCCTCGAATCGAATTTCATTGAAGTTGTCGGCGGTCCCCTCCTTGGTGGAATGGGTCTTGATGCCGGATTGCGTGGCATTGTCGGGCAACCCATAGGGGGGCATCAGGTCGGCGTTGTACACGGAGCCGGTGACGAGAGGTCGATTCGGATCGCCCTCCAGAAACTCCACCAGCACTTCATGCCCGATCCGCGGGATGTTGATGAAACCCCATTTCTTGCCGGCCCAGTTCTGGGCGATGCGGATCCAGCAGGAGCTGTTTTCATCTGATTTGCCGAGCCGGTCCCAGTGAAACTGGACCTTGATCCGGCCATACTTGTCGGTATGGATTTCATCTCCTGATGGCCCGACAACCACCGCGGTCTGGGGACCGTGAACAAAGGGACGGGGGGTCGTGGGCTGAGTACGAAATTGTCGAGCGGTGTCGAGCGCGGTGAACTGACATGACATGAAAGGCTGTTCGGACTGCCCGGAGCGTTCCGTTCCGGATTCCCCGAATGCGCCGGAGACGAGCGTGATTTGGGACGAGGTCACCAGATATTCGCGATTCTGATCACGCCGCTTGTGCTCCTTGAGATTGAAGGTGTACCCGGTGATCACCCCCTCGTGTTCCGTCATGCCCACGGCGAGTTCCTGGGTGGCCTGCAGATGCTCGATTTGAACTTTGGAATAGCCATCGCCATCGCCGACAACCGTGTACTGGCCCGGATAATCAAATACCTCACCATCTGCATGGGCGTGACTGCGGGAGATTATTTTCTTGGAAAAGAGATTCTTTCCTGGTTCTTCAAAATCGTAATCTGTCTGGGCAAAGACTCCTTGATTCACTTTCGTGGAAACTGACCATCTCTTGACATGATCCTCCATACCCGGGGCTTTCTTGTCCCGATAGATCAGTTCCGAAGCATTGGGCGACTCGGGGTGAGAGGAAACGGAATCCGAGAGCACCAGCGTGTGCTTGCCATCGGTATGCTCAAAATAGTAGTAGATTCCCTCCTGCTCCATCAGGCGACTGACGAAATCGAAATCAGTCTCCCGGTACTGCACGAAGTACTCCCAGGTGCGGTAAGTGCCGGTCAGGGAATCCTTGAAGTCGCTGAAGCCGTTGTCTCTGAACACATCCTTGATGATTTCCGGGGCTTTTTTTTCCTGGAAAATCTTGCAATCCGCGGTTCGGGACAGAAACCAGATCCAGGGGACGAGTGTGGCCCGATACCCGATCCGCTCTTCAGTGCCGATGACATCGTCGTCTTCCGAGTCCTGAACGAAGTTGTTGACATACCCGGTGAAGTATCGGGTGGTTCTCTCCTGTGATGATGCCTTAATCGTGACCATCTGCCCGACGATATCGTCATACTTGATGTCCGGCTCTTCACTCCGCAGGAACAACTCGTACTGAAATGGCCTACCCAATTCATCCCTGGCGATCATCTTGTTGAGCAGCAATACATCAGGGCCGAGGGGAGACGAAACGATGACATCTCTGTCCATGGGTAATCCTCTTATTCAGGTGAAGATATTGTACTGTTTTTTCACACTGAGACACTGGAAAAGCATTCACCTCAGGGCCGATCCGGCCATGAGAGCAAATAAGGATGGTTCCATCACCGGCGATGATGATCAGTATTCAGGCCTTTCTGGAGCGGAAAAACCTCCCTCTGATGTCATCCCGGAAACACAGGGTGTACAATGGTGGTTGTGCTTCCGGAGAAAGGAGTTGTGGCATGGCGACAGGACTTGAGACGTTACTTGAGGCACTGAGCCGGATACCAGGGCTCGGATTTCTCGAAAAGCATGCCCAACAGGCGACGACTATGCGAGCTCAGGTTCGCAGCCATCGCGAGCGGGCACAAGAGATGCAGCAGCGCGCCAAGGAGGTGAAGGAAGCCGCGACTCCCGGGGGCTCGCCGGCTCAGAAAAAGCAACAAGAAGTGAAGCGCCAGCAGAAGTCGGAAGCTACCGGGCAGAGTATTCGTGCAAAGAGGCGGACAATGGGAGAGCAGGATATCAGTCCCGGTCCCCGCGTGAGATCGAGGGGGGGCGTAACCCCCGAGCAACCGAAGCGGATTCGTGACAATTCACCGGATCGGGACCAGGGCCGAAGCCTGCGAAAACGCAAAGAAGAATTTTGAACGACAGGAACGTGCGGCAAGGATTCCGGCTCATGAATCTGTACGAGCAGGCAAAATCTCAGCACCTTGCGGGAGAGGTGAAAGAGGCGATCGCCTTGTATCAGCGCCATCTCAAGGATGAGCCTCGCTCCGTGGAAACCATCAATATGCTCGGCAACGCCTTCCTGGATCTGGGGCGAGTGATCGACGCGATCGTCCAGTACGACCGGGCCCTTGATATCGATCCAACATTTGCGGATGCTCATTACAATCTGGGAAACACGCTTTGCATCATGGGAAAGCCCGATGCAGCAGTGGGAGCCTATCGCCGGGCCTTGAACAATCAGCCAGAATTTTTCGATGCATTGTTTAACCTCGGTAATGCTCACCTGGATCTCGATCAGTCGGAGGAGGCGATCGAAGCCTATCGGAGCGCGTTGGCAATCGATTCCGAAAACGGTGCGACTCACTTTAATCTCGGGAAAGCCCTCCGGGCGTTGAATCGACATGACGAAGCGTGCGATGCATTCCGCCGTGCCATGGAGATCGATCCGGATCAACTACGGACTTGCAGCGAACTCGGTCAGATGATGATCCAGACCGGCAAGCCGGAGGAGGCGCTTGAATACTTCACCAAAGCGTCCTCGATCGATCCTGATCAGCCATCTGAGCACTTCAATATCGCCATGGCCCTGTTTGTGCTGGGGCGGGCGGAGGAGTCCGAAGCGTCCTTTCGCCGGACGCTGGAGATCGATCCGAAGAGCGGGAGGGTTTACGAATGTCTGGGGCGTCTGTTGATCCAGGTGGGACGATTGCCGGAGGCGATTGAATTGATCGAGAAATGGATCGAGCTGGAGCCGGAAGACCCCCGGGCGAAGCATCTCAAAGCCGCCTGGACCGGCCGTGAATGTCCTGAGCGGGCCAGCGATGACTTCATTCGCCAGGAGTTCGACCATCTCGCAGACAGCTTCGATCTGACCCTCAGGAATCTTGATTACCAGGCCCCCGGTATTGTGGCGGATGTTCTCAACAAGGCGAGAGAACAGGACGCTACTTTCAACCGCATTATTGACGTCGGGTGCGGCACGGGTTTGTGCGGTACGCTTCTCAAGCCGATGACTCGGCATCTGATCGGTGTCGATCTTTCCGAGCAGATGCTGCTCATGGCGAAGCGCACCCAGGATTATGACGAGCTTGAGAACGCGGAACTGACGGAGTTTCTCGCCGAGAAGTGTGACACATTCGACGCGATCGTATCCTCGGACACCTTCAACTATTTCGGCGATCTGGCCCCGGTGTTCATCGCCAGTTGGAAGGCGTTGGTGCCGAACGGACTGCTGGTATTCACGGCGGAATACCTCGCTGAACCCGTGGAGGAGTCGCCCTATCACCTCATGCCGTCCGGCAGGTACAGCCACACCGATGAGTATCTGAGCGGGGAATTGAGCCGTGCCGGATTCACCCTGGAGTCATCAGACCAGGTCATCCTGCGCACCGAGGGTGGTGAACCGGTCAGGGGATTCGTGATGCTGGCCCGGAAGCATCAAGTGTAAGTCGGCAACCGGATTTACCAGAATCAGCAACACGCTTATGCCAACGAAAAGAGGCCGACCCTATCAGGAATTCCTCTCCGAAAGTGTCTTTCGCAATTCGGCAAGCTCGTTTTGAATCACCGTGAGTTGTTCGGCGAGAGAAGATGCGTCTTCTCCAAAATCAGGCATTCGAGCAGACTGGCTTGAGTCGGAAGCCTGTTCATCACTCTCTTTATCTGCTGACGTCACCGCTTCCATGGAGTTGACGATTAAAGCAATAAACAGATTAAGCACCATGAATGACGTCATACAGATAAAGGGGATGAAAAAGATCCAGGCCAGGGGATTTTCCTTCATGACCGGGCGCACGATCCCCATCGACCAGCTCTCCAGGGTCATGATCTGAAAGAGTGTATACAGCGATTTCCCCACGGAGCCGAACCACTCCTGAATATCCGGATTCGGGCTGGTGCCGAAAAGTTTCGTGGCCATGACCGCCGCCACATAAAAAATCAGAACGAGAACGACGATGACGGAAACCATGCCTGGCAGGGCGGAGAGGAGAGCCTGAACGACCACTCTCATCTGCGGCACGACCGACATCACGCGCAAGGCTCTCATGACCCGCAGCGCCCTCAGGACGGAGAACGTTTCAGCGGCGGGGACGAGGGCGACCCCCACAATGATGAAGTCGAAAATATTCCAGCCATCCTTGAAGAAACTGAAGCGGTAGACGATCAACTTGATCGAGAGTTCCACCACGAAGATGCCGAGAGCGATATTGTCGATCAGGTTGAGCACCACGCCATAATCAGCCATGAGTCCGGGCGAGGTTTGCATCCCGAGGACAATGGCATTGATGATAATGACGATAAGAATAAAGTTCTGAACCAGTGACGACTCGATGAACCTGCGTAGCCTGTCGATTGTCGATCCCATGTCTTCAGTGTCCTTGGTCATGAGGCATCGCTCCAGGGTGGCCGAGTAATAAAGAAGGAAAACGGAGGGAGTCCATGATAGTAAATATGGGGGAATATGGGAAAAAACCCGACCGGGGACATGAAGCCGGGTGCTTTTCAAGGGGATTTGGTATACTGATTTCTCAGGGAAATGGCACAACGCTGTGCCGGGTGAGTCCCGTCACGGAACATGTCTGTCCCGATTTGAATTGAGGAGTCTCCCATGCGCTATCAGATGAACTTCGGATCTCTGGGCAAGTCAATCACGGAACTCAAACCCACCGGCACGGATCGTTTTCGCATCGCCCTGCTTGGTGATTTCTCCGGTCGGGCCAACAAGGGTGAACTGGCAATTGGAGACGCCCTCGCCTCTCGCAAGCCCTTGAAGGTGGATGTCGATAACATCGACGACGTCATCGGGCGCTTGAATATTGAGATCGATCTGCCCCTCGGGGGAGATGAAGGGGCCACCCGCATCGAGATTTCCAGTATTGATGATTTCCACCCGGACGAGCTGTACGACAATCTCGAAATCTTTGAAGAGCTTGCCGGGTTGCGCCAGCGCCTGAACAACAGTGGTACGTTCGACGGAGCGGCCAGTGAAGTCATGTCCTGGCTTGATGATGATTCGATCCGGAAGCCGAAGAAAATCAAAGCGAAATCAAGAGGTACCGCCATCCCCTCGGAGGGCAAGCTCAGCGATTTCGCCCGGCTCGTGGGTCGGCCCACGGCCGAAAACCGCGATGACCCCGTTGTGGAAGAACTTCTCAAGCACGTGGTCGGACCCTACATCGTGCCTGAGGACGATCCGCGTCAGGAGGCGATGGTCGCCGCGGTTGATGAGGCATTGTCGGGATTGATGCGATCGATACTGCATCATCCAGACTTCCAATCGCTCGAGTCGCTGTGGCGATCAGTCGATCTGATGACCCGCAATCTGGAAACAAGTTCGCAACTCCAGATTGTGCTGTACGACGTCACTGCGGAGGAAATCGCTGCCGATCTCAGCGCCACCGAGGATCTCCTGGAGACCGGTCTCTATAGAATGCTTGTCGAGCAGCCGTCTATGAATGCCCAGCAGGGACCGTTTGCCGTCATTCTCGGGTGCTACCTTTTTGAGCAAACGCCGCCTCATGCCGAGTTGCTCGGACGCATGGCGAAAATCGTTTCCCAGTCCCAGACGGCATTTGTATCCGCGATCGGGACGGATTGCCTGAAAAAGCAGGATCCGGATGATGTGCATCCATTGATCATCGAATCATGGGACACCCTGCGCGGCATGCCGGAAGCGGCGTATCTTGGCCTCACCGTACCCCGATTCATGCTTCGCAATCCCTACGGGAAAAAGAGCGATCCCATCGACCCCTTCGAGTTTGAGGAATTCACCCTGTCCAACGGAATTGGCGGCTTGCTCTGGGGCAACTCCGCCGCAATCGTGGGCCTTCTGCTCGGCCAATGCTTCAGCCAAGGTGGACTCAAGGGAATGAAACTCGGATCGATCATGAGCGTGGGTGATATGCCCTTCCATTTCTACACCGATGGAGATGGCGATCAGATCGCACTTCCCTGCACCGATCGGCTGCTCACCATGAAACTTGCTGAGCATGTCACGACTCAGCATTTCATGCCCATGCTTTCCGTTCAGGGAAGGCCCGAAGTGCGACTGGGAAGCTATGTCTCACTCAACGGAGGCGATCTGTCCGGTCCCTGGGCACCGGTCGCTACCCAGAAAGAAGCGGAAGCAACCGATTCCGCCCCCGACGAAGAAGACGCCGTCGTGGAAGACGAGTTGGTGGAGGAGATCGTCGAGACCGACAGCGATGAAGATGATCTGGATGCCTTGCTGGCCGGACTGTCAGACGACGATTCAGATGACGATGATACTGCAGATGACGACGAGGAAATGGACCCCGAGCTTGCCGCTCTGCTCGCGGATCTTTGAATTCAACCAGGTTCAGCGTTAGCCTGATAAAAAACCGTTCGGGCGACGACTCGTTGCCAGAACGGTTTCTTTTTTTCAATCAGACGGATCAGTTCTTCTTGAGATAGGCCTTGAGTTTCTGCAGCTCTGCGGCCATTTCCTTGCACTTGGCCTTGATCTTGGCCGATTCATCGGAATCGCCTTCCTTCACACCCTTGGTGTGGTAGTGATCTCCGAATTTCTCCCACTTCTTCCAGAGATCCTTGTTCCATTCGGGAACGACCCTGATGCCGTTACAGATGCTGCGAGCCCGCTGATGTACATTGTTGTTCCAGGCATTGCAGGTAGCTCCATCCTTGATGCACTTGACGATACCGACTTCCGCGTTCTTGATGTCGGTGCCGATCTTCTTCTTGCTCAAGTCGATGTGCTGCTGGATCTTCGCCTTGTAGGCATCAAAGGTCTTGAACTCCTCGTCGAAGCTCTTCATCGCGGTGGCAAAGTTCAGGGCTTCCTTGCCGAGCTTGGCGACATGGGCGGTCGATGATTTGGGGATGGCCTTTTTGGACTTGAACTTCTTCTCGACGTCACCCGCCTTGCGGGAGACGGAAATGGCCTGATCACGCACGGGCTGAATGGTCTTGGCGTAATACGCCTTGGCCTTTTTGAGGGTCTCGTCTATCTCGGCGAAATTGTGCAGCTTGCCGTAGCCATTGGCCGTGAGCAGGGAAAAGTCCACCTTCTTGTAGGATTTTTCGAGCTTGTCGAGTTCGGGGCCGATGCCGGTTTTGCCGGCGATCTTGGCGATCTTTCCCTTGTTGGACTGCCAGTCCTTGTTGGTGAGAATCTTGGGATACGCGGTCAGCATGGCCCACTCCTTGTATGTCAACTTCAGGCGACTTAGGGTACAGCTTTGTGTCGTGATCAGGAAAAACTGTATGAGAAGTCATCATCAACGACAGTGATAGCGACCTTCTTGATCTCGCCTCCCTCCATCAGCGTCGTCAGGAACTGTTTGCTGATGCGGGGAAGCATGGTGTTGGTCAGGATCATATCGATCATGCGCCCGCCGCTCTCAAGTTCCGTGCAGCGCGAGGCGATCAGTTTTACGACGGCATCGGTGTATGTGAAGGGAACATCATGATTCTCTTTGATTCGCGTGGCGATACGATTGAGCTGCAATCGCGTGATCGCACCAATCATCTCATCGTTGAGCGGGTAGAAGGGGATCGTGATGAGGCGACCGAGCAGCGCGGCGGGGAACACCTTGAGCAGGGGCTCTCGCAACGCCTTGGCGATGCCTTCCGGGCTGGGCATGAGTTCCGGATCCTTGCAGAGGTTCATGATGAGGTCGCTGCCCACATTCGAGGTCAGGAGGATGATCGTGTTCTTGAAATCGATCACCCGGCCTTCGCCGTCCTCCATATGCCCCTTGTCAAAGACCTGGAAGAAGATTTCGTGAACGTCGGGATGCGCCTTCTCAATCTCATCGAGCAGCACGATGCTGTAAGGCCTGCGTCTTACGGCTTCGGTGAGGACGCCGCCCTCGCCATAGCCCACATAGCCGGGAGGGGAGCCCTTGAGTGTCGAGACGGTGTGGGCTTCCTGGAATTCGCCCATATTGATGGTGATGACGTTCTGTTCACCGCCATAAAGCGTCTCGGCGAGCGCGAGTGCGGTTTCCGTCTTGCCGACCCCGGAGGGACCGGTGAGGAGAAAGACCCCGATGGGTTTGCTGGGATTGTCCAGTCGTGCCCGTGAGGTCTGGATGCGTTTCGCGATCATCTCCAGTCCGTGCTTCTGTCCGATGACACGCTCGCCGAGGGTGTCGGCGAGGCTGAGTATGGCCTGAATTTCGTTCTTGACCATGCGTCCCACGGGAATGCCGGTCCAGTCCGCCACCACGGTGGCAATCGCGTTTGCATCGCAACTGGGCAGAATCAATGGCCGCTCTCCCTGCAACTCTTTCAGTTCGGCCAAGAGTTTTTGGAGTTGATCTTTGAAATCGCTGCGCTCGGCATCTGAAATCGGTTCCTCGCCGGCGGATTCCGTTTCGCTTTCCACGGCTTCTTCGGTCTTTTTTTCCGACTCGCTGCCGGTTCCTTCCACCTCTTCCACGCCGATGGGGCCGCGCAGTTTCGCGCGAATTTCGAGAATCTCATCGACGAGTACCTTTTCCTTCTGCCAGGATTCCTCAAGCTCGCTGAGGCGTTCTTTTTCCGCTTCGATATCCTTCTTCACCTCGTCGGTGCGGTCGGTATGCTCCATCCCGACGGCGGACTCCCGATCGAGAATTTCGAGTTCCGTATTGAGTGACTCGATCCGTTTGCGACTGTCATCGACTTCCGAAGGTATGGAATGCTGGCCGATGGCGACCCGGGCGCACGCCGTGTCGATCAGGCTGACCGATTTATCGGGAAGCTGGCGGGCGGGGATGTATCTGTGACTGAGATGGACCGACGCCTCAATGGCTTCGTCGAGAATCTGAATCTTGTGGTGCTTCTCGAAGATGCCGGCGACTTTCCGCATCATCAGAATGGCTTTCTCCGGGCTGGGTTCATCGATCTTGACGACCTGGAAACGACGGGAAAGAGCCGGATCTTTCTCGATGTGCTTCTTGTATTCCCCCCAGGTGGTGGCGGCGACGGTGCGGAGGGTGCCGCGGGCCAGGGCCGGCTTGAGGAGTTGGGCGGCATCGCCCGTTCCTGAAGCCCCGCCCGCCCCGATGAGCCGATGAACCTCGTCCATAAAGAGAATGATGGGCGTCGGACTCGCCTGTACTTCCTCGATGACTTTTTTCAGACGCTCCTCGAATTCACCTTTCATGCTCGCCCCGGCCTGGAGTCCGGAGATGTCCAGTTCGAGCAGGCGTACATTCTGCAGCGCCGGAGGAACATCGCCCGAAACGATCTTGTGGGCGAAACCTTCGGCCACTGCGGTCTTGCCCACGCCCGCTTCGCCGGTGAGGATGGGGTTGTTCTGGCGACGGCGCATGAGAATATCGATGATCTGACGGGTCTCCTCGTCCCGCCCGACGATGGGATCGATTTTTCCGGTTCTCGCCTCTTCGGTCAGATCCTTGCAGAACTGCTTGAGGGCCTCTTCCTTGCCCATCTGGGCCGGGGCCATCGCGCTGCTGGCCTCACCGGGTACGGCACCGCCCCCGACCTGGAAGCCGTCTCGGGCGCTCAGCTTTTCCTCGATGGAGCCGCTCACGACCTCGTCGAACTTTTCCGTGAGCGTATCGAGCTTGACCTTTTCGAACTCCTTGCTGATGTTGAGCAGTTCGTTGCGAAGGCCCCTGGTCTTGAGGATGCCGACGATCAGATGCCCCGTGCGCACCTGCGATTCGCCAAACATCAGCGTTCCAAAGACCCAGCCCCGTTCCACGGCTTCTTCGACGTGGGAGGAGAGATCGGATATGGAAGTCGAGCCTCGGGGGAGGCGATCGAGAGCTTCGGTCAGGTCGGTGACCAGTCGTGACGGCTCGATGTTGAACTGCTTGACAATGCGATGCAGATCGGAATCCTGCAATTGCAGAATCTGGTGTATCCAGTGAACCAACTCGACATAGGGATTGCCCCGCATCTTGCAGAACACGGTGGCCGCCTCAATGGCCTTGTAGCCGAGGGAGTTGAGCTTGCCGAAGAGTGCGGATCGTGAGATTTCAGACATACGAGGCTTCCGTTTGAAAGTGGCGGATCATGCCGCCGAGGGTTGCAGGATCAGGTCATCGCCGAGCCGGTCGAGTTTGTCAGTGACCAACCATGTGGTCCAACCGAGGCGTCCCTGGGATCCCAGTTGGATTTGGGGCGCTTCGCCGACTTTGAGAATCAATTGAAGATCCCAGGAGAGATGGAGTCCGACGTAGTTGCGAATCCAATCGCGCAAGCGAAGGTAACTCCGGTTGCCGGGAAGCATACGCTGGTATTGTTCCAGACTCAACGGTCCCATGATGATGCGAAATTTCTGTTGGCAATCCCAGAATCGCGTGCCGGTGATGGCCGTTTGCCCGAGGCAGCCGCTGGAAGGGGACTCGCCAAGGCGACAATGAAATTCGGGGGGGAGATTGATCCACTGTCCGATGAATTGTTGTATCCGTGTCTCGACGCCGAAGTAATCACCCAAAATGGATTCGAGTCCTTCGGCATTTCTATTTTGCAGCCCCAGACGGCCCGCGAAGTATCGCTTGGCGTCGTCCGGAATCGAGTCGCGATTCTGTTGTGAATCAAACCCGATACCGATGAGACTGTCGATGTATCTGGCGAAACGATCTTCGTCCGGACGGTCTCGACTGATGGTCGGTTGATTGGAAGCCCAGGCCCGGTAGAACAGTGAGATTGCGCGATGATGAAAAATATCGAGGAAACAAGCGAGCGTGCGATCGCGATTATTGTGAAGCCGGTCTTTGACATATTGCGTGATGTGATGTGGAAGCGGGCCGTTGGGGCCCAACAGACCCATGAAGTGAACCAGCAATTTGGGCGTCTTCGATCCCGACCTATACTCCAGGGCGGAGAGCGACGCCGGCGCAAACGCAAGCGACGGTTCCTGACCGAATCGAATTGGATCCTGACTCGGCTTCTGTGATTGTCCGATTCGCGGCAATTCAGGATGCATACACTCAAAAAGCCTGACCGCCTGATAGAACTCAAAGCGATAGGGCGTCTCCTGGAGACGCTCAATCACAGATTTTTCTGTCGGCCGGCTATCACTGGCCATCGCTTGATCTCCCCACGCTGCACGCTGTTGAGTACGGTTTCCGTGAACACGTTCATCGTAACATATCTGGCAAAAAACCTGTTGAAAACCGAACCCAGAAGGAAAATCCCGCTTCCTTCAAATGCCAGTTCATCCATGGTGATGGTAATTTCTATCCCCCGCGCAAAGGCAATGGGTCCGCCCTGATGGATGCGTCGCAGAACCGGTTTGCTCTGGACGGAACGGACGCCCTCAATCTGGCGACGGACTTCAGGGCGGGCAATGTCGCCGTAGAGGGTGAGGATATCTCGGAGTGAGGTTCCGGCATCGCCGTTTTCCGTATCGAGGATGGACAGGTAGTTCGGAGTCAGATGGCTGATGAGACGCCAGGTATGCTCGCCTTCGGCGTGTGACGACTGGGGGTGGGTCGGAGTGCCCAGGCATTTGATGGCCTGGACCGGCAAGCCGAGGTCGAGCGTAAAGTCGGTATCCGTCTGCCCGATCGACATCTGGGTTGAAAGGTCGCGATTCGTGCAGAGTGCCGTGACGCCCAGTTGTCGCAGATCCGAATTAAACGGCGCCTCGTCGGCATCCACCAGCGAGATGAAAGCTTCACTGCCGGTATATCGTGTCGAGCGTCGCAGGCCCTGTCGCTCCTGATGACTCAGGGTTCTGGGTTTCCGATGCAGGGCATAGAAGCGAGACGACTCTTCAAGTTTGGCGTCATGAGACGAATAGAAGGATTCAAATGTCTGTTCCTGCTCCTCGCCGCGAGTTCCGAACCCGGTCACGTTGAGAATCGAGTGGACCTCAAAATCCAGCGGGGCGGTTCGCTCGGGAATGAGGTGATATTCATAAACCTCATCCGAGAGATGAATGCGATCGAGATTCTTCTCGAAGAGATTGATCACCGGAGTGCAACAGAGTTCAATATTACTTTCGGAGAGCGCGCCTTCGAGTTGGATGTCCACTTCCTTGAGAAGTATGGTCAGATCGATTTCGGTGTCGTCGCAACGGGCGATGGCGTCGCGGAGCCCGGAGAGCTCGAAGAAGAGAAATCGCTCCGGAAGCGAAAAATACTCCTGGAGCAGACGATAGCCCTGAAAAGCGGGGGGACAGTTCGGCAGCAGCGTCTGGTCGTCCTCAAAGCCGTAGTCGCTGATCGCACTGGAGGGGAGAAACTCGACCCAAGACGGGGGTCGGGCTTTGGAATGAGCCACGACTGCGATGGCATGCGACATAAGCTGCTCGTAGATTCGCATCGCCACCCCGTCGCCGCCTCGAATGTAAAACACGAGGTTGTCAATCGGGAGACTTCCAATTGTCAGGCCAGCCGTGGCCCGAAGTCGTAATCGAATTGCGGCGCGGGCGTTCCTGGTATCGCCCAGGTCGAGGGAAGACAGGTCTCTCGTGTGATAGCAGACATCCTGAATTTCCAGCGGCCATAGCGCGACATCGTGGGCCGTGGTATAGGTGCAGCGTGTCTGTTCATGGGCCCCGAGAACGCCCTGCAGCTTGCTGCCATTCGGAACCACGGGGCCCTGGCTGAGATCGCCTTCGGTGAGGTTCGGGTGGAACTGCACGATGGCCATGGAGGGCAGGGGACACAGGTACTGGGGATAGGTGGTCTCGAGGATATGCTGGGTGAAGCGGGGAAACTCGGCGTCGATTTTCAACTGGATTCTCGCTGTGAGAAATGCGAAGCCCTCCAGCAGGCGCTCGACATACGGATCGGCACACTCGATGCCTTCCATGCCCAGCCGTCCCGCGATCTTGGGAAACTCCCGCGCGAATTCCTCGCCGGTTTCCCGGAGGTGCTGGAGTTCACGGTTGTAAATTCGCAGGAATCGCTCGTCCATTATCTTGGCCCCCGCGAACCCACTTCGCTGATCTCGGTATGTCCGTTTTCAATGTCCAGTTTGGTCTGCAGATACAGTTGTTCCGGGAGAGGTGAGGCCCACAGATCTCCGGAGATTACGAACGAGATTGCATTGTGTGATGATTCCTCGACAGAAACCACGGCTTGGACTTGCAGCGTGTTGGGAATGATCCGCGGTTCAAATCGCAAAATGGCGTTCCGAACGGTGCTCTCGACTTCCTTGGACGTCACGCTGGAGGCGGTGATGCCGCTCAGCCCCCGGGTGCCGAAATTAATGACCGAATCGGCGACAAAAGGGTACTTCTCGAACTTGCCTTCGTTATCGAAATTCGCGGTATTCAAGAGCCACGCCAGATCCCGCAATACGGCCTCTTTCAGTTGGCGCATGGAAAGGACGCGCTTGTCACGGGATTCCATCTGTTTTTGAGGCTCATCGTCCGTCAAGCGATCCAAGAGAGACGGTTGCAGCAGGTCTCTCGGCGTCTGATCAGGCATTCGGGCTTTCTCCGTTCGAGGCTTCCGCCATCTCGGAGACTTCTATAACTTCGCATTCCAGGGTGATCTTGCGGGTGTCCATGATCGAAAAATCATCGGAATCGGTTGCGAAGAGCCGTTGTCCACAACCCTGGGACGCCCCGGGTGCCGGCTCGGTCCAGATTGTCTTGCGGGCGAGTCGAATCTGGGGATCTTGGTTGTTTTCAGAACTAGGATAACGCGTGGGAATGAGTCCGACGGCGTCGCCTCCGTTCGCCCAGATGAACTGGCACGGCGTCCAGATAATGTCCCGGAGATCGCTCGGCTCCTCCAACTGGATCTGACGGATGTTGCTGAAAGGCGCCCAGTAATACCTGCCGTTCACGAGGACTTCGAGCACGGGGCCAAGGCGGGTATCCGCGTCCGCAATCCATTCAAAGGGTTTGTCATCAATCGTGCCGCTGGTGGTAGGCGCGTTCTCGAAAGCGCGTTCTCGCAGCTTCTGGGCGGCGGTGGCGTTGCCCTCGGCGTCAATTCGCAGTGCTTCAATCAGCAGGCTGATCCATTCCGGGGGCTCACCGAAAATCAGGGGCGATCGTTTTCCGGCGAAAATGTCCGCCCGAAGAACTTCGATTCGCAATGCTTCACGATACATCTGGGCCATGGCCAGCGCGATGGGATCGAGATCGGCGGCGACATTGAGTTGGGTCAGTGCCCGATCCCACTGCCCCATCACACACAGGATCTGAAAGAGAAAAATACGATGCTTCGCATTGGAGGGATCGTCGCGCACAATATCCTGCAACGCAACCAGCGCTTCATCAAGCATGCCATCACGCAGCAACTGTTCTGCAGACATCACGATACCTTTCGATGGAGAAGTCTCCGTCGCATCGCCGCGCAACACCCCCTCCTGCCTGTGATCAGGCGAAAGTGGTCATTGAGATAACAAGGCCGAGAGCGGGCTCAGCCGGCCCAGGCCTTATTTTCGATCCGATCCCAACCTCTGCTGCCTGCGGTCGTGTAGCTCTTGCCATCCTCGGTGGTGTAGTACTGCATCCAGATCTTGTGATACCAGATCGTCACATTCTCTGATGGCCGATCATCCTCTGAGCCGTCAATACTCCAACTGGCGATAATGGCATTGTCGAGCTTGAATTCAAGGAACACTTCACCAGCGCCCGCGGTGCCGGACTGGGCAATGAACTTTATCTCGGCCGTTCCGAGTGAAGAACCCGAAATGGCGTTCTGCATCAGGAAGACCGAAGCCTTGTCCATTGACTTACCCATGGTGATGGGAGGCAGATCGGCGGTGCCGACGTTGATATCCTTCGTGCCCATCTTGGCGCTTTCCGCAAACTCGCGGGTGATTTCCCAGCTCACCGAGGTCAGCGTGATATAGTCCTTCCAGTCCGGCATCGAGCAGTCGCCGTTGATTCCATCCAATTTCAATAGGATCATCTCAATTTTCCTTCTTTCAGCATTCGGTGGCGGTTTGCCACAATGTGTAACTTATGAATCAATCCTCATCAGGCAGAGCACAATCTCTGCCCGCCAGCAGGCATCATACCTCAACCTCCCTTGGCTGAGGGCAGCTTGGAGACCAATCTGAGTGAGATCGAGAGGCCTTCGAGCTGGTAGTGAGGTCGCAGGTAGAACACGGACTTGTAGTAGCCAGGATTCCCTTCAACCTCCGAAACCGTCACTTCCGCCGCAGCCAGAGGTTTACGGGCCTTGTCTTCCTGAGACGCCTGTGACGGGTTGGTCTCAACATAGTTGCTGATCCAGCGGTTCAGCCAGCCTTCCATGTCCTCACGCTCGGCAAACGAACCGATCTTGTCACGCACGATGCACTTGAGGTAATGCGCGAATCGGCAGGTGGCGAACAGATACGGCAGGCGGGCGCCAAGATTGGCGTTTGCCGTCGCATCCGGATCGTCATACTCCGCGGGTTGATGGAGTGACTGAGCGCCGATGAAAACGGCGGAGTCCGAATTCTTGCGATGAAGTACCGGCATCAAGCCGTTCTTGGCGAGTTCGGCCTCTCGACGATCGCTGATGGCGATCTCGGTCGGGCATTTCATGTCCACACCCCCGTCGTCGGTCGGGAAGGTATGGCAGGGCAGGCCTTCGACGGTACCGCCGGATTCCACGCCGCGAATCTGCGAACACCAGCCGAATAGTTTGAATGATCGGTTGATGTTCACGGCCATGGGATACGCGGCATTCGCCCACGTGTACTTGGAGTGATCACTACCGGACGTTTCTTCCTCGAACGCGAATTCCTCAACGGGATCCGTTTTCGCACCATAGGGCAGGCGGGAAAGGAATCGCGGCATGGCGAGGCCGATATATCGAGCGTCCTCTGATTCACGCAAGGATCGCCAGGGGGCGTATTCGGCGGTCTGGAAGATCTTGGTCAGATCCCGCGGATTCGCCAACTCCTGCCAGGAATCCATATTGAGGAGTGTCGGCGCGGTCCCGGTGATGAACGGGGCATGGGCCGCGGCAGCGATCTGGGATATTTCGCCCAGCATCGCAACGTCGGGGGGACTGTGGTCGAAGTAGTAGTCTCCCACGAGGCAACCGTAGGGTTCGCCGCCGATCAGTCCGAATTCCTCTTCGTAGAGCTTCTTGAAGATCGGGCTTTGATCCCAGGCGGTACCCTTGAATTTCTTCAGGGTCTTGCCGAGATCCTTCTTGGAGATGTTCAGGACACGGATTTTGAGCATCTCGTCGGTTTCGGTGTTGTTGACCAGATGATGCAGACCGCGCCAGGAGCCTTCGAGCTTCTGGAAATCTTCGTGGTGGATGATCTGGTTGATTTGATCGCTCAGTTTCTTGTCGATTTCGGCGATGATCCATTCGATGGATTTAATCGCATCATCTGAGACGACGGTCGTGTCCTTCAGCACCTGTTCCGCCAGTGTCTTGACGGCGGCTTCGACCGCTTCCTTCTGCCGATCAGATTTCGGCTTGAATTCCTTTTCGAGCAGTGAAGAGAATTCACCGGCTTCAAAGGTTGCGGTCGCGGTTTGCGATTGAGTTTCGGGATTTGATTCAGCCATTTGAATTACTCCTCAGCGGGTGATGGATCTTCTGACGGGGCCCCGGCGTCATCCGAAGCGGAATCCCCGTTGGCTGCCGCGGGCTGATCCGCATTCGGAGCGGAAACCAGCGACTGCAGCAGCGTCGAATCCTTAAGGGCCTTGTTGATCAGATCTTCTGCGCCTGACTTGCCGTCCATGTAAGTCAGAAGATTGGACAGTTGGGTGCGCGCCTCAAGAAGCTGGCGGAGTGCATCGTTCTTTCGAGCGACGGCGGCCGGAGAGAAATCATCCATGCTTTCAAAAGAAAGATCGACACTGAGATTGCCTTCGCCGGTCAGGGTGTTGGGTATCTGGAATGCAACCCGAGGCTTCATGGACTTCATGCGGTTGTCAAAATTGTCCACGTCGATCTCAAGGAATTTCCGGTCGCTCACTGCGGGCAGCGCTTCAGCCGGTTTGCCGGACAGATCCGCCATGACACCCATGACGAACGGCAATTGAATCTTCTTCTCCGCCCCGTACAGTTCCACGTCATATTCGATTTGTACGCGTGGAGCGCGATTTCGCGCGATGAATTTCTGGGCACTTTTTTTGGCCATGGCACAGACCTCCTGTGAACACACCTAAAATTTGATCAGATTCAGCTCTCGCTGGAGGTTGAATCTGCACTAATTCTCCTCACTTGGAGAGCATATTCGAATGATAAGTTCTACCGTGTCAGGCGGTAAAACGGATGAGATTTCCACGAATGATTTCGAGATCATACTGCTGGCAACCTTGACGAGCATGGGGACCGGACTTGACGGCTCGTTCTGCTCATAGTACCTGATTACCTTGCCAAGTGCCAATTCTGCATCCCGGGGAGAGGTCACTTCGCCGCTCAGGGCTGCCCCCGTCGCCCCCCCCTGACCGTCTGCCGCGGCTTCCTCATCCTCCGCCACACCATAGCCACGCTGACGAAGACGCTCGACCAACTCATGCTCGATGGCCTTGAGGTCGTCGAGCAGCCCTTCAAAGTTGGCTGCCGAGCCCACCCCGACAAGGTCCGTGAGCGTCGAATCTATCGTCAGCACGGTCTCCCTGGATTGCTGGATCCCTTCATAGAAGGCCACCAGGACATCGAGTTCGGTGTCCTGAAAGGCAGCTTCAATCTCACTCGAACTGGCGGCTTTGCCTCCTTCATCTTCAGATACGGTCGCGCCGGACTGTGCCCGCATGATATCCCGGTATCCGAAGCGTCCGAGTTGGCGAGAATCCGTCAGTGGAGCCCCCTGGACCCGATCGCGGAACCTCACCGGATCTCCGAGGGTGGCGGTCGGAGTGGTGATTGAGGAGATGATATTCACGCGTTCAAGGGGATCATTATCGTCTTCGGGGTCCAGTTGAGGGTGAATATGCTCCCAGTGACGGGACAGCGACTGCTGCAGTAGTGAAAGCCCGATTTTGAGACCCTCGACGCCCTCCAACTCAGTCAGCGCGACCGTCAATTGGATGATGACCCTGAGATCACGGCTACGTTCGAGTAGCGAGATCGCCATCTCTTTCACATTTTCCCAGTTCGGCTCAACCGCCTCGGATATGGAATCCCCGATTTGCTGCTCGGGTTTGCCTCGAAACTCATTGTCGAGCAGGAGCATCGCCTGGTCATAGGACAGATCTTCGCCGCACGGAGCTTCCGGAGTAATGTCCGATAACAATGATTCGACGTCAATGGTCATAGAATGCCTTCCATCGAGGCCATGGTCTGAGATGTCGTACGCCCACCTGAAGGAGATGAGCATACTAACAAAACCATGAAGCCTTGCATTGACATGACCTTATTTTGAATCGTCCGGCAGGGTGGACTCATCATCCGGCAAGCCGGGATCAGTGAAAAGGATTTGCCTCAGATAATCGGTATCCAGAAAAGTGGATTCAATGTCCTTGAGCAGATAGGTCTCGACGTCTCTGTATTCGCGTCTTGTCAAACCGAGAAGCTTGACATCATTCAGCAGACTGGTGAGGAGATCAAAATACTCGCGAGCCTCCTGATACTTGGGATCACGCAGCAGTGTCCGCATGGCTCCCGGTGACAATTTCCGGTCGGGGCGACTGGTGACGAAGTCGGTTCGGGCCTGGATGAGAAGATCCCGAATCCGGGCGCGTCGGTCATCTCCGGGTTCTGCACCGCTTCCGACCAGCTCATCATATTTCTCCACCACTTGACGTACGCGATCGTTGAGCAGTCGCTTGTCGGTGACCTCGAGAATCTGACTGACATCGGTTCGGCTGTCGTTGAATACGGAAAGGCCGAGCGTTGCATTATGAATATATTCGTCTTGCATCAGGCGACGGGCATTGATACCAAGGTCGCGCAGACGCTGGAGTTCAGTCGATCCTATCGGAGTTTCCTGGGGCACAGCCTCCGTCTCAGGCTCACGAGGCATTGCCGCCGCCAGTGCTTCGGAGACATCCGTGATGGTCGATCCTGTCGGAGGCAGGTCCAAGATGGTTGGCCCGAATAGTAGATCTGCCGGCAGGAGGGGCTCAAGAAAGGCCCGCATGGTGAATGTTTTCAACGTTTTATTAGTGCTCACGTCTCCCTCACCTTTTAGACTGCCGAAGATTGCGTTGCCGACGCCGGCTCCAATCATTGTCGGGACGACGTTGAAATTGAATTTGCCGCCGGTCACATAATCGACGCCCAGGTCGTCCTCCGGGTTCAGGATGAGATTCCCGTCGGTATCGAGGAGTGGGCCGGCAGCACGCCTTCTGAGGTTGATTGCGTTGGCGGTGACGATCATGTCATTCAGCGTAGTCAGGTCGCCGAGAGTGGCGGTGAGGGCGGCCTCGATGTTCAGTGTACCGAAGATCGTCATTTTCTCGTTCTGCCCCATCGTGAAGTTGCCACTGTTCGATTTGAAAAGCATGCCGCCGTTCGGGGCCACGATCGTGGCGATGGCCGGGACAACGGGACGGTCACCCACGGTGTTGAGAAGGATATCGCCATCCGCAATGAGCATCGTGTTATTGAAGATGATGAGGTCGAAATCGATGAGGTCATTGGTTGTGTGGTTGACGTCAGCGGTGAACGAATTGAGTTGAGTGATCGAGCCGATATCTCCATCGAAGACAAGATCGCCGTCATCGTTCACTACGGTGAAATCAAACCCGCCGTCGAGCGTGCTTGCAATACCTTCAAAGTGAATATCACCGCTTCCCGTGCTGGTCAGAGTAGCATCAGAGAGAAGGTTCACGGCTCCTTGATAGGTCTGGCCACCACCAGTTTCGATATTTCCGCCGTTCAAATCAAGTGTTGTGGTTCCGTTTATGGCCAGACTGCCGCCTGTGGTGACATTTCCGCCAATCAAATTGAGCGTGGTATTTCCAGTCATAGTCAGGCTGCCCGTCGTCACGGTGATGTTATCAACACCCGCACCGTCGCCGAGCAGGAGATTCGTTCCGGACAAGGCCAGGTTGTTGACACCCTTGGTGAGAGAGCCGTCGGCGAAAAGGGTGCCGCCCGCGGTCACGCTCTGGGCAGCCGCGGAATCGAAGGTGACCGCATTATGTAGAATGAGATTGTTTCCCGCACTCAAATTGCCGGACGTGGAGGTCGGTCCGGTTATCTCCAGTCTGCCGAGGGTGGCCGTCGTGTCGTCAGCAAGGGAGACAGTGGCTCCTTCAAGACCGATGTTTCCAGTCGTTGCGGTCAGGGTGCTCGAGGTGCTCAGGGTGCCGCCCGAGAACGCAGAGAGTGACTGTACGGTGATGGCCGGAGTGATGGTCACATTGCCGATCGCGGTCAGATTCAGGAGTGAATCCGCCACATTGACGCTGTTACTGACGGTTAAGGATCCGTCAAGTGACCGGAGCCTGAGATTGAGTCCGCTGACGTCTCCGGTCCCGAACATTGCCGCCGTGAGGGCGGTGGCCGCGCCGTTGTCGAGGTTCGCGTCCTGAGCCCACTCGAAGATTCCCAGGGGATTGCTCCCGGCACCGCCCGTCCCCTGGAACGTTGGGGAGTTAGTGAAATCGACGGAGGCCAGCGTCCCACCACCAACGCCATCGCCGGCGGTTAAGAAGATCGAGTTGCTCTGGATAGTCGGGCCGGCCGCGCCGAAGCTCAGGTCTCCGGTGCCGTCGTTGCCGGATTGCACGAAGACGTTGTTGGTCGAGGTCAGGTTGCCGCCGATGATCACATCGTCGGCCTGATTGATGTTGATGGTCGTGGCGGAGATGTTGCTGCCGGTGTTGTCGAACGTGCCGCCCGAACTGAAGAAGTTACCGTTTGAGACCGTCACGGCATCGTCCAGATCGACCGCCGTTCCGCCGGAGACGACTAGGTCGTTGACGGCCTTGGTCAGCGTGCCGCTGGCGAGTAGGGTGCCGCCTGCGGTCACGCTCTGGGCGGCGGCGGAATCGAAGGTGACGGCACTGTTGAGCGTGATATCGGTGCCCGCACTCAGGTCGCCGGTGACGGAGGTCGGTCCGGTGATGGTCAGAGAGCCAAGGGTTGCCGTCGCGTTGTTGGCAAGGGTGACGGTCGCTCCGGTCAGGTTCATGTCACCCGTGCTCGCGGTAAGGGCGCTCGTGGCGGCCAGGGTGCTGCCTGAGGTCGCATTGAGTGACTGGACGGTGATGGCCGGGGTGATGGTCAGATCGCCGTTGGCGTTCAGCGTCAGGAGTGACGCCGCCACGTTGGCGCTGTTGCTGATGGTCAAAGTCCCGTCATCGGACAGGAGCCTGAGAACGAGCCCATCGACGTTGCCGGCCCCGAACATTCCCGCCGTGAGGGCGGTGGCCGCGCCATTGTCGAGGTTAGCGTCCTGACCCCATTGGAATAGGAGTGAGGGATTGAACCCGGCTCCGCCCGTCCCCTGGAACGTGGGGTTGTTGCTGTAATCGACGAAAGCCATCGCGCCTCCACCGCCAGTGCCATCGCCGGCGGTCATGAAGATCGCGCTGCCCTGGATGGTCGGGCCGGCAGCGCCGAACGTCAGATCCCCCGTGCCGTCGTTGCCGGATTGCACGCGGACGACGGCGGACGAGATCAGGTCACTGCCGATGATCACATCGCCGGACTGATTGATGATGATGTTCGAGGCGGTGATAACGCTGCCAGTGTTGTCAAACGCGCCGCCCGAGCTATTGAAGTTGCCGTTGGAGACCAGCACGGCATCGTTCAGATCGACCGCCGTCCCGCCGGAGACGGTAAGGTCATTTGCGCCTTTGGTCAGCGTGCCGCTGGCGAGGAGGGTGCCGCCCGCGGTCGCGCTCTGGGCACCTGCGGCATCAAATGTGACGGCATTATTCAAGGTCAGATTGGTACCCGCACTGAGGTTGCCGGAGACGGAGGCCGGTCCGGTGATGGCCAGTGAGCCTGCGGTCACCGTCGCATCACTGGCGAGGGTGACGGAGGCCCCGGAGAGGGAAAGGTCATTCGCACCCTTGGTCAGGGCGCCGCTGGCGAGCAGGCTGCCGCCCGCAGTGGCGCTCTGGGCGGCGGCGTTGTTATCAAAGCTGACCGCATTGTTGAGGGTCAGGTTGGTACCCGCACTGAGGTTGCCGGAGACGGAGGCCGGTCCGGTGATGGCCAGTGAGCCGAGGGTTGCTGAAGCAGTGCCGGTGAGGGTGACGGCGGCGCCGGTGAGGGTCAGGTCGTCGGCGGCCTTGACCACGGTCCCCGAAGCGGTCAGGGTCCCGGCGACCGCGGAGGCGCTCTGAGCATTCGCATTGTCCGTGAAGACCGTATTGCCGGTCAGGTTGAGATTGCCGGTGGTGGCGCTGGTCGTTGCCCCGCCGAGGTTGATGGTCGTGCCAGTGAGGGTCAGATCGTCGGCGCCCTTGACCACGGTCCCCGATACCGTCAGGGTCCCGGCGGCAGCGGAGGCAGCCTGAGCGGCGGCGTTGGTAAAATCGACATTGCCGGTCAGGGTGAGATTGCCGGTGGTGGCGCTGGTCGTCGCGCCCTCGAGGTCGATCGACACGCCCTTGAGGATCAGATTCCCATCGGCTTTCGTCACATTCGCCGTAGACGGCGTTCCCACGGTGCCCTCCACAACCGACAGGGTGCCGGTCACTGACTCAGCCGTTTGCTCCACGCCATCATTGGTGAAGTTCACCGGCCCCGTCAACGTCAGGTTCCCGGCCGCCTGGGTCAGGACGGCGTTAATGTTGAGCGTCGCGCCCCCGCCGGTCAGTATTAGATCCCCCACGGTCGTCGTCAGGTTGTTCGTGACATTCAGTGTAGTGAGCGTGGTTGCATCGAGTGACCGTACAATGATGGCCGGGGTGATGGTCAGAATGCCGTTCGCGTTCAACGTCAGGTCGGAATCAAACACGTTGGTGTCGCTGGTGATGTCCAAAGTCCCGTCATCGGACCGGAGCGTGAGATCGAGTCCGCTGACGTTGCCGGCCCCGAACATTCCCGCCGTGAGGGCGGTGCCTGCGCCGTTGTCGAGGCTCGCGTCCTGACCCCACAGGAAGAATGTCCCGGGATTGGTCCCGCCTCCGCCCGTCCCCTGGAACGTGGGCGTGTTGGAGTAATCGACGGTGGCCAGTGCTCCGCCGCCAGTGCCGTTGCCGGCGAGCATGGAGACCGCATCGCCCTGGATGGTCAGACCGACGGCGAAGGTCAGGTCCCCCGTGCCGTCGTTGCCGGATTGCACGGAGACGATGTTGGACGAGATCAGGTTGCTACCGATGAGCACGTCGCCGGCCTGCTGGATGACGATATCCGAGGCGGTGATGACGCCGCCGGTGTTGTCGAACGCGCCGCCAAAACTTGTGAAGGAGCCGCTGGAGACCAGCACGGCATTGTTCAGATCGATCGCCGTCCCGCCGACGACGGTGAGGTTGTTTGTCCCCTTGGTCAGCGTGCCGGTGGCGAGGAGGGTGCCACTGGCCGTCGCGCTCTGGGCGGCGGCGTTGGTGAAGACTACATTGCCGGTCAGGGTGAGATCGCCGGTGGTGGCGCTGGTCGTCACGCCTCCGAGGTTGATAGTTCCGGCGGTGCCGCTGGTGAGCGACAAAGTTCCCGCGCTCAAGTTAATGCCGTCAGCCACCATCACGTCGCCAAAGGTGTCGGAGGAGAAGCCCGTGAATGCGGCATCGGCGGTGACGGTCAAGGACGACGCGTTTATAATCGAGGCGTTGAATATGACATCATTGCCCGCTTCAAGTGTAATGGCGTTGCTGAAGGGGCTTAGATCTACCTCGAAGTTCACGGTCAGGTCGTTGACGGCCTGGAGCAGGATATTGCCGAGCAAGGCCTCCAGCGCATCATCGGAAATGACGGTGTCCGTGACGGTGTCGGGATTGTCGAAGTTCAGGCCGGTGGCTGTGAGCAGTCCGTCGTCCGCCCCCACATCTTCGATGATGAGGTTGAACGGATCCAGCAGCAGTGTGCCGCGTTGAAAGTTGTCTTGGGACCAGAGATTCACGTTGCCGGCGTAGGTCAGG
Organism: Planctomycetota bacterium; assembly: GCA_022560875.1. Taxonomy (GTDB): domain Bacteria; phylum Planctomycetota; class Phycisphaerae; order Phycisphaerales; family SM1A02; genus JADFSH01. The sequence continues at coordinate 5,871 of JADFSH010000025.1, read as the reverse complement.
TTCATGCCGGAAACTTCCGCGAACCCGCCGGTACCGCCCTCGAGACCGCCAGACACGTCGATCGTCGATCCTTCGGAGAAGAACGTGAGCCCCTGGTAGCTGTGAATGAGTACATCGCCACCATTGGCGAAGCCGGAAAGTCCGGCAGCCGAGATGAGACTTCCGCTGGTCAGATAGGTGTGATTCTGGCTGGTGAATTCGATGGATCCGGCATTGCCCGTGTCGGAGTCGGCGCGGATTTCGCCTTGGTTGATAATGCTGGGGCCTTGTACCAGAATGGATCCGGCATCACCCGTCAAGGAACTCGTGCTGATGACTCCCTCGTTATGAACAGCGCCGTCCGCGGCCTGGACCGAGATATTGCCGCCCGCGGCGTGAAGCGCGCCGATATTGTGAATGCCGAGTGAATAGAGGTCACCCGCTCCGATCACAATATTTCCCTGATCGGAACTGATGGTTCCGGTGTTTACCACTCCGGCTGTGCCGTTGAGATCGGGTGATGATTGTCCGGCAGAAGGAAGGCCGCCATCATTGAGGTATCTGCCATCAATCCTGACGAGCAGATTGCCGCCGACTTCACCGATAAAGACGCTGTCCCCGGCGAGCATGGTGACGAGACCCCGTGGCGCGATGATCTGACCGTGATTGGCGACGTGCCGACCGATAAGATGGATGGCCTCACCCCGGAGCGAGCCATAGTTGATGACGGAACCGGATGAGATCTGGAATTGATCAATGCCGCTGAGAAAATTGGCGTCGGTGATATTGCCCGCCGCGGCATAGATGCCGCCCACATTAATGACGGCACCATTTCCGAAAATGACTCCCGCCGGATTGGCGAAGTAGACGAGACCGTTCGCAAGCAGGGTGCCATTAATCTGGGAAGGGTCGGGCCCGAGGATACGATTGAGAACTCTCGAGCTGGCACCGGGTTGAATGAACTGGACCAGTTCGTCAATACTAATGTTGAACGACTGATAATTAATTATGCTGTTGTTGCCGGCATGAATAAAGAGGTTGCGACCTTGACGAATGAACGTCACGTCGCCATATATGACCTGCTCTCCGACGACGTCGGCACGGGCCGTCGTGGAGGCTGAAACGACAACGCCGATAACAAGTGATGCCGTCAAAGCGCGGTGTACAACTTTTGACACAATAGCGATACCAGTAATCATGGGTACACCTTCCTCAGTTTGGAACTTTCGTTCCGAGTCGAGCTTTCTGTCAAGTTCACCTCGAAGTCTACCCACGACGGCGAGGGTTCAAAAGATAAATGTAGCGACAAAATGGGCTCGATTCGAACCGGTTGGGACGACATCATCTGCTAGGGCATCCAAAACGTATCCCCAGTCAACTCGTAAATTGATGTTTCGATAGAGAGAAAATTCCAGTCCCACCCCGACACTCATCAGAGACTGGTCATTCTCAAAGGAAAGAGGATCGGAGATAGACGAATATCCCATATCCAGGAATGTGCGAAAAATCAGATCCCAGTCCGCAACGCCATACGGTTCCTGAGGCACCTTCCGAAATGGTCTATCGAAGAGCGTACTCGGCTCCTCTTCGTAGGGAAATGACTTGGGGAAATGGAATCGATATTCCAGCGATCCTATAAAGACCGAATCGCCCGCCACGCCGGACTCGGGATAACCCCGTACACTGTACAGGCCGCCAACCACCTGCTCAGCCTGGGGGATCAAACGATCATCAAAGGCATATTGACCCCGGAAAGTAAGAGCTATCTCGTGAGCCAGGGTGGATGATTCCCGAGTAGAGATGTCCTCCCACGCTTCCAGGTTCACAAGTGGTTCCAGAAAGAATGAGTGTTCGGCTTTCCACTTAAGCACTATCCAGTCGTCTTCAACGAAGAGGCGACCGAGTTGGTTGATATCGGCCCGGTCGGTGCCGGCCACACTGCTGACATTCCATTCAAGCCGCACGTCAGCCAGCGTGGTGGTGGTGGTGGTAACCCGTTCGATACGGAATCCGACAAAGGGGAGAAAGAAGTCGCTCGCACCAACGATGTTCACGACCTGATTATTGACTTTCACGTACATCCAGCGGGCACCGCCGGTCAGGTCAAGGAAGAATTCGCTCTTCTGATAGACGTTAAGGTAGAATTCAACGCCGGCAGACCACGAATTGCCGGTGAAGGTCTCATCCGCGAAGCCGACTTCGGAGGCGGTGAACTCACTCCAGGAACCCGAGGCTCTCCAACGCAGCGACTCGCTGTCGAAGAAGGGAGCTTCGTAATAACCGATGATCGCATTGGCCTGGTCGAAGGTCGCGGTGACATATTCGAGGGAGAGAATATCGTCATTGTCCAAAAACTGATTTCGAATAAGACCAAATCTCTCTCTCAGGCGATCCGTCTGCTTCGTGCCGGTGTTTGACACCTGCCCATATAGCAGCCAAGGTTTATTTTCCGCAATCAGGAAGTCTAGCACCACGCCCCCGGCCGGATCATCCGCGGCGGAAACCGCCGCATCGATACGCCGACCCGGGAGACGATTCTGTCGAGCGAGATATTCGTCGAGCGGAGTCCGTTTTAGCAGATCATTGCGCGGGGTCTCCAGGTTCATGTCCCAGACCCTGAGAGGAGACCGGGAGATGATCTTCCGATGCAACTCGTTGTTCTCACGCTCCTCATCGGGAATACGCTCACCGAATGCCAGCGTTCGAGTCTGACGGATGATGCCGGTCGCGATCAGCATCGTCATGGAGTCGTTGCCGATCTCACGCAGATCCTGGCCGGTTCCCGGTTGGATCTCGGCGGGATTTGGAAAGACGTACATCCCGAGAAGATCTTCCTGGCTCATTCGTTCAACCACTCGAAGGAGGATTGCCTGAAGCGCGCTCAGGAAAAAGGACTTGGTGGACAGGTTCGGGATGTCCCGCAATCTGATCGTGACGCTGGTGAATCCATCTCGCGGGGCGATATAGCCAGATGTCGTTTCGACAAGTTCAACCTCAACGTCGAGGTACAAGTCGACGTCCGGATGATCGGGATGTTCCTCGAGATATCGAAATGTCAACTGGTCCACCGCGTACGGATCCAGTGCCACCTCTTCGGCAGGTGGCTCGGGGAGACCCGGTTGCGGGGCCAGACGGTTGGCATCTGATTCATCCTGGGGTTGTGGAGCCGCATTCGAATTCCGGGCGTCTTGCTCCGGGCGGTGGTCCCAGATGATCGCTTGAGAGGCCGGGATCGGCAGGAGGCAAATTGTCATGAGAAAAAGAAAAACAGGAGTCAGCAGAGTGTTCGCCACCCGCATCCGTCTGCATCCGGGGCTGGAAATTTCTCTCAACAAATCTCGATATACCGGACCTGAGCCACTGGAACGGCGGCCTGAGGGGGACTCAAAGTATGATTCTGACGGGAGTTGGGCGTTCATGATAACAGACGTCTTTCGAGTGATTAATCACGGGCGACGAATCAGACCAAACAAAAAAGAGATTTTTTGCCTTATTCCTAATCAACCTCCAGCAATAAAGCTACCGGATCAGATGTGTTGCCGCAAGCCATCTTTCTTGATTTGGGCCGTTATTCGGCATGATTCGAGGTCTTCCCCCGTGAGATGACTTGTGAATTGGATCGTTGGTCGTGAGTCTCGAATGGCTTACGCCCCGGCCTTGGAAATGACCAGATTAGTCTGATCGATGAACTCGCTATCTATGGAATAGGGTATTTCTGTCGTCAATGGCAGACGCTGCGGGGTGACCCGAAGACAGTAGAGTTGTTTGGCGGTCGGAACTCCGATAATCAGATCCACCCAGTCGTAATCAAGTGGGAGGAAGGTGAGTACCGGAGGCGGGCCGGGCAGCAGATCCGAGAGAAACCGGAGCCACAGCGTGGCGGCCTCGGTCTCGCGCTCGCCACATTTCGGCAATCTCAGGTGATGGGAGGGAGCCTTCGAGACCGCTGATGAACGGGAGTCGCTGCGACTCTTTTTCAGATCCCCCATTTCACGATCGATCTGATAAAAAACGCGATGCAGCCCTTGATGATCCGGGCCGAGTTCGGAGTACTGCACCAGTTGCCTGAGGGCATATCCGGGTTCGGAAGCAGGTCGACCGTTTACGCGGATCTGCTTCGTCAATGCGGTGAGCACTTTTTCCGTGGCATGAATGATCGTGCGCACTTCATCGGGCGAATCGGTGGCGGTCAATCGCGATTCGAGCATTTCGAGTCGGGGCAGCACCAGGTCCAGTGCGTTTTCGAGTGATATGCCTTCGCAGTGCACTGCGACAATCATGGGATACAACTTCCTTCCCCGCCCGTCGGAGGAAGACCACATGCGGCCGATCAATATGTCCGTGCCGGCGGTCCATACAAAGATGTGATGAAACCGCTCAAGCAGATGATCAGGTTCGAGATCGCGCCAGGCGCCGGAATCGATGTTGCTGTTGATCCCCTCCACATAGAGCAGGCGGCGCAGGCTGATGAGTCGATCGGTGGTCAAACCCAGTTCATCCATGTGATCCATCCAGCCGGGATGCTTGCCGAACGCGGCCAGATGAATCTGCGGCACCGTCTTGGAATTCGATCGGAATATGCTGGTGAGCTTGCGGAACACAGAATCGTGTCGCCTTTCCTGACATGTGGATTGATGAAGAGCGCGTTTTCGATGCGCTCAATTCGGCCAGTCGTCCAGTGTGGGAAGGGGAGTGTCAAAGGTGAGTTCCAGCCAGAATGACCGTTGGGTGCCGTTATAGGGGACGACCATTTCGAGTCGCCAAATGTGCGCATCCTTTTTTGAACGCTCACCGTGAAACTTGTGGATTAGGGCGAGGACAGACCATGGTCCGCCGATCTCGACAGTCTTCTCATCGGTGTCGTCGGACGTCTTCGAAAATACGAAGACGAGCTTGTCGCTTCCTGGATACTCTTCGGAGCCTAGCGGCTTGTCGCGGCGGTCAAGCCGGAAATCGCTTCTCTTAACACTCCCCCCCTTGTGCCGCTCGACCCGAAGCAGGGGTAAGGGCAGGTAAATCGGCGCGCGACCCTCCGTGGCGTCCGCCGTACCGAGATACCTGATTTCGCAGTTCAGGGGCTGGGCATTGGGATCGCTGGGCAGCGCGAGGAGAAGAGCTGACAGACTATCAAATCGCTTTCGCTCATCGGGGGACATGCGCTTGCCTCGAATCTTGCCCAGGGCATTGTCGATGTCGGCATCCTTGAATTCAGTGCCCGGGTTGCCGATTCTCCCCTCTTTATACTTGCTGATTCCATTGCCTTCCGACGTGTTTTCGGGGCGAACGTTTCGCATCGCTACCCTGGCGCGCTGGACATCCGACCAGCTCAGAATGCGATGTTCAGGTGAGTTGACCTTGCCCAATTGATCAAGATTCGCATTTTCGTGAAGTGCTCGTAGCGGGAACCATGGGAGTTCATCAAGGAGGACGGCCCAGGCCTCATCGGTCTTCTTTTCACTGGCTTGGGCGAATACATTCAGGCCGACGGCAGTGAGCGATCGCCAGAAATCAACGTAGTGTTCGGTGGGTTTCAAGCCATACAGTGTCAGAAAACCGCGGCGAAAAACTGGGTCGTCGAGCTGAAGCATGCTCCGACGATCGGAATCAAAGTTGCCGGTACTGTCCCTTCGCCAGCTGATGAACCACTTCTCGCACTTGCGATTGAAGTCCGGATCCGAGCTGAGTAGGGCGATGTCCTTGTCTATGTCCGCAGCAGGCGCGACCGGCCGGGCCAGGTGATGCGCAACCCACCCCACGACATGACCGCGAAGCCTAGTAGGAAAAGCGGCCACTGGAAGCTGGATGGGCGCACCTGGGCCACGGCGTCCAAGCCGCCGGGTAGTGCGCTCAGGCCGTCCGCGGTGAAGGTGTAGAGCACGATGGCGATGCCCA
>JADFSH010000148.1 GCA_022560875.1 Planctomycetota bacterium | reverse complement strand
CATGGGCGGCTCCAGCGACTGGCTGGAGAAGGAGGATGGGTATTTTCCCGGCAACTTCTGGGACCGACCCGAACCCCGCTGGAAGCAGAGTCCCATCAGGTTCATCGGCAACGCAAGGACCCCAACCCTCATCATCCACTCCGAAGGCGATCTCCGCTGCAATATCGAGCAGTCCGAGCAGGTCTTTGTCGCCCTCAAGCTCCTGGGCGTACCCACCCGGTTCGTCCGCTACCCCAAGACCACCAGCCACGGCATGAGTCGCTCCGGCCCGCCGGACATGCGTCTGCATCGCCTGCATCAGATTCTAGAATGGTGGAAAAAGTACTTATAATCCGGGTGATAGGAATTTTCCTCTGCCGTGATCCGGCTTTGATAATTATGGTGGTCGAAACCGCAATTGAGTCCTACAGTCGTTTCGCAGAAAGCCCATGACAGACCTCACAAAAACCACATCCCGGGTCGAGACCAAGGATGCCGCCTCCCGCAATGGTGAGCTCGACGACCCTCGCGATCTGGAGGTCATGGAGCATGTCAAGGGTCTGCTGAGATTCATCGGGGAAGATCCTGAGCGAGAGGGCCTGCTCGACACGCCCCGGCGGGTGATGCTCGCGATGGCCGATCATTTTCATGGTTACAAAGAAGAGCCCCGTGACTATCTCAGCCGCACCTTTACCGAAGTTGAAGGCTACAACGAACTGGTGCTGATCACGGATATTGAACTGCACAGTCATTGCGAACACCACATGGTTCCGTTCGTGGGCAAAGCGCATGTGGGTTATATCCCCGATGGCAAGGTCGTGGGACTGTCGAAGCTCGCCCGGGTGGTGGATGCCTACGCCAAGCGTCTCCAGGTACAGGAAAAACTCACCGCGCAGATCTGCGATACGATCTGGGACTGCCTCAAGCCCAAAGGGGTGGCGGTCATTCTGCAGTGCCAGCATTTCTGCATGTGCTATCGGGGCGTGAAAAAACCCGGCTCCTGGACCACCACCAGCAAACTGCACGGCTGCTTCCTTGAGAGTGACGCCTCGCGTCTGGAGCTGATGACGCTCATCGGGATGAAACGCAATATTGGGTAGGAGAGGGACTGGGGAATCAGGCACTTGGCACTGGGAAAGAAGATGGATGGTGACAGTTTTCTTATCCCGCGCGGCGCATGTCGTATGACTTGCGGGATTCCGAATCACGCAGCACGTCGTAGGCCTGCGAAATCTCGAGGAATTTCTGCGCATCATCCTGTCGTTTCGCGACGTCAGGATGATATCGACGGGCGAGCGTGCGGAAGGCATTTTTAATATCGCCGCCAGTGGCGTCGCTATCCAGACCCAGGATCGAGTAATAGTCGGGGAGGTTGATCGAGGCGCGGATCCTCTTCTTGATCTTTGTCGGACCGTACTTTTTCTCTTTCGCCGCTGCCGCCGCTTCAAGATCGATGAACCCGAACATGCCCAGAGATTCAATTGCCGCCTGCAGGCTCCTCTTGATGTTGACGAACTTGATGCCGACCTCGTAGCCCTTGAAACCCTTGCGTCGCACCCATATCACCAGGCCGGAAACAGGGAGTCGATGGGAGTTCGATTCCAGCTTCGCCTCGATGTATTGCCCGACCTTGATGGGTGGTTTCCGCTCGCACCTGATCCTCATTCCGGTCGTGGAGATGTCCACGACATCACCGAACTTGCAAGTCAGGGTATTCGTGGCGATACGATCAGCCCGGCGTCTCTCGAAACCGGGCTTCCGGGATTTCTTTGAATTAGACAGCCAACCTTTCCCCATATTGACTCTACATCGACCGTGGCGTAATCGGACTTGATCGTAGGAGTGACTAGCTTAGAGCCAGATTCCGGTAATACGAGCAGCATTCTGGATTATTCTGGCAGGCCCAATATGACATGCCTTTCATACGCGGTATGCTGTAGGCGCGATGAGCCTCACCGCCGACATCTTCGGCCACGACAAGGCCCTCATCGGCATGGTGCATCTGGCCGCCCTGCCGGGCACCCCCGCCAGCACGCTCGACATGCCGGACATCATGGAGCAGGCGGTCCAGGAAGCCACTTTGCTGGCCGATTCCGGGTTCGACGCCATCATCATCGAGAACATGCACGATGTGCCCTACCTCCAGCGCGAGGTTGGTCCGGAAATCGTCGCCGCCATGACCATCGTCGCCTGCGCCGTCAGACGCACCATTGAGATACCCCTGGGCGTGCAGGTGCTCGCGGGAGCCAACAAGGTGGCACTGGCGGTGGCCCATGCCGCCCATGCCGAGTTCATTCGGGTGGAAGGTTTCGTCTATTCCGCCGTGGCGGATGAGGGGATATTGAAAGAGGCCGACGCTGGACCCTTGCTGCGCTACCGCAAGATGATCGGGGCCGAGCGGGTGAAGATCCTCGCGGATGTCAAGAAAAAACACAGCGCCCACGCCATCACCGGTGATGTCGATGTCGGGGAGATGGCCCGGGCCGCGGAATTCTTCGGAGCCGACGGGGTGATCATTACGGGCATCGCCACCGGACAGGCGATCCGCATCGACGACCTCGGCACCACCCGCATGGCCACCCAGCTTCCGCTGATCGTCGGCTCAGGCGTCACCCCGGAATGCGTGGCCAATCTCTTCGCCTACGCCGACGCCCTGATCGTGGGCTCGTACTACAAGCGCGACGGCCTGTGGAGCAACCCGCCGTGCCCGGAGCGGGCGAAGTTGCTGGTGGAGGCGGTGAAGGAGGCGCGGGGCTAAGCAAGAATTTGGAAACGGTACTTTTTCACAGGATAATGCCTAATATCACCGACGATTGACTACTGTTATACACCAACAGCAACGGTGGCAACACTAGCCATCCGAGGGTCCGATAAGAGCGATGACCGACGCTTATCTCCAAAACGTGACACTGCACAACTTCAAGTGCTTCCGCGATGCATCGGTGGATCTTTGTCCACTTACGGTGTTGATCGGGAAGAACGATACTGGAAAAAGCAGCTTCCTGGATGCCATCTCGTACGCTGCATGGATGTCTGACGGGCGCGAAAGAGATCACACAGAGCCTGTTCCCGCTGAATTAGCTACTCGTGGATGTACTACAAATGAAAGCAAATTGACTTTCCAATTCGAGCATGGAGTGTTGTTCTTTGAACCTCTTGAAACGCGACGGCGTAATGGCACAGCAACACTAGATAATGTCCAGCCCCCTTATTGCCTCGAACCGCACCTGCTGCGCAATCCAGCGGTGGTTGGCTCCCTAGGGAAATTGCCCCTTCCCTACAATGGACAGGGGCTCGTTGCCGCTCTTGATCGATTTTCGACTAACCAGTTCGTCGCACTACAAAATGAATTTATCGCGCACATTCCAACAATCACTGAGATCAGACTCGAATCACCACAGCCGGGAGAGAAAGAATTGTGGTTTGAAGTGAGGGGTGTCGGGCTCTTGCAAGCCCGCTTCGTTTCCGATGGCGCAATGCTGTTGCTTGCATTCCTGACGATAATACACGATGAAAATGCTCCGAAGATCCTGTTGATCGAAGAACCGGAGAACGGCATTCATCCCAAACAACTGGAGTACATCGTTCATTCATTCTATTCGCTCACAAGACGCCCAAACCCGATTCAGATCATCCTCACCACTCATTCACCGTATATTTTGGATTTTGTTGACAAAAAGGATATTCGTGTCTTCACCCGGGACGAATCCGGTGGCGCAATTGTTAGTCCGTTTGAAAGCCTCAAGGGGATCTCGGACATGCTCTCGAGCGGCTACACACAGGGTGAAGCGTGGTATAACTCCGACGAAGACGAATTGGTGAAACAGTCCGGATGAAAGTCATGCTCCTATCCGAGGGTAACACCGACGTGACATTCACGACGCACGCAGTTACCCAAGGCGCGCTTCGCGTATTCGTTCGCCGTATTCTTGCCCGCGTGTGGAAAAGGCCAATTACAGAAATAGAAATTGCAGGGGGAAAACTTCCTCGCCTGCATAGTGGCGGAGGGTATAAGCGAAAAGTCAAGTTCGCAATCGAATTGTACTCCAATGATGTCCATATAAGTCATCTTGGCATTTCCATAGACCGGGACGGGGAAGCGAATAAGAAACGACTTGCGCTATTGCGAGCTGGGCGCGATGAGTCGGAAAAGGAAGGCCGTCGACTTGCCCCATCAACAGCTCTCGGAGTTGCGGTGGAGATGCTCGAATCCTGGCTACTCGCCGACACAAAAGCGTTAGCCAAAGTATTGGGAGTATCAGGCTCAGTACCGGATCCGGAATCGATTCGCAACCCGAAAGCGACCTTGAACGAACTCAAGAATGAAAATCCTTTGAGCGTCAACGAAATCTACGATCAACTCGCGGAGTATGCTGATCTTAATGTCGTAATGAAACGATGCCCCTCATTTAAGCAGTTTGCGAATGAGGTGCGGCAGCGATTTGCACAATAAGCCCAACCAATCGCCGCGTGACACAATTTACCCCATCTCCGCCTTGAGCTTACCCAAACAATCGACAAGCTGGTCGAGATGACTCGTCTCATGGGCGGCGGAGATCTGTACGCGGATTCTTGCCGTGCCTTCGGGGACGACCGGGTAGCCGAAGCCGATGGCGAAGACGCCCATCTCCAGGAGGCGGTTGCTCATGGCGATCGCCTTGGCGGTTTCGCCCACGATGATCGGGCAGATCGCGGTCGGAGAATCGAGCACCTCGAAACCCGTGGAGCGAATGCCTTTTCGCGCGTAGGCCACGTTGTCGTGGAGCTTCCGGACCCGCTGGGGCTCGTTCATCAGAATCTCGATCGCCTTGTTCGCGCTGCACGCCACGCTCACCGGCAGGGCGTTGGAAAACAGGGTGGGCCGGCCCCGCTGGATGATCATGTCGATCACCCGCTTCGAGCCCGCGAGATACCCCCCCGCCGCGCCGCCGAGGGCCTTGCCCAGCGTGCCGGTGAAGGCGTCTACGTCGGTGCCGGTGAGACCGCAATGTTCATGCGTGCCGCGCCCGGTCTTACCCATGACCCCCGTGCCATGTGAGTCGTCGATAGTGAACATCGCCCCGAATTCATTGCAAAGGCCATGTATTTCCGACAGCTTGGCGATGTCACCTTCCATTGAAAACACGCCATCAGTGATGACCCATATGACGCCGGTGACTTCGGGATTGCTTCGCGCCTTCTCCAAAGTCTGACGGAGCGAATCCATATCGCTGTGCTTATAGACGCTCTTGAGGATGCCTTTCTTGATCGCCGGGGCCAGACGCATGGAGTCGATGATGCACGCGTGGTTCAGTTCATCGGAAACGATGATGTCCCCCGGCTCGCAGAGGGTGGGAAACAGGGCCTCGGTGGCGTTCCAGCAGGAGACGAAGGTGTACGCGGCTTCCGTGCCGAGAAACTTCGCGATGGTGTTTTCCAGGATTTCATGGGGCTCGAACGTGCCGCATATGAATCGTACGGATGAGGTGCCCGCCCCGTATTTCCTGATGCCTTCGATACCCGCCTCGTTGACTTCGGGGTGGTTGGCGAGGCCGAGATAGTTGTTGGAGCAGAAGCAACCAACCTCGCCATAGCCCCGCATGGTGATGGTGGCATCCATGGGCCCTTCGATCATCTGGAGTTTCTTGAGTTGCCCCGTCTCCTCCAGATGCTTGAGCACCTCATCGGTGCGCTGGTTGAAGATTTCTTTTCCCGTCATCTGGGTGGTGGTCATCGGATTCGGTCCTCTGTTACCAAAGGTGGAACGAGCATCTTGCCCGTTCAAGTCTTTCTTTATCACGGCCAGTCACTCGGCGTATCGCGCTTTGATGCGCGGCACAAGATAGTCCGCAAACGCACGACTCAGGTCATGGACGGGGGCGAAACCCCAATCATCCTTCGCTGCCGAGACATCAACATCCGCCGGCCAGGAATCGACAATCTCCTGCCGGGGCAGATCCGGCTCGAACGTAATTTCAGCATCCGGAAAATACCTCATGACCTGATCCTTGATCTGCTCCGCACTGGGGTTGAAGCTTCCAACGTTATACACGCAGCGGGTGAGCTTGGACTCCTCCGCAGCGGCGAGCTTGAGCATCGCATCAATCGCATCCGGCATGGTCATGAAGGGGATCCGCGTGTCCTGCCTCACAAAGCAGGCATAAGACTTGCCCGAAGCCCCGGCATGAATCATCTCCGACGCGAAATCGCTCGTTCCCCCCGAGGGAAGCGTCTCCGAACTGATCAATCCCGGAAAACGCAGACTGCGAAAATCGAGCAGCCCTTCAATGCGATCCTGCGCGAGCTGTCGATAGTGATCCGCGTAATAGCGCCCGAGATTTTCGCAGGTCAGCTTGTTGCAGCCGTACATCGTGTTCGGGCGACAATATTCGTCCTCCTTCACCGCCCCCGCGCGAAATTTCGTTTCCAGGTCCGGCAATCCGTACACCGCAATCGAGCTGGGGAAGATGAATTTCACCCGCTCGCCGTGCGAACGCGCCTGTTCCGTCGCAAGGCGCAGCAGATTGAGCGCACCCCCGACATTGACAGCATGGGCGGTTTCCGGCGTGAACTCCGCCCGCGTACTAAGCAGGGCCGCGAGATGGTAGATCTCCGTGATCTCGTACATCGCCAGCAGACGCTCCAGCAGGGAGTTGTCACAGATGTCGCCTTCAAACGAATCCTGGCAGAGTTCCCGCTGATCGCGTCTGAGTTTCTTGACGTCGAGGGCAACGATGTTGCGATGGCCCAAACCGTGCAGGGAACTGATGAGACCGTGACCGACCTCCCCCCCCGCCCCGGTAATAAGGATGGCGGTATTGCGCCGCCCGCCGCGATCGGGGCTGGTTGCGGGGGTTCTTCCGGGGGTTGGGGCGGTCATGTCAGATCAAGTCTCGGTGATGGTCATTTAGAATCATAAGCGCGGCAGGATTAAAGCAATCATGGTCATTGTATCGGAAGGTCGCCTATCAGTGCGGATCAGCATGAACCGTCTCATGCAGCGCACTGGAATTGAGGAGAAGGCAGACCAGGCCTGACAACACCAGCAGTCCCGCCGTGAGGCTGAAGGTTTGAGGAAGGCTGAATTCAAGGGTGCTCATGCAATACTCCGCAGTGCGCGGCCCGACGACCGCCAGCGCCCATGCCCCGCCGAGCATAAGGCCGGAAGCCATGGATGTGCGATGAGGCAGCAATCGCTGGGCAAGCCCCAGGCACACGGGGATCATGGAGGCGAAACTGATCCCGGCCAGGATCACCAGTCCGTATCCCACCACCAGTGATGACGAACCGAACAGAATGATGGAAGGTGAAAAGAGAATCGGGACGAGGACAAGGGGCCACTTCTCGGCGCCTTTGGGGATCATCGTTCCTGCGAAAATCCCCCCGATGGCCATTCCCAACACGAGCAGCGCATTGACGGTTCCGGCGATCCTGCCACCCTGTTCGGCAATGGCTTCCGTTGAAAGCAGAGGGTTCTCCGTGGTTGCAAGGGCTTCGGCCCAGCGCACGATGAGGTAGATCAGCGTGACGTTGACGGTGAAGCGCATGGCGTTGGAGAAATACAGCACGATCACCATCCGCCAGCGTCGAGCCAGATCCTTCCTCGCAAACTGGATGAGATGATGCTCATGGCGACGATGCGGCAGGTGACGGATCGCCACGTGAAGCAATACTGCAAGCAGGATGCCGGGAATCATCGCGTAACGAAGCATGGAAAATCCGTCATCCCCGCTCATGGCGATCTTCCGGGCAAGGAGAGAGCCGATCACACCCCCCACCATGCCGAACACGAAAAAGACGCTCACCCCCAGTGAGCGGCGTTTTCCGGGAAGCAATTCCGCGATCTGTCCGCAGCACGAAGCCCCGACGGGGTGAAAGATGCCCACCCCGATCATCCCCAGGGCGAACAGCGGGAGCAACGTGGCGAAACTGTCGGCCAGGCCAATGCAGCTCAGACACACCGCCGCAATCAACAGTCCCAGCGCCCCGAAGAGACGGGAATCGGTGCGATCGGAAATCCACGCCCCCAACGGCTGGCTGAGCCCCGAAGTGAGTGAGCCGATCCCCAGCATCCACGCAGCCTGCTCATGCGTCAGTTCGCAACGGATCTGCAATACCCCGATAAGTGGCGGCACGAAAAAGGCATAGGCATCCACTGCGGTATGCGACAGCAGAAGCGTGCCCGCCCGGGCCGGAATAACGGTGTGGACTGGCGCGACCGCGGTCGCGGCGGTGGTCAGGGGACGATTCATCGGGCGATCGTATGCAAGGAGGTTCTTCCCTGCCAGGCAAAGTTGCGCGAACAGCATTCTGCGCGGGTCAATTCGAAATCACAATCTGATCTGGTAGCATGGAGCCATGCCTCATCCTGGTGTGAAAATCGTTCTGTCGGTCATCGCCCCGGCGCACAACGAGCGGGAAAATATCTCCGAATTAGTGACGCAGCTCACGACCGCCTTATCGGCATTGGGACTGGAATATGAAATCATCATTGTGGATGACGCTTCGGATGACGGAACCCTTGACATACTCAAGGATCTTCAGGGCGATGAACCGCGACTTCGCGTGCTTCATCTCCCCCCCCGGTCCACCCCCCGAA
>JADFSH010000147.1 GCA_022560875.1 Planctomycetota bacterium | reverse complement strand
GACTTCGCCATCGGCGGTGAACTTGATATTGGCCGGCTTGAGATCGCGGTGGATAACGCCTTTCTCGTGGGCCGCTTCCATGGCCTCGGCGATTTGTCCAGCGATGGGCAGCGCTTCATCGACCGGGATTGCGCCTCGCGCAAGTCGCTCAGCCAGAGTCTCACCCTCGATGTATTCGAGGATGAGATATTGGTTGCCTTGCGCCTCTTCGAGCCCATGAATCGTGGCGATGTGGGGGTGGTTCAGCGACGCCAGCAGCTTTGCCTCGCGCTCGAAACGAGCCATTCGCTCCGGATCATCCGCAAGTTCCGGGGGCAACGCCTTGATCGCCACGTCCCGGTCGAGCTTGGTGTCGCGGGCGAGATAGACCACGCCCATCCCCCCGCGTCCGATTTCGCGGGTGATCTCATAAGGGCCGATCTTCGTAGGGATTGAGTTCATGGTTTAGCACTCTCACGCGTAACCTTCGCCTCGACTTCCGCGCCCCAGTTGAGCACAACGTGCAGCGTGACCGGCTCAAGCTCCCAGTCCGCGAGCTGGATCACGATGAAGCGACCGTCCGGGGCGACGTCATATACGTCGTTCTGAAACTCCCACGGGGCATCAAACAGCTTCTCGGCCGGCCCGACACTGAAGCCGGTCTCGGTGGAAACCTTCGCGGCCATCATAGCGCCGTCATGATAGAAATAGATCTCGTCGCTGGTCGGGGACCATGCGGGCCTCGACCCGCCATCGACGGAGACCTGCCACTCTTCGCCGGTGATCGGGAAACGACGCACAAAGATGTGATTTCTTCCAGAGACGGTCCGCTCAAACACGACCCACTTCTCGTCGCGCGAAAGTCTGGCTCGTGCATAATAGTCCAGGCCGCGAATCATCATTTGCGGCGGACGATTTTCATCCGGACTCCAGACCGCGAGCCCCCGCTCCGCAGAATCGACAACAGTCCCGACATCCCCAGTTCCGATGAGCAGCAGCTGCGAACCATCCTTCGTCCAGTCCTGCGGAATCCAGAACTGGTTCTCAAGAAACGCTTCTGATTCTTCCAGGCGCAAGAGTGAGTGAATCATGATGCCGTCCGACTTCCCGGTGACGGGATCGAACCTCTGGCCGGCAATGCGCTGGCCGTCGGGCGACCACGTCAATCCGCTCGGCCCGCCGAACTCTGCAGGCACAAGCGTCATCACGTCGCGGGCCTGTTCATACACCCAGGTCTCCAGCGAGCTCCGCAGGGTGGCCACCGTGAACTTCGTCCAGTCGGGTGAGAAACGAAGATCCCCGACGAACGCATCGGTGCGCTCGGAAACCGGCGTCATGTTTCCCGCCCGATCGACCCGCGCGAGGCGACGGCCCGGCCCGTGGCGCAGACCCGGAATGAACACCAGCGTGCCGGCCGGCGCCACAAACGCGTTCGCATCGTCCGCCCACGCGGTCGTGGCGACGCCCTGCAGAACCGGCACGTGCGGGCCTGTGACGGTGAGGCGGGCCAGATCGAAAGAAGCGGCATAGAGCGACGACACGCGCTGAAAGACCAGGTGCCCGGACTCCAGAACGAATGGATTCGTCGCATTTGAAACGACGGTCGTGACGCTGCCGGTATCCAACGAAATAGCGACGATGTCGCATCCTTCGATTGAATTTTCGTGCCAACCGGTGACCAGCACGCTTCGCGATCCCGGCACCGCCGTCGTCGAGATGGCGCCTCCCAGGCCTGTATCCTCGATGATGGAGGCGAAGGCCGTCGGTACGCCGCCATTTGCGCTCACCTGCATGAGTGCGGTGGAGTCCTGAATGAACACAATGGTGTCATCGTCGAGCCACGCGCCCCCCCACACATTCTCAGCGGTGCATACGGTGACGGGCGAGCCGCCGGCCAGCGGGACTTTCATCACCCGGTTCTCTGAGCGGAATGCCAGCCAGCGCCCGTCCGGACTGAAGAACGGTTTGTGTGCGTTGAGCGTGCCGGGCAGAACCCGGCTTTCGATGCTTTCGAGATTTCGCACGAGGAGTTCTGTCTCGTTCTTCTCGTTAATGACGGCGTAGGCGATGATTCGCCCGTCGCGGGATACGGCCAGATCGGCCATTCCGTTATTATCGAGTGCGACTCTGGCTCCCGGCGGCAGGTCGATCGTGAAGCGAGTGACCGCGGGGTCGGGCGTCGTCCCGCGCGATGCCTGAAGTCCGTTGCGGATCAAAAGGCCGGCGATGAGCACCGCGCCGGCCAGCATCAGCGCCATCGCGCCGATCCAGCGCCCCGACAGCGATCGCCCACGACCGGTGCCGGTTGCGAACGCCAGTTGTGATGAAGTCGGATCGGTGATGGACTCTTCGAGATCGACCCGCGCATCGCCGATGTCCTGCAGCCTTCGCTTGCGATCCTTGGTCAGGCATCGCCGCAAAAGAAGTTGAATAAGCGGCGGGGTGTCATCAGGCAATGCGATCCACTCCGGCTCATTGTGAATGATCGCCCCCAGTGATTCCGTGACCGCCTCGCCGGGAAACGCCTGCTTGCCGGTGAGCAACTCAAACAGGATTGCCCCGAAGGAGAAGATGTCCGAGCGTTTATCAACCGGCTTGCCTCGGGCCTGCTCCGGTGACATGTATCCCGCAGTGCCCAGAATGACCCCCTGCACCGTCGGCGAGCCGATGAGCGTGGGGGAGTGGGCGAGGGTTTCGGCGGATGAAGACGCGGCATCGGCTTCCATCGCCTTGGCGAGTCCGAAATCGAGGACTTTGACTTCGCCATCGGCGGTGAACTTGATGTTGGCCGGCTTGAGATCGCGGTGGATAACGCCTTTCTCATGTGCGGCTTCGATTGCCTCGGCGATCTGTTGGGCGATGGGCAACGCTTCTTCAACTGGGATCGCACCTCGATCAAGCCGCTCCGCCAGCGTTTCTCCCTCGATGTATTCGAGGATGAGGTATTGATTGCCTTCGGATTCCTCAAGCCCGTGAATCGTCGCAATGTGCGGATGGTTCAGCGAGGCCAGCAGCTTCGCCTCGCGCTCGAAGCGGGCCAGCCTCTCCTTGTCATCAGTCACTTCCGGGGGCAGGCACTTGATCGCCACGTCCCGGTCGAGTTTGGTGTCTCGCGCCAGGTACACCACCCCCATCCCCCCGCGTCCGATCTCGCGGGTGATCTCGTAGGGGCCGATGCGACTACCCGTTCTGGGAGCGGAGGCGTCAGAGGTCATGGTGACGACTCCCCGTCAAGTTCGCTTGGCCAATTTTCGATGATGTGCACGGTGTTGGGTTGGAAGCGGCGACCGTGCCTGACCATGAGGAACTTCGTGCCGTCGGTCGAGAGATCGTAATGCTGGTGTCCACCCGGCGCGGCGTCGTAGGTGTCCTCGATTGGCAGCGTCGTGACCTCAGCGACGTCCAGGCTCGGATCGGTCACGATCGTCGCTTTGTAGATCCGGCCCGCCTCACGGAAATAGAGCGTGCGCGAGTCTTGCGCCCACCGCGGCTCGCCGCCGCCATCCTGGGAGACTCGTATCAGCGCTCCGCGATCTGGATACGTCTGAACGTAGATGTCGCGACCGTCGGTGTCGAATCCAACGTACGCAATCAGTTCGCCGTCGGGTGAAATCTGAGCCCAGGCCTCACGGAGCGGTGTATTGATCACCTCGCGCAATGGCTCCCATTCGTCGTCCGAGATCGTTGACAGCCAAATCCCGCCGCCCGTCGAGCGGGTGAAGAAGACCAGGGTTGATCCGTCATCCGACCACTGACAAAAATGCGGGCGTGAATCCCCCCCTTTGAAGATCGTGCGAGCCGGTCCGCTGCGATCTGTCGGGATCATGTTTGTCGAGCGACCCACTGAATCGAGCGCATTGAAGCACACGGTGCGTCCATCGGGCGACCACTCTGCATCGTAGCTTTGGCCGGTACGCGTCAATGGGTTGATCTGATCGCGCTGGATATCGTAGATGTGAAGGTCAAACATGCCATCGCTCGTCAGTCGGTTGAAGAGAATCGCATTGCCAACCGGCGAGAGACGTTGATGCATCCAAAAACCATCTCCACTGACGATTGATTCCTCGGTGCCCTCGTGATCGACCCAGATCAACGCATCCGGCTCCGGCGGTTCGGACTGGGGCGCGTAGATGAGCGTTCCCGACTGGGAAGTGGCGAAAAGATGAACCACGGCCCCGCCCTGCCCCGGGGTGGTGTGGACGCCGCGGGCGATCGGCACCACCTCGCTCCCCACCGACAACGGGTTGTCCGGATCGTATTCCATGGCGAGCACTTCGCCGCGGCGTGCGAACACCAGGTGGCCGGTATCGGAGAATCGCGCATTCGTGGCGTGTTGTTTGATGATCGTTATCTTCTCGTCCGCCAGCGTGAGGATCGCTGCATGCTGACCGGATTCGCTGACCAGGGTGAAGAGGACCGAATCACGGTTAGGAATGGCGTGAGGAAAATGGTGTCCCCACTCGCCACCTTCTATGTCGATCTGGGTGAGGTGCTGCACCTCGCCGCCATCCGCGGAAACCCGCCTCAGGCCATGATCGGTGGAAAACACAATCGTGTTGTCGTCGAGCCAGGTGGCGTCGAATGCCGCAGAGTTGATCGTACAAATCGGCTGAGGCACACCGCCGGGCAGTCGCACCTTCCAGATCGATGTGGCGGCGGATAGGGCCAGGACCTCGGCGGCGAATCCGACCCACTGCCCGTCGGGCGAGAAGAAGGCGCCTCGTGCCCCTTCAGTCCCCGGCACTTCATGGGGTGTGAATTCACCCTCTTCCTTGAGGTACAGGCTGGTGCGCCGACCTTCCTGCACGGTCTGAATGATTCGGCGACCGTCGCGAGAAATGGCGAGCAGCTGCGAAAAGCCAACATTGCTCCAAGTGTTCTTCGTACCCCGCCAGTTGATGCTTGTATTCTTCGGAAAGGTGAGTTCGTATCTTTCGGCACGGATCACTCCAGGCGGCACCGACTCGCCGTATCGCCCCGTCAAGATGACCAGCAGTGCGATCGCAAGCACGCCGCAGAAAATCCAGGGCAGCGCTGCAACAACGCGGTTTGCCATATTCGGGGGTAGTGAAGCTGATTCGGGCAGACCTTCGATGCTCGTCGGATCCTCCAACTCCACCCGAGCGTCGCCGATGTCGCGCAGGCGTTTCTTTCGATCGCGTTCCAGGCAGCGCTTCAGCATATGACGCACGATGGGGGGCGTGTCGGGCGGCAGGCGATCGAAATTCACATCCTTGTGGAGGGTAGCCCCGATCGAGTCGGCAACGGTCTCCCCTCCGAATGCGATCTCGCCGGTGAGCATCTCGTAGAGAATGCACCCGAAGGCGAAGATATCGGTACGGGTATCCACCGGACGACCTCGGGCCTGTTCGGGCGACAAGTAGCCGGCGGTGCCGAGGATGATTCCGGTAATTGTGGGAGAGTGAACTTTCGTGGGAGAGTTGGCGAGTTCGGTATCGGTGAACGATCTCATCTCCAAGGATTTCGCAAGCCCGAAGTCGAGAATTTTGATCTCGCCGTCAGAAGTGAACTTGATGTTCGCGGGCTTGAGATCGCGGTGGATCACGCCTTTCTCATGTGCCGCTTCGATTGCCTCGGCGATCTGCTTGGCGATGGGCAACGCTTCGGCAACGGGGATCGCCCCGCGCTGAAGCCGCTCGGCCAGGGTTTCGCCCTCTATGTATTCGAGGATGATGTATTGATTCCCGTCCGCTTCTTCAATCCCGAAGATGGTGGCGATGTGGGGATGGTTCAGCGAGGCCAGCAGCTTCGCCTCGCGTTCAAAACGCTCTAAGCGATCTTTATCCTCCGCCAGTTCCCCCGGCAGCGCCTTGATCGCCACATCCCGGTCCAACTTGGTGTCGCGGGCGAGATAGACCACGCCCATCCCCCCGCGTCCGATCTCGCGGGTGATCGTGTAGGTGCCGATCTGGTTTGGGGGTGTGTTCATCGGCAAGGCTACTTTCCGTCAGACACGAGACGCTTGAGTTGCTCTTCCCAGTTGAGCACCACGTTGAGGTACGCCGGCGGCTCGGGGCTGCGTCGGCCTTCAATGTAGTAGAAACGCATTCCGTCGGGGCTGATATGGACCGGCCACTCCCCGAAGTCGGTGTGGTACGGCACTTCGGCCGCAGTGAATACCACACGAGGCTCGGAGACGCTCAGCACCGGCTTATCATCATCTCCGGCGGGCTCATACCTCACATCAACCGCCATCAGGGCCTCAATCTCATAGTCGATCCAGAACAGTTCGGAGCCGTTCGGATTCCAGAACGCACTCTGGGACGGCCGCGAAGAGACAACGGTCGGACGCGAGCCCGGTTTGAAGGACTGGGCATCGAAGGTACGCAGCTCGACACGATATTCGCCGGAGGCATTGGTGATATAGGCGATGAGACGATCGTCAGGCGAGATCATGCCCGAGTGCTCACTGCTCGAGGTGACCACGAGGGGATGCGTTTCGCCCGTCTCCAGTTCCACCACGAAAAGATCGCCATCGGCGGTATCCAAATCGGCGCGGGTGACGATCGCCAACTTGCAATCTGATGAAAAGGAAATGCTGGAAGAGTATCCGCTCACAAGCGGTTCGGTTCTGAGGTCGTCGGAGTCAAGGTCAACGATGACGTAACGCTGATCCGCCATCGACTTGATGGTGTTGTACACGTATCGACCATCGGGCATCCAGGTCGGCGCGATGTTCACCCCTTCGTTCGCGACGGGCCGGAGGGCGGACGATTCGAGGTCGAGAACATGGGCCCCCGAGCTGGTAGCGCCACTGATGATGAGCGCAAGTTGCCTCCCATCTGGAGAGACGCGAACGTGCCCTGCATACTCACGACGAAGTTCGGCAACTGGCTGGATATTCCCTTCCCGATCGATCGACATGACGCGAGAATCCTTCCCAGCGCCCAGAGGTGGGGTGTACACGAGCGTTCCCTTGGACGTCATCTCCAGGGTGATGCCGGTTCCGGAAAGGTTCATAAACGGAATAAAATCGCCCGTGATTGAACGCGATGCCGCCTCCCAGGACGCAACACCAAGCACATCGTCCTTAGTGAAAACTGCAATGCCCGAATCGAGCAACCGGAAAAAAGAGTGCGCCCCTACGATCTCACGGACTTCCTTTGTGTTCAGATCGACCTCGAATATGCTTGAGTAGTTTCCGCGCTCACCTGAAGTGGCCATGCCGCTTACATAAAGTACGCCCCCATCGGGCGGCGCCCACAACTCGACGATGATGACGAGATCGGGGACAAGATCGCGGAAATCCACGAACAACTCGGGCTGACCACCGGTCGCTTCGCCCAGGTAAATGGAGAAGAAATCATCACCCACGTACGCGAGCTGGTCATCATCGACCCAGCACGGCGGATAACTCAGCCAGTATCGGGATGGATCCACGAACAGCGTGATCGATGGGCCGCCGTCGGAGTTGACGCGACGCATCTCCCACTCAGGACGGTCCGGATCATGCCATGCATAGGCGATCTGCTCGCCATTCGGCGAGAAGGACAGCCGATGGACGTGCTCAGTGCCGGCGAGCTTCGTCGGGGTCGAATCTTCAAGGTTGCGAATGTATATCGCCGTCTCCGGCTGCACCGATTCATCCTCGGGATCCACGCCGACGTATGCGATCCGTGTGCCGGATGGATGGACGTCGAAGAGGGCCTGTGGCCCCGGACCCTCCTGCGGCTTGATCGTGTTGACCGGGATGGCGACGTGAAGCGTCTCAGGTACGGGTGCCGGCTTGAACAACCAGACCCCGACACCTGCGAGTGTCGCAAAGATCATGGCGAAAGTCAGCATCATCCCGAGTCCTGCGTGCCGGGTCGTTGACGCTTCCAATGCTCCCGCCGCGAGTGAAAGCGACGAACCGGAGGGGTCGGCGATCGCTTCATCAATCTCCACCCGGGCCGAACCGATGTCCTGGAGCCTGCGTTTGCGATCCTTGGCCAGGCACCGCCGCAGGAGCAGGTGGATCGTGGGGGGGGTGTCGGCGGGGAGTTCGGCCCAGGTCGGTTCGACCTTGAGGGTCGAGGCGAGCGAATCGGTGACCGTCTCGCCGGTAAAAAGTTTTTCGCCGGTGAGCATTTCAAAAAGCACGCAGCCGAACGCGAAAATGTCGGCCCGTTTATCAACGGGCCGGCCCCGGGCCTGTTCGGGGGAGAGATAGCCGGCGGTGCCGAGGATCACCCCGGAGATCGTGGGGCTTCCATGGGGGGCCATGGTGGGGGAGTTGGCGATTTCACTGGCGGTCGATGATTGCTCTTCGATGGCCTTGGCGAGTCCGAAGTCGAGAACCTTCACCTCGCCATCAGCGGTGAACTTGATGTTGGCGGGCTTGAGGTCGCGGTGGATCACGCCTTTCTCATGTGCGGCTTCGATCGCCTCGGCGATCTGCTTGGCGATGGGCAGGGCTTCGTCAACCGGGATTGCGCCTCGCGCAAGTCGCTCGGCCAGCGTCTCACCCTCGATGTATTCGAGGATGAGATATTGGTTGCCTTCCGCTTCTTCGAGCCCATGAATCGTGGCGATATGCGGATGGTTCAATGACGCCAGCAGCTTTGCCTCCCGCTCGAAA
>JADFSH010000146.1 GCA_022560875.1 Planctomycetota bacterium | reverse complement strand
TTCTTCGACTTCGCGTACTCGATGATCGTCTTCGCGTTGGGGATGTACTCCATGGCGAAGAACGGCACGCCGCCCTCGCCGTCATCGTGGGTTCCGGCCTCGTAGACCTGGGCGATGTTGGGGTGTTTGAGCCGCGCGAGGATCTGCGACTCGTACTCGAAGCGGCGCAGGGCCGACTTCGAGGCGATGCCCTTCTTCATGACCTTCAGGGCGACGACGCGGCGGGGCTGCTCCTGCTGGGCGAGGTAGACCGTCCCCATCCCACCGGAGGCGATGATGCGCTTGATGGAGTAGTGGCCGATCTTCCTGGGCAGGGCGGCCGGGGAAGGCTTGCCGCGATCCTCCGTGCTCGCATCCGGATCGGCTGGTCTGATTTTGTCATCGTCCGCCATCGTCTGTCCCCACTTGTTGTGAATAGAGCGTCAACCATGCTACCAAATGGAGGGCGGAAGCGTATTCGTAGCGCGTACGACATCAACCGTTTGGGTGGAAGTAAGAAATCGTCCCACGCAGCCTTACCCCCAATTGGCGAGCAGGGTGAGCAAATCGGTGACGTTGACGAGGCCATCGCCGTCCGTGTCCTGGACGCAGTTGCCGCAGACGCCCCACGCGGCGAGGAGACTCAGCAGGTCCGTGACGTTGACCACGCCGTCAAGGTTGAAATCGCCGCGCGCCAGGTCGCAGGTGTCGGGGATGCCGTTGTTGTTCGTATCCGGCGGGGGGGCGAGATAATCCATCGAGACGCTGACCCACGATGTGCCGCCGCAGATGTCGAACTCGACGC
This sequence comes from Planctomycetota bacterium, assembly GCA_022560875.1. GTDB lineage: Bacteria > Planctomycetota > Phycisphaerae > Phycisphaerales > SM1A02 > JADFSH01. Next base: position 8,014 of record JADFSH010000146.1, on the reverse strand, counting down.
TGTCGAAGGTCTCGATGCGAATGACCGCATCGCCCCCATTGACCAGCGTGTTGAAGTCGGCCATCGCCACCACAAGCTCGTCCTCATCGGGCATCGTCGGGCATCGTGAGCCGGTAAATTGGAAGATACGCCCCAGGAAGACATCGTTGAGATAGACATCCAGCGCCCAGAAGATGGATTCGAGATCGGCAATCGCGGCAAACCGCAGCGTCACGTCCTCCCCCGAGGCAATGGGGTTGGTGAAGGTGTGGCTGACGGGAAAACCCAGGCCGATGGGGGAGAGTTCACCGGAACTGCCGATAAAAAAGGTGTCGCTCTGGACATCGCATTCGTCAGGGATGCTATTGTTGTTGCAATCGAGACTGTCGCCGGCAGTGATGTCGTCGGCGTCTTCAATGCAATTCAGGTTGCAATCCAAGGCCAGGGCTGAACCGGAGCATTGGGTTAATCGGAAATTGGCCATGGTGAAGGCGGTATTGTTGATCGTCTTCGCATTGTCGGCCGAGTCCGCCTGGCCTTCTGGGATGCCGGTAGGAACGAGCACCTCGACGAGGGGATTGGAAAAATGCATGATCCTCGGACTGCCGTTGGGTAAGCCCAGCACTGTGCGGTAGAATCCGTTCGGTTCCCGATACCCAAAGGAATACGGGAATGCGCCCTGATTGCCGCCGGTGGATCCGCGGTTATGGTGGCAACCCAGGTTGTGACCAACTTCATGGGCGTAGGTGAGATTCCCCGCCGCACAGCCGATCGCACTCACGTTGAACGAGAACGATTGGAAGGTGGGGGAAACATTCGCCATCACCCACGCGACCCCGCAGGCATTGAATGACGAGACGAACAGGCCGACGTTGTCGGCGCCGACCGTATCCCGGATGGTGTGCACGCTGTCGAGAAAGCCGTCGCCGGGGTTCGTCAGGCGGATGATATCGGTGACTGCGCTTCCCGATTCCGTATAGGCGATCTCATCCAGAAAAACCAGGAGCAGTTGCGTGTTGACCAGACTGTTGACATATGCGGCATTGGCATTGCTGACGGCAAGGAGCGCCTCCGCTTCGGTGTTTATCGTGCCCCCGGTGACAATCCGCGCATCCGCCGTGTACACGATCATGACGTCGATTCTCGATCCGTCTTCAGGAAAGAAGGATGTGGATTGTCCCGAGGCTTTTTCAGCAGGTGGCGAAAAGATTTGATGCGGCTCGCCAGTGGCGCAGGTTGGAAAGCGGGAATTGTCGATCTCCCAGACCTCGTGCGCGCCGGGGGCGGTGGGGCGGATCTGATATTCCCCTTTCCCCGGAACCCGGATGTCCGCGGCGAGCACGCCTCGATGGCAGACGAGCTGGAAGGAGCTGCCGGATATCCCTTGAATGCTGCCGCGGAGGGAAAAGGAATCGAAGAACCCGATCCTCGCTCCCGGATATGCTTTGCCCTCCACCCGGCCCGTGAAGGTCGTGTCCGGGAACAGATTGAAGACGAGTTGATTATCCCCCTCGGGATCCAACGTTATCAACAGCTCGGCATCGACCCCAACCGCGCGGCGTCGCATGACTTCCGGTCCGATGACCCGGCTCGTTTGCTGGACCAACTCGGTCGGCTGGAGCAGTTGAGGGAGGCTTGAATCGACACGCGCGGCGTCCGGAACCTGGGCCGAAACCATCTGGCCAGTCGGCCCGAGAGCACTCCCCCAGACGAGAAAAACGACCGGAAGCGAGAACCTGCGGCTCATGATCTCACTCCATCGGGATTGTGGAATAAGTATAGGTACATTCCTTATGACCGAGATTATGCCGTTTCGATTCAAAATCTGTGAAAAATCAGGAGAAAATAACGGGACGGGCATGCCCTGTAGAAAACCTCCGATGTAGACGATTGTTCGGTTGCGCCTTCGGGTTGAAAATCTGATGCACGACAGGTTTCGTCGAACCAGCAAGCCACCAAGGACGGTGCTGCTGATCGCGCAGACACATAAAGTCGGAAGCCTTTTCCGTATCATTATACGTCAATGTTGATGGATGGCTGGGTCCAGCCGCCTTCGCCTTCGATTGTGATATGGAGCCTGCGCTCCCGAGTTCCTGTTTTCGCCGGAATACGCAAGAATATACAGCTATACCCACAGCTTGTGGAGGCCGTGCCTGCTCCCGGTCACGGTGAGGCTCTCCTGATCCGCTACTCCCGGTTTGTTGCCACCGGCCAGCTTGGTTTGCGTGGGCCAGGTGCCGGTGAGCGCTCCCATATCAAACGACACCGGCTGGTTTTGGCCTTTCTGCGAGTTTTTCTAACTCCACGGTTGACATGACTATGCAGTCGAGTACTTTGGGTTGCGGTGTAGTGCATCGTCACCACATCTGCTGATCCGGTGACAACCGAACCACAAGAGAGAGAAGATCGCTGTACGTTTTGCCTCGTGCAGTCAGGATCCAGGCGCATCACGCGGAGACGCGCGAGATTGCATTGAAGGAAAGTAAGCCACATGGAGCTGGAGATGAACTTTCAGCACCCCTCAACCAGGGAAGCTGCCCCTTTGATGTGGTTACGCGAATTGCGGTAACTCGCAAGTTGTATTCAAACGGAGAGAACGTCGCATGAATCGAACCATTAAACTGTCATTGCCTGCTTACGCGGGGGCGTTTGTTCTTGCCATCGCGACGTCGAGCTTCGCGGGCATCATTCCCAGTTTTCAGGGTCTGGGCGATCTGGACGGCGGTATCTTTGACAGCCGGGCCAATGGCGTGTCCGCCGACGGCTTGGTGGTGGTTGGGGTTAGCGTCAATGCTTCGGGCAACGAGGCGTTCCGCTGGACGAGCGGCGGCATGGTCGGCTTGGGCGATTTGCCGGGCGGCAGCTTTGATAGCCAAGCCTTTGGTGCCTCCTCCGACGGCTCAGTCGTAGTTGGCATAAGCATCAGTGCTTCGGGCTTCGAGGCGTTCCGCTGGACGAGCGGCGGGATGGTTGGCTTGGGCGATTTGCCGGGCGACGGTTTTAGTAGCCAAGCCCGCAGCGTGTCCGCCGACGGTACGGTGGTCGTTGGTCTTGGCAACAGCGCTTCGGGCTCCGAGGCATTCCGTTGGATGAGTGGCGTCATGACCGGACTGGGTGATCTGACGGGTGGCAGCTTTAGTAGCATCGCCCGCGGCGTGTCCGCCGACGGCTCGGTGGTCGTTGGTCTTGGCACCATCGCTTCGGGAACCGAGGCGTTCCGCTGGACGAGCGGCGTCATGACCGGACTGGGCGATCTGACGGGCGGCAGCATTAGCAGCGAAGCCAATGCCGTGTCCGCCGACGGCTTGGTCGTGGTTGGCAGAAGCAACAGCGCTTCGGGCTCCGAGGCGTTCCGCTGGACGAGCGGCGCGATGGTCGGCTTGGGCGATCTGGCCGGTGGCGGCTTCAGCAGCATCGCCAATAGCGTATCTTCCGACGGCTCGGTAGTGGTCGGTCAAGGCCTCACCGCGTTGGGCGGCGAGGCGTTCATCTGGGATGCCGTCAACGGCATTCAGAATCTGCAGGCGGTCCTGGAGGGCCAGTTCGGACTCGACTTGACGGGTTGGACACTGAGCAGTGCCACGGGCATTTCCGCCGACGGTCTGACCATCGTCGGTACGGGCATCAACCCCGACGGATTCTTCGAGGGTTTTATTGCCGTCATCCCCGGCCCCGGGGCGCTGGGGTTGCTTGCGATCGCAGGCCTCTGCGGCGGGAGGCGACGAAGGCTGACCTGCTCCGAAATCCAAGATAAAGATTCCCGAACTCTTTTCTTCCCCTGAATCACCACCTACTGAGCCCCCAGCACTTGGATAAGCTCGTCCAGTTCGGCATCGATTTCCTCAGGGCTCTCAACCGTCTCTGCGATAATGTCGTAGAGGATGGCTAAGAACTTTCGCTTGGCGCTGTGGAGGATGTTCGAGATATGGTCCGGCCCGGCCGTATCGGTGGAGCGTACAAGCTCGTCGATTTCCACCGGCGCCGAGCCATGCAGGAGCGGCCGCACGGTACGCGCTTCAAAAATGACCCAGTGCGTCTCCATGCCATCGCGCTCGCACGCCTCGCGCATGCGCTGAAGGGCCTGGTCGAACACCGCCGTTGCCCACTGCCGCATGAATGCATGATCCGGTTCATCCGATTCGAACGGCTCGTACAGATTCGCCGCCTTGTCCTCATTCGACAACGAGACGAACACACGTGTGCCATCCCGCCCGTGCTCGTGTCGATGCTCGTCAATGAGGTAATGCTTGAGCGACTTGAGCAGGAAGGAGCGGAACCGGCCCCGCGCCGGGTTGGCCTTCACCAGCAAATCACGACCCAGCATCACATCCGAGACAAACGCCTGCGTCAGTTCCTCGGCCTGTTCGCGATCGCAGCCGTCCCGACGCAAATACGCGTAGATCGGGCTCCAATACCGGCTGAGTAGGTCGGCCATGGAATCCCGGTTGTCTCTGGCGCTCAGCACCAACGTCCAACACGTTGTCTTGAAACGGCTTGCCGTATTCGCCTCGAACCCCGCCCACAACTCCCTGTTCCTCGCCCGCGCCAGAAGAGCATCCGTCATCCGTATGTACTATACCGAGAACTACAGGGAGATTGAACGAATTTCTCTTTCACCCCACCAGGCCCGAAACCTCGCCCAGGGGCTGCTCGCCGACCCGGAAATCCAGGCTGCGCGCCGGGAGTTGACCGCCGATGCCCCCCTGCCGGAGATGATCGCCGGATACAAGATCACTCGCATCATCGCCTCCGGCGGGATGGGCACGGTCTATGAGGCCCGGCAGGAACAGCCCCAGCGCACCGTCGCCATCAAGGTCCTCAAGCGACACCTCGCTTCGCGGTCCGCATTGCGTCGATTTGAGTTGGAATCCGAGTTGCTCGGCGCGCTCCAGCATCCGGGAATCGCCCACATCTATGAGGCAGGAACCTGGGATGACGGCAGCGGGGGCGTGCCGTACTTCGTCATGGAATATATCCGCGATGCCATGCCGATCACCGAATTTGCCGATGCCCATGACCTGAAGGTCCGCCAGCGACTTGAGTTGTTTGCGAAGGTCTGCGATGCGGTCCATCACGGCCACCAGAAAGGCATCATCCACCGGGACCTGAAGCCGGCGAACATTCTCGTGGATGCCAGCGGTCAGGTGAAAGTGATCGACTTCGGGGTGGCCCGCTCGACGGATTCGGACATTGCCATTACGACGATGCACACCGAGATCGGCCAGCTCATCGGCACGCTGCAATACATGAGCCCCGAACAATGCGAAGGCAAGGCGATCGACATTGATATCCGGAGCGATGTTTATTCGCTGGGGGTGGTGCTGTATGAATTGCTGTGCGGGCAGTTGCCGTATGACGTGTCGGACACATCAATTCCCAACGCGACGAGGATCATTCAGGATGCCGCCCCGATCCGGCCCAGCACGCTCCAACGGCGACTACGCGGAGACCTCGAGACAATCGTCCTCAAGGCCTTGGAGAAGGAGCCGGAGAGGCGGTATCAGTCGGCGTCGGAGTTGGGGGCGGATACACGTAGAAATCTGAAAGGATCGCCGATCGAGGCAAAAACTCCCGGCATCTGGGGACAACTGGTTCGCTGGGTCGGTCATCATCCCATCACCGCGACAGCAAGTATTTGCATACTTCTCATCGCTATTTCAGTCACGTTATCAATTCTCTCCGTCTGGTATCTGAATCACCGCCCGTATGATGTGGTGCTGAACGATGATAAAACATCTGCACGCCTTGTTTCCGTCATCGGCGATGAGCTATTCGCATGGCATGAAAAGGGGGATAAACCAATCACATATGCCAAGTTCTTGGAGGTTGCGAATGAAGGCAGAATAAGAAAGCTGGCAATCATCGGCTATAACAGTACCGCCAAAGGTCCATATAGGGGACAACTCTGCGTATATGACGCAGAGAGGCCAACGAACATACCACTGTGGGCCTACCGCATCAGCGACAGTGATTTGATCGATTATTTTGTAAAAAAGGACTATCAGTCAGCCGGGTTTTTTGTATCCGAGAGCACGTGCATCGCTGATGTCTTTTCCGAGCCTCCGGGTCACAAAGTCATTCCCGAAATTGTCGCCGTGTTCAGGCACAACGTGCGGTCAGCCGCGTCGATTAGTGTTCTGGATCCGCTGAATGGTGATGTGCTCTATCAACTATGGCATGATGGGGCCATTTCTGATCTTCAGTACGTGTCGGATAAAAAGACCATCTTCGCCATTGCCCATAACAGCGAGGTATTGTGGCCGTCTCGGGGATACGAAAATCTTCGTCATCCCGACCCATTTGTCCTGTTTTCAGCTCACCCATCGCGTGGATATATCGGTACTGATATTGTCTCGGCATCTCAAAATGGCACTCTGGAAACAATCGGGTTCTACAAATGCTTCATGCCTCCTGACGCCATTGACTATTTTGGAAAAATTTACTTTGAACCATATGCTGATGATTCCTGTGGAACGAACCCAAGAATACTCATGCAAATCGCGGGGGGCACGCCTCCTTATGCCGGCTTCGGCTATTGCATAAATGAGAATGGCGAAATAATCAGAGAGAGCATAGTGCCGAACGATCCGTACTTGCTTGATCGCAACGCCCCAGATCCCCAGACATTATGGCTGGGAGAAATTCCTCCCATAATCAAGACAGATTGAACGGCATCCTCCGTAGTAGTTCAGAAGAACCTGCTTACTGAACTCTTGAGTGGCTGAACAACAACACGGAGGAAATCTCATGCGATTCAATGAAATACATAGATCATCGTGCACCCTGCTGTTCACACTGATGATGTTCGCAGCCCCAGTCGATGCACAAATCTTCAAACCGATGGTTTTCTGGCCTTCCACCGATGGAGGGAACGACCACTTTTACCAGGCGGTTAAAGTTCCTGCCGGTATTTCATGGACAGATGCGGATGCCATGGCGATCAGCCTGGGTGGTCATCTCGCCACGCTGACCAGCTTGGAAGAAAATGACTGGGTGTTCAACAACATTGTCAACGATCCTTCCCTTTGGACTTTCAACGCTGATGCCAAAGGGCCGTGGATCGGTGGATTTCAAAATCCCGCCTCACCTTCGTACTCGGAGCCGAATGGAGGCTGGGAGTGGGTGACTGGAGAAGCTTGGGGATTCACCAATTGGATGAGCGGCCAGCCCGACAACGCGTTTCCAGGGGAACATTATCTTCATTTTTTCAATATCCCCGATGAAATTATCGTCAACCAGTGGAATGATATTTGGGATGAAGCCGGTTTCAAGATCATCTCCTTCGTAGTCGAATACAGCGTTGTCACGCTCCATTGCATGAAAATGAGACGTACCGTGGATCCTGAGCGAAACGACCAATTCTTTCAGGCGGTGGTGATCGGTGGCGGGGTGGCATGGACAACTGCAAGGGATATGGCTGAAGCCATGGGTGGTCATCTCGCCACGCTGACCAGCCTGGAAGAAAATGACTGGGTGTTCAATAATATTGTCAACGATCCTGCTCTTTGGACTTTCAGCAATGATGCCAAGGGGCCGTGGATTGGAGGATTTCAGAATCTTGGCTCATCTTCTTACTCGGAGCCGAATGGAGGCTGGGAGTGGGTGACTGGCGAAGATTGGATATTCACCAATTGGAAGAGTGGCCAGCCCGACAACGCGCCTCCAGGGGAACATTATCTTCATTTCTTCAACATCCCGCAGGAACAGATTGCGAATCAATGGAACGATATCTGGGACGATGCCGGATTCAATATCATCTCATTCGTAGTCGAATACAACGATTTCTGCGTTGCCGATACGAACAAGGATCGTTTAGTCAACGTCACCGACCTACTGCAACTGCTCGCAGCGTGGGGTGCGTGTCCGTAGCGCGAGCGACATCATCAGTATGCCCGGAACAAGTCCCGAGAGGCTCATTTTGGGGAGGTGACTCGCATCAGGAGCCAACATTCTGGCTCCCGACGCACCGCTCCAGTCTGCGAGGCACTTGGCTGGGATAAATCTGGTATGCTGGCCGGTTACGGACGTGGATTTA
>JADFSH010000024.1 GCA_022560875.1 Planctomycetota bacterium | reverse complement strand
CGGGTAGTCGGGTCCATCCAGTTTTTCGCCGCCATAGAGGATCTCGCCGCCCTCTTTCTTGATGATTTCGATGGCGTTCATCATGTCGTCAACGGCGCCGAGAGTGACGAGCGGCCCCATGAGGGTGTCGGCTTCGCGCGGGTCGCCGATGTTGATCCCCTCGTAGGCTTTCACGAGACGGCTGACGAATTCATCCTTGATTGACTCGTGGACAATGATGCGTCGGGTTGAGGTGCAGCGCTGCCCCGCCGTGCCGACCGCCCCGAAGAGGATGCCGGGAAGCGCGATGTCGAGATTCGCATGGGGGGTGACGATGATGGCGTTGTTGCCGCCCAGTTCGAGAATGGTCCGGCCCAACCGCTTGCCGACCACCTGGGCCACGCGATAACCCATCGTGCAACTGCCCGTGGCGGACACGAGCGGCACCTTCCTGTCGTGCAGCAGCCGGTCGCCGACCGTGGAGCCCTTGCCGACCACGAGCGAGAAGACCGCGGGGTCGATGGAATTTTCGATCGCCACCTGTTGGGCGATCTTCGTGCAGGCGATGGCGGTGAGCGGCGTGTGGCTCGAGGGCTTCCACAGCGAACTGTCGCCGCACACCGCCGCGATCGCGGTGTTCCAGCTCCAGACCGCAACCGGGAAGTTGAAGGCGCTGATCACGCCCACGACCCCGAGCGGATGCCATTGCTCGTACATCCTGTGTTCGGGTCGCTCGGAGTGCATGGTCAGGCCGTACAACTGCCGGGAAAGCCCGACCGCGAAATCACAGATGTCGATCATCTCCTGCACTTCGCCCTCACCTTCGGCGATGATCTTGCCCATTTCGAGGGTGACGAGCTGGCTGAGTTCGCTCTTCAATTCGCGAAGCTTGTTGCCGAGTTGGCGCACCACCTCGCCTCGCTTGGGCGCGGGAAACGTCCGCCAGACGAGAAACGCCTCGTGGGCGCGGTTGACGATCTGGTCGTATTCATCCTCGGTCACCTGTTGGACGGTCGCGATGCGTGAGCCGTCCACGGGGGTGATGACCTCGAGTTCGGGGCCGGAGCCGATCCACTCGCCGGCAAAACCACCGGGATTCGTGTCCTGGATGCCGAGGGTGGCGAGAAATTCATGCATGACCGGGGCTGTCGTCGTCATGGGATTACCTATGTTCGGGGATGTCGGGATCAGCCGGCGGGCCGCCGACTATTTGGGTTCTGAGTGTATTCTACCACAATGGCTCCGACCAGTGCTCCCGACGAAATCGAGGGCATCGGACAGCGCGGCCATGACGTCGCTACTATTCGCTCGTTTGACTTCCTATTACTTCATTCAAGAGCCATTCATGCCAACTCAGACCCCACCCCGCCCCGCGTTTCGCCAGCTTCCTTTTATGGGAGTAATCAGAGTCAACGAAGCCGCCTTCAAGGTCGGGTACACCATGGGCGACCCGGACTGGTCCAATCTGGGCCAGGGGCAACCCGAGGTGGGCGATTTACCGGGGGCTCCCCCCCGCTTCGACCGGCTTGATATCAGCCTCGAGGACCATGCCTACGGTCCGGTCGAGGGGCTGCCCGAGATGCGCGAAGTGGTCGCGGCGCATTACAACCGGTTGTACCGACAAGGCAAATCCTCGCAATACGCATCGGAGAATGTCGCGATCGCCGCCGGAGGACGCCTTGCCCTGTCACGCTGCGGGGCGGCGCTGGACAATCTCAAGCTGGGCTACTTCACCCCCGACTATACGGCGTATGAAGATCTGATGACGACGTTCCATCGACTCAATCCCACGTGTATTGAGTTGCCCGCATCGAATGGATTTCGCATTGATCCCGAGGAACTGGAGGCGAGGATCGAGCAGGACGACATCGGTGCGCTGCTGATTTCCAATCCCTGCAATCCGACCGGAACGGTGATCCAGGGAACGGAGTTGGCGGCATGGGTGGACATGGCGCGACGCCGCTCGTGTACCTTGCTCATGGACGAGTTTTATTCGCACTACATATATGGCGACCCCGGAAACCCCGGCCCGGTCAGTTCTGCGGCATATGTCGAGGATGTGGATGAAGATCCGGTGGTGATCTTTGACGGACTGACCAAGTGCTTCCGGTATCCCGGCTGGCGGGTGGGATGGGTCATCGCGCCGAAATCAATCATTCGCGCGTTCACGGCGGCGGGAAGCTTCCTCGATGGCGGACCGAGTAAGCCGATCCAGCGGGCGGCGATCAAGGTGATGGAACCAAACCGCGCCGACCAGGAGACGAACGCGGTTCGTGCCGCATTCACACAGAAGCGAGACTTGCTTGTCGATCGACTGAAGGCACTCGGGGTGACGTTCCCCGGTGAACCCCAGGGGACATTTTATGCGTTCGGTTGCGTCGGGAACTTGCCCTCACCACTCAATACGGGCGAGGGATTCATGCACGAAGCGTTCAAGCACAAGGTGCTGACCGTGCCGGGAGAGTATTTCGATGTCAACCCCAATCGCCAGCGCCCAGGACTATCGCCTCTGATGGCCTTTGTGCGTTTCAGCTATGGCCCGCCCCGGGAAAACGTCGAATCCGGGCTGGAACGGTTGGCGGAGATGATCTCGTCATCAGGATAATTGCGATGTCTGATGCTTCCCACGCCCGACCTGACGACGAAGGCGGAAGGTCCGGGTTGCGATCGTCAAGAACCCGGACCTTCGTCGAAGACTCCTCAGGCCCGGCGTGGGGAATGACTACTCCGATACGTTGTCGTCGGTGACCTCATCGCAGTATGGCTGATCATCTTCGTCGAAGAGGAGGGCAACGATGTCCATGCGTGGAAACAACCTGGGCAGAGGGACGATGCCACTCGTTATGCACCTTGAACATGACGTGAGTGTCAATTGCTTCGTTGACGAGTTTGATTGCGCAAACTGACATCCCCCCTTCCTCGAACCTGAGAACACGGTTCATTCATCCCGAATCAAGTCGAGCTTGGTTTCATCACCTCTCCCCTTCAGCACCCCGGTCAGTTGTTTCCTGTCTTCAGAAAGCGTTATTTCAAAGATCATGGGAGGTCCGAAGACTGAGATGGAGGCATGAATGACACCGTCAACCCGGCTGACATCGTAAAACGGCATGTGATTGAGATTATGCTCCGGGTCGTTGTATTCACCGACAATCCGTCCATCGGGGGTTTCCGCCAGGAGAATTGTGATTTCAGTAAACCCATTCGGCGTCTCGATTTCTCCCCAGAAGGTCATTAGTGTCGGCAAATCGATCGGTCGTGGTGTTTTCTCAAACGAAAACGTGCCGCCCGCCAACGCCGAGGTCGAGCCATCGGGGACAGACATTGTTCCGCTCATCATGCGACCGTCTTCCGACAATTCGCCCTCAAAGATGAGATCAAACTTGCCCTTCTTGTAGTGGAACATGATGGTAGATTCGCCCAAATTGAAATCGACACATTCAGTCGTGAACGCGCCGATGCTGAGGTAGGAAAGCGCAACCGTATGTGACCCGGCATTGTCAGGTTCCACCAGCAGCGTACCCCAACTCTCCCGGCCACTGTCATCCGTAATGCTGCCCAGCCAGTGCCCGGTCGCGGGATGCTCTTTCCTGGAACAGGAGAACAGGGTCGAGGACATCGCCATCAAGGCAACATTCAACGCGAGAGTTTTCTTCCAGTTTGACATGGCTTTACTCCTGATCCCAACCGGCGATTGTCCGACCGCCTGTCGCACAGGCCGCCGTCACGACTCCGGCAAGTTCCAGATTTCGGAGGATACCTCGAAATCCCGTCGGCGCGTATCAATAGACCGATTTTATTTCATCATGTCCCCGCCATCGGGAGAAGACGCCGTTTTCGGGACATTCAGACATGATCATTCCGGAGCGACAATTGCAAAGAGCAACTTCTCACGAAGCGGTGGCGATGAGGTCAGATCACGCTCAGTGATTCCGCTCCACGGTGAGCATCCACTCCTCACCCGTGTCTTCATTTCGAAGCGTAACGGAGCGGACATCGCCATTGATGAGGATGACTTTCCAGGGGCTGCTTTTAATGAGGTCACCTTCGCGGTATTGCTCACCGCTGATGAGGGCGACACTTCCCGACTGGAAGGACATGATCACCTGAAGCGCGAGTTTCACACCCGGCATGTCAGGCACAGATTCGATGGCGCCGTCTTCCAATGCGTGAAGGAGTGGATCATTCCCGAAGTGAAGCTGTCGAAGATGCTCGACCTGTGCGCCTGCCGCCAATTGCAGCTCCGTCCAGGTGCGCTGAGTGGATTGCTGGTGGTGAAGGGGGGAGACTCCGGGCTGATGTGATGAGGCCGCAGCCTGATCCGGAGAACTGATTCCAAATATGACGGCAAGTGTCTTGATCAGAATGACAGGAAGCAGAAGCATGGCCATGCCATGGCAATTGACATGAGTGAAGCATTTCGGAATCACGATGCACCTCCGATATCCCTGAGGGCATCCGGCAATTTGAAAAAGATCGCCTCACAACTAAAATTGGCGGTGGCGATGGCTTGGCTGTGATCGCCCCCTGGTGTAATGGTGAGCGAGGTGGGACGGATAAATCCCGGTAGATCCTTCATATCGTGGATGAACGATGCGATATTCGAGTAGGTTCCGTCTAGCGTCATATCGATACGAGTGTAGGAATAATCCTTGTTCGTGGTATGTCGATTGTCATTTCCGGGATTCAGACTTTGCACGACAATGTCATGCTTGGCACCGATACTGGAGATCAGGCCGTACAAACTCGACGTGTTGAGGGAAAACGAGTTGAGTTTCTCAACTTCGCCGATCATCTCCCGGCCACCCCGCATCTGTGCAATCAAGCTCGCAACGGAAGCATTCGAGGACTCGCTTCCCAGTTGCGAAACGGTAGTGAGCAAGACATGAATGTCGTCAAGCTCTTTCACCTTCGGATGAACAACCAGAAGCCACCCCCCGAGACTGACGATCAGGATGATCACGATTTTCAAGAGAAATTCACGATCCAGAAAACCCTTCATCTTTCGCTCCCTTCCAGCTCCAAGGCGTGCTTGTTCCACAGATCCTTCTGCGGCGACCCGATTTGCACGAAGCTGACGTCAAATCTCTTCACCTCCCTGCCTTCGTACCGGCCGGTCTGCACGTTAAGCAATTGAACCTGATCAAACAGCGAACTGCGGCGAAGTCGATCCATGAATTTCTCGAGTTGAATGCCCCCCAAATCATCAACGAAAGCATAGCCGGTCAGGGAGCCGACGGCGTTATTGTATCCATTCCGTAATGAGATCTTGCTGAAGCGAATTGATGAAGGAGTGATGTGGCTGATCTCGTTCATACCGGCCTGAAAATCAACGCCGGTACCCATTTCATCGAAAATACAATGATCAAGTTCCTTCAGGGCGACAATCGTCTCCTGAAGTCGAGTGCTGCTCTTTTCCAGTTTATCAAATTGCCCGCTTAAAACTTCGAGTGTCTGAAGTTGCCAGCGCGCCTCCTTGAGTTGTATTTCATAGCCAACTCCCTCGAGAACGATCATCGCCACTGCGGCCGCGGCTCCCACCCATAACCATTGACGGAGTCGGCCGGAGAAGCGTGCCTGAGCGCGGGATTCCGTGAGAAGACGCAAGTCGTTAAGCGTCCTGAGTTGGCCGATGGCGTCAATCAGTTCGCTGCCCGGGGCGCCCGGCGTCTTGTGATCGTACATCGCATAATCACTTTCGGCCGTGATATCCAATTCCAGCTCATGGCCGAGGCATTGTGAGAGACCTTTGAGCGAGGATCCCGGTCCGGTCACGACCAAAGAGATTTCCTGTCGTTGCCTTTCCGTGAGGCCGAAGCGCAGCGACTGTCGCAGCTCGACCGCAAGTCGCTGCAGAACCGGCTGCATCATCGGGATGATCTGCTGGGCTGAGATTCCGAACTCTTCGGGGACGACAAAGTCGTCAGACGGAACCCCGCAGGAATGAAGAATTTCCCGGGCCCGCTCGGCATCGAGATCAACATTCAATATATTCGAATCGACATGGTAGGTTCTGGTCAGACTGCGGACCAACGACTCCAGTCCGATGTTGATAAGCCGGGAAAAGACAATCGTTCCCCTTTCAGCAATGAGAAAGCAGGAGGTCCGTTCGCCGATATAGAGCATGCCCCGACAGGAACCTTTCCCGGACGTTGCCCGAGCGGACATGTATTTCGTGATGACCGCGGCGATCGGTGTCGCATAATCAAATTTCAGGCCCGCACGCTCGACCATTTCCTCTATCGCTCTGAGTACATCCTCCCGCTCAGCGACCGCCACGGTATGAAACTTCCGATTCGATCCGTGAGCGTCCACGCCCACGCATAAGGATTCACATATCGTCGAGTGAACGGAGACCGGCATGGAGCCGGAACAGCGCAGTCTGGCCGCATTGCATGCGTCCTTCGCCGACTTCACTTCAAATCCGGTCAGTTCCACGATCTGGCTGGGACTGGTGTAAAGAACAACCGTCGAGTGGCCCGTCACGCCAAGTTGTTGCACCGCGGTGGCGAGCTTGTCGCTGACTTCCAGAACAGACGCGATCCAACCCGATGGCTCCGGGTTCAGATTGACGGAAATTCGGCGCGCATGGGTACATCGTCCGCCATGGTACACGACAAGGTCCATGCGGCTTCCTTGCAGCTCAATAATGACCTGTTTGGATTTCACGATCGATCTCAACCACTTCCTTCATGTCATATTTCGTCTTGATTGAATAGGCACTTTGATCCAATTGCCGCTGTTGAGGGGCCTTGGGTCCGATAGACTCGCCCTTTCATGCACCCCCACGCAAGGTGGGCAGGTGATGGACTGCACGCGATCGCTCATCTCGGACCTATAAGCTAGTTCACGACGGCAACAATCTTCCGTTTCGCCTGTCCGCTGCGCCCCTGACTGTCTATCGACTGATTGGGCGGCGTCGATGTGAGGCTGACCACCACCCGTGCGACGCCAATGGCCGGGTCATTCGCATCAGTGGCATCATCAGAAATGGAGCCGATGGTTCCGTCAGAATCCTCATCACTGTTGATCATGAGCTCCCGGAGGGCCATATTCATCCCTGCTTCCGCGGCGTAAAAGGCCTGCACCGTTTCCAGCCGTCGCGCCGAGGAGTCGAGATCCCTCGCGCTGCCGCTGACGATCCCGATTATGAACAGGCTGGTCAGCAGCAACACGATGATCGTAATCACGGCCACCGAACCCCGCCGAGATTGTTTCTGTCCATGCTTCATGATCAGCCGCTCAATCCCGACATCGTCGATCGGATGAGCAATTTCGTGCCGAGGGTCTCACTCACGCTCTGACGGGTGAGCGTGATGGATATCTCCACCCGCCGTATCGGATCACACGCGACTCCACTCAGTGAAGACGAAAGCTGGGCATTGCTCTCGTCATAGGTATCAAGTGAAAACCCGGTTACGTCGGAAAGAAGAATGTTCGATGCGCCTCCGTTCACGGCCAGCAGAAGATTCGCTCCGGAAAGCGACAGGCTGTAGGCATCTCCATCGGAATCGCGCCAGGCAATCGACGTTGTGGTCACGGAGTCGATGTCCGGGGCCACCCCCGCCGCCCCGCTGTCGAGCTCGATTTTTCGCAATTCGCGTACGATCCGGTCGAGTGAAATCGAGAGTTCGGCATGCAACTGACTTACCGTGCTGGCATCGATGTAGCCTTCGGTGCTGTTCAGGATGACCAGCGATCCGAACGTGCCGAGAATCGACAACAGCACAATGGTGGCGATCGCTTCGATCAGGGTGAATCCCCGACGTGATCCCGAGTTGGATGGTGCTCGCTTCATCACGGCACAAACTCCGTCAGCACGGTCGAGATATTCAACGTCTGAGACGTCGCCTGGGCATCCGTCCATGTGATCGCCACCGTCACGTTCATGTACCCGTCGCCGGCTGTGGTGAGATCCGCCAGGGTTTCATTGAAACTGACCGTGCGGGAAAAACCCGCATACCCGGATATCGTCGGCTCCGCCGGATAGTTCCCGGTTATGAGATAGTTGTATCCCCGCGTGGTGCTGTTGCGGTCCGCGATGATATCCTCCAGTTTCGACACCGCGAGCCATCGCGCTCGAGAAGCCAGCACCGGATTGGCGCGGCTGATATGGGCTTCCCGAATGGACCACATCATGGGCGGTATCGCCACGCTCATCAGAATAATGACGGCGATCGCCTCAATCAGCGTGAATCCATGTCGGCGCGATTTCGTCATGAGAGGATATCGTCTCCGGTTCCTCAAGGTGCGACATATCGAATATGTCCGGTATCGACTTCTACCGTGACTTGATGACTACCGGTCAGCGTCACCGTGCCCGCGGCGGCAAGATCATTTTCCGAGGCATTCAGCGGTCGCCCCAACCAGTCAAATCCGATTTCACTTCCCGCGTCGAATGTTGCGCTGACCAGACTGACTCCCGCGGTCTCATCCGAGTTGAGAGTTGCAATAAAATCCTGCCCGCTGGCAGGATCGGTAATCAGCGAGGCTCCGGCGCGACCCGGGGCCAGCGGATCTTCCTTCAGCACGGACCAGCTGTTTCCGCCAACATTGAATACCACCCAGAAGCGAGTTCCGGTGGATACGGCATTCTGGCGGGCGAAAGTCATGCTTCTCTGCAAATCCACGGCCGCCCCCGCCGCACGCGTTTGACCCATGGAATTGAGGGCCGGAATAGACACGACAGCGAGAATCGCAGTGATCGTCATGACTGCGACCAGCTCAATTAAGGTAAACCCGCCATTCGTCCCGGAATAACGGGTATTGGAATAAGCTATTTGCATATTCATGAACGCGGCTTACCAGTCCTTTTCCCCGACCACAGTCGAGTTCGCCCATACCTTGCCGCTAGTCCCATCGTAGGCCCAGCCTTCTGTGCCACTGATCGGCGGGGTGGCAACCCATGTGCCGACCGCATCGCGAACGGTGTTGTCAGTTGCGTAGGGATTTTCCGGCAGCTGTTCCTGCATGACCGTACCCAGTGTGTTGAATTCGGCATAGGTCGGATAGCCAGCCGATCCGGCGATGGCTTTGTTGGCGTAGAAATTGGCAATGCCCGCTCTCATACCGCCGAGCGTGCCTTTCACCGCTGATACCTTGGCCTGGGCGGAGTAATCAAAGTACTTGGGGATTGCCACTCCGGCGAGTATCGCCAGCACGACGATGACCGCGATAAGCTCGATCAGAGTGAAACCACGATGAGTGAGTGTTTTGTGATTCACGATTACCTCAATTCAGTGTAAATAACAGTTTCAAACAAGATCAACGAACAGACATTAGCCACTGGACTTCCCATTTCGTCTTTCTGGAATCCTCAGGCCATCAGTGCGCCCATATTCCAAAGAGGGAGAAAGATGGCCAAAGCAACGACAAGCACAACGGCGGCAAGTCCTACTATGAGTATCGGTTCGATCGCGGTGGCAATATTTTTTGAAAGGTGGGATACCTCACGATCGTAATGCCTCGATACGATCTCGCACATCTTTGACAATTCTGCGGCTTCCTCTCCGGCCGATAACATTCGCCTCGTGAAAGGCGGAAAATATGTGCAGGAGATCATGACATCCCGCAGGCGTCCTCCCCCCCTGACCTGATCGCACATTCTTTTCGCATCCTCCCGAAGCAGCGGTCGTCCCGAGGCCTTGCCGGACATCTCCAGCGCTTCGAGCAATCCAAGACCGCTGCGCAATGAAATGCTCAGTACTTTTGCAAAACGACTGATGGCGACTCCCTGCAGGATGTCCTTGATGAGCGGGATTCGATGCAGCCAATTGTCAATTCGGTATCGGCTGGAAGGTTTTTTCCAGGCCTTGCGCACACCCCAGATCGCCCCGCCGATAATCAGAAGTATGACAATCCAGTAGCTCCTGAGGAATTCACTGCCCCAAAGAAGCATTTTTGTGGGCATCGGGAGTTCGACTCCGCGACTGGAGAATATGACGGAAAACTTCGGAATGATGACTATCATCAGGAAACTCATCGCGAGCATCAGCGCGATGACCACGCATGCCGGATACATGAGCGCCCCTTTGGTATTCTTCTTCATCTCGTACTCGCGCTCAAGCATGTCCGACAGGTTCTCGAGCACTTCAATGAGACTTCCGCTCGCTTCGGCGGCCCGGATGGTTTCGATGTACACATCACCGAACACTTCCCGGTGGGCTTCCAATGAGGATGTGATCGTGTTGCCCCCCTCGATCGTCCGGGCCATATCCAGCACAATGACGCGTAAACGCTGATTGGTTTCCTGCTCCCCGATCGAACGCAGGCCGTCCACCAGCGGAATGCGGGCTTTCGTGAGCACCGCAAACTGATACGTCAGTTGCGACAAGTCCTTCAGCGTGACCGAGCGCTTTCCGCCCCGGGCGCGGGTGGCGCGGATCTGCACCGGGCGAAGTCCTGATGCGTTGATCTGGCGATAGGCATCATTCTGATTGTCCGCGATGAGCGTTCCCTTTGTGGTCTTCCCATGCCGATCAATCGCTCGATAACGGAACGTTGCCTGGGTCATGCGCTCACCCTGCTCAAACCTTTCTTTGCATCCTGCAAGTCAATGATGGTGGCGGCCCTGGATACTTCCAACAGCGTGGTTTGACCCAGCCGCGCTTTGTCGAGACCGTCCTGCCACATGAGACGCATGCCCTGAGCGACGGCGGTCTGGCGGATATCCTCGATCGAACTGCCTTCGTCGATGAGGGCGCGAATCTCCGCCGAGATCGTCATAAGCTCGTAGATACCGATCCGCCCCCGATATCCGGTTTGGCCGCAGCGGCTACAACCTTTGCCTTTCTGGAACTTGCCTTCTCTTGAGCTCAGCGAAAATCGCTTTCGCGTCATCTCATCAGGCTTCTCCTGTTGCGAGCAGGCGTCGCAGATTTTCCTGATAAGACGTTGAGCGACCACGCCCAGCAGAGCCGAGTTGATCACGAACGGCGGAACCCCGAAATCGCGCAGGCGATCGACAGCCCCCGAGGCATCATTCGTATGCAACGTCGAGAGCACAAGATGCCCGGTCAATGAAGCCTGCATGGCGATTTTCGCCGTCTCGGAATCACGAATCTCACCGACGAGCACGACATCCGGATCCTGTCTCAGAATTGAACGCAACGCGGTGGCGAACGTCAGACCGATCTCCTCGTGAGTCTGGATTTGACGAACGTAGGGTAATCGAATCTCGACCGGATTTTCGATGGTCATGATGTTGCGGGAGGGATCGTTGAGTTTACTGAGAGCCGTGTAGAGGGTGGTGGTCTTTCCCGAACCCGTCGGTCCCGTTACCAGCAACATTCCATACGGCTGCTGAAGAAGAGACTCGATCTGAACCGCAATAGGGACGGGGATGCCGAGTTCCTGAAATTCAGTAATAACATGTGAACTCTTGAGCAGGCGCATGACGACATTCTCGCCGCAGACGGTCGGGACTATTGACAGACGCACATCAACCTGGGAGTCGCCATGCTGAAACCGGAACTTTCCATCCTGCGGACGCTTGGTCTGGGTGAGATCCAGTCGTCCCATGACCTTGAGACGCTGCACGATGGCGGGATGGAGTGAGAGCGGAGGCCCCTGCTTTACCTGCAGGACACCGTCAATCCGATAGCGAAGGTGCAGGGCATTCTCGTCCGGATTAATGTGAATGTCGCTGGCGTCCTGCTCTATGGCGTCGGACATCAACTGCTTCACGGCGGCCACGGCGGGTTGGGTCAATGAAGCGTCATCGGCAATCGGATCGAGGATAGCGTCGGTTTGCAGTTCCTCCTGCTCATACTGCCTCATGCTGTAGGCCCGGGCGATCAGAGCGAGGAGAGGCTGACGTTCACATTGCACCGCATCAACTTCACACCGACATAACTGTCGGGCCTGGTCTGTCGCCTCAAGATTGAGCGGATCATCCATCGCCAGCGTGAGAACGCCATCGATCATGAAGAGGGGATAGGAATGGTACCGCTCCACGAATGAGTTGGGCAGAAGCCTGGTGTTGGTAAAACTCGGCTCGTAGTCATTGAGATCGACAAAGGGAACTTCACAGATATTGGCACGAATGAGGGCAACCATCCGACCATCGAGCGTTTTCGATCCTGTCAGGGCATCGACCAGGTCGACCTCGTTTTCCGAGGCAAAGGCATGAACGGTCTCCAGTTGATCGTCCTGCACCAACCCCTGCTCCTTGAGGGCCTGCTCGAGAAAGAGATCCTGATCACGCATCAATATCTCCTTCCTGAAGACTGGTTTGCTCCAGAGATTCATCCGAGGCACTAAACACGTTCTGGATCAGTTCCTCGATATTGTCGGGAGGATTGAGAAACGCTATGCCGATCTGGTATGACGGATCCTGACCCTGAAGCAGGACCCGTTTTATTTTCACTTGTGTTTCGAGAATCGGCTGGCACGGGGGCACGGGTTCGATCTGTGAAACCGTAGTTGCCCTGTCAAAGATTCTCACCTTTCCTTCGCACATCCTGGGCAGGAAAAGATAGCTATCAAACCCAAGTCCTCCGCGACTGATATCGGTGACCATGCCTTTAATCACATGAGGCCGGCCGGCGGAAGAGGACGAACTGAAGCGCACCTGCTCCCGATGTTCATCGCAAACGATGAATTCAATCGGAAGCCGAATCTTTTCTCGTTCGTGTTGTCGGACGGAAAGTCCGATATTCGTAGCCATGTGGTTTTCTCTCCTCCCATGCAGCACTTACAAACCACACAGCTACTTGGCTGCTTGACATGTGCCTGCACACCGCGCGCTTGATACACACGGAACAACTTGAAATCGGCTTAATGGGGGAGTCACTCAAGCACGACTACCTACAGAGGTTCGGGGCAATTTGAACCAACGTCATCAAAGAACGCGACTGCCGATAGTGATTCAGGTGATGTTATCGGGTGTGGGCATGACGTTCATCGTCAAAATTCCTTTTCCCGATGCTGCATCTGAGCTTTGAGTCGTGCCAGAATCGAACTGTGCATCTGACTGACTCTCGATTCCGAGAGATCTAGCGTCATGCCAATCTCCTTCATCGTCATCTCCTCGTAATAGTAGAGGACGACGATCAGGCGCTCGGCCCGGGAAAGCCCCTTGGTGATAAGCACTTTCAGATCTTTGCGCTGGATTTCTCCGAGCGGATTGATCTGACGCTTGTCGCTTATGACGTCGATTTCCCGAACATCCTTGCTGGAGTCGGTCTCAAACCACTTTCGGTTGAGTGAGACCACGCCGACAGGTTTGGAATCCTTGGATAGTTTCTGAAATTCCGCCTTATCGACATCGAGGCGGCTGCTGATTTCGACGTCTGTGGGTCTTCGACCGAGTTCCATCTCCAGGGATTTTCTGGCCCGCTCGACCTTGGCGGTTCGGGATCGCACCAGGCGAGGCACCCAGTCCATGGCGCGCAGCTCATCGAAGATCGCGCCGCGAATCCGCTGCGCGCAATACGTTTCAAACTTGACACCCCGTTCCAGATCGAAGGCATCGATGGCATCCATCAAGCCGAAGAGTCCCGCAGACATGAGATCTTCCACATCTACTTCGGCGGGAAGACGCATGTGCATGCGTTCGGCGGTGTATTTCACGATGTCAAGGTAGCGCTCGATGAGAAAATTCCGGATCTCATCGGTCCCCACTTTCTTGTATTTAACCCACACATCCTCGATGGGCATCTCGGCCAGCGTTAGCGCGGATTTTTTGCGGCTCTTCTTTATCGCCGTACTTTTCGTCAAACTCTTTGATTGTGTTTTTTTGACGGTCCCGGACTTCGATTTTGTTTTCGGCATCGGTCGTCTCCTTGACCTTCGGCTTTTTCAGCCACTTCGCCCATCTACCATCCATGGTGGATGCACCGCGTGAACTATAACACCAGATTCGAGGTTCGCACAAATTTTTCAAATTTTATCAAACAGTGAGAATTTCTTCTTCTTTCTCTTCTTTCGGTTGCTGCAGATTCACCGGAAACTCCTCCATTGAATCTAGCGCAGGATTTGCCTCCTTGTGAATCTTCAGATGATCGTCAATGACATGCTGGCAGATCATTCCCACAATCCATCCCACGGGGTAACTCAGAAACATCGCCATGAGCGCGCGAGTGAGGACCGAAGACGCCGGATTGTCGCTGGCCAGGCCGGAAATCAAGGCGACACCGAAAGAGGCAAGCGCGAATAAACCCGCGATAACCCGCCCGGTAAAGTGAGTAAATATAGCGCCGTCAGACGCAACCTGCGCGGATTTCGACGGCTCCGATGATGACGATTGGGTACTGTCGGTGGTCATATCTGCATTCTTGTCAACATTCTCATCCATCAAGCGTGCGCTTCCTGTTTCGTATTGCTAACCTGTGTATTCACAATCGTTTACTTTCATATCGAACAAGAGTGTCTTGAATCGGTCGAAAAACGGGACATGAGCCGTGAAAAAAACCCACGCTCCGTCCTCGATGGCTCTAACTCATTGCCAGTCAACCGGTTGGCGATAATTTGCAGTGATTTTGTGGCCGCCCCATCGGGTGAAAATAATGTAAATGGAACCCGCATCCGAACCGCTTCCGCCACCTGACTGTCAATCGGAAGATATCCGCCCCAGCGTGGCGATGATCGCAGAAATGTCCGGCAAACCCGATCAATCCGGGCGAACACTTCTCTCCCCTCAGCTTCCGATTCCACGAGATTCACCACAATCTCGATCCTGATCTCCGGAAATTGTCTCCACAAAACTTTGATCATGCCGTAGGCATCTGTCACCGACGTCGGTTCGGGGGTGGTTATCATAAGCACGCGGTTCGCCGATGCGGCAAACCCGAGTACATTCGCATTGAGTCCCGCACTGGTGTCAATAATGATGTAATCCGCCGTCCGATCGATAATCGACAACTGTCTGAGCAATGCCAGACGGCGAGCCTGCGGCATATTCGCCAAACGCACCACGCCAGAGCCACCGGGAATCAATCGAAACCCACCCGGTGCAAGCAACGCGACTTCCGCCAGTTCGCATTGGCCATTGACGACATGCTCAAGCGTACGCCTCGGGGACAGATTGCAAAGCACATCGGCATTGGCCATTCCGAGATCGGCATCGAGCAGGCAGACTTTGTTTCCCAAACGACTCAGGACGACCGCAAGATTCACCGCCACGTTGCTCTTGCCTACGCCGCCCTTGCCTGAACAGATTGTAATGGCGTTGGCCAATCGCACCCTACTCTGAGGTAAAGGGCGATCACTTCGGCGGTTCGACATCGCATCATGATGCGTCTTGGGGGCGTAACTCACGACTCCCGCAGGGACACTGGAGGCACACGAAAACCCATCCGCGCCGACAGTGCCGTTTCGGATCTCCTCGATCATGCCGCGCAACTGGGAAGCCTGGTCCATCATGGATGCACTGTTTCTCCCATCACCAGTTGCGCCAACCGGGTTGAGCGACCGCATTCGATGTGATCCGGTACTTCCTGTCCGGTGGTAATGAAACTCAGATTCTTGCCCACTTTTCTCAACACATTCACGAGAACGCCGAAACTCACCGCTTCATCGAGTTTCGTAAGCACGAGCTTGTCTACGCCCACTTCAGAAAAAGCCTCCGCCTCGTTCAGAAGCACCTTCTCACTGGCGGTGCTCGAAAGCACGAGATGCACTTCATGCGGATCGGCGGCTTCGATGAACCGGGCAAGTTCCTTCAGACGCCCTCCGTCGTTCTGACTTCTCCCCGCCGTGTCGATGAGAATAACGTCGCAGCCACTCAGGGCATGCACCGCTTGTTTCATATCCGTCGGGGTCAACGCCACCTCCAGCGGCAACCCGATGATGTTGGCGTAGGTGCGAAGTTGATCGACCGCGGCAATTCGATAGGTGTCGGCCGTGATAAGGCCGACGGACTTGCCCTGTCGTAATTTGCAAGATGCCGCGATCTTCGCCAAGGTGGTGGTCTTGCCCACCCCCGTCGGTCCGATGAGGGCGATCGTCAGCGGTCGTCCGTCCGGGCTTTCTTCTGGCAAGGGATGATCCAGCGTGGGAATGAAGGCGGCTAGATACTCCAGTGTCTTTTCCCTGACCTTCTCGACATCCTCAAGATCGGGAACCGTCAGATCTTTGCGAACCCGATTGATCACCTGCTCAGACAGTTCCTCCGAAAGATCCTGGCTGATCAGTTTCAAGTACTGATCAAAGAGAATCTGCGGCATCCCGGATTGTGGAAAACCTGTCGTTTGCGTCTGGTGCTTGAGAACCTGACCCACGAGCTGGCGGATCGCGGCAAGTTCCTCCTGCATCGTTTCAGAATCGTCGGATGTCGCGGAAACAGTGCGGTCATGCATGACACTGGAAGCCGGATCATCATCTTTGCTTGAGACGATCTTTGCTGCCGCGCTGACCTCTTTCACAGGAGTCAGTATGAACCGTTGCGGCTTACCCTGAGTCTTGATGACGTTGGGGTTGCTTTTCCGGGCGTCAGTTATTGCCGGAATCAATTGCGGGGGCTTATTTTCCGGTGGTGCGATCTCGGGTTTGGCCGGGGTTTGGGCCGGGGTTTGGGCCGGGGTTGGGCCGGGGGTTGGGCCGGGGGTTGGGCGAGAGGAGTCAACCCCGAATCCGGTCTTGATTCAGACGGCATTCGATTGTGGACTTCCTCCATGGCCTGAGCCAGACGCCGCGTGCGCTCTTTGTCATGGGAAGTGGGAATTCCATCGGATAGCTGATGAGTGGGCGGTTTCAGGCCAATCGCCTTTCCGGTCGTGGCTGAATACGCACGACGGGCCACGGCATTCTTCATGTGTGAGTCCGTCGTCCTCCAGTTCGCACGATCCAATAGCGGAGCATTTGCGGGCTTTTCCGCAGGCGTTGCCGTGACTTCTATGATTGTCTTTCCCCCCAGACCGAACAGGCCGCCCCGTCGGAAGGAACGGGTATTGAGAATGATTGCGTCATGGCCCAAGTGCTGTTTTACGGCAGCCAAGGCTTCGGCCATTGAAAAAGCGCGATAGGTCTTGAGGTTCACCGTATTGCCCTCCATGGCAGAGGTGATGCGTCGCAATCCTTACGACGATGACAGTGCTTTGCGCCCTACGCCACTCCTGCGTGGGCAATATCCTCTTCGGACAACTGTACCAGACCAAATGATTCTACGTCGAGTTCCCGAACGATTTCGTTATACGAAAGTACCACCGCTCCGGGAATGTGGTTGTCCAGTATCTGCTTGACCTGAGCCCGCACACTCGGCGAGGTCAGCAGAACCAGCTGATGCCCCGCCCCCACAAGGGATTCCACCGCTTGGCTGACCGATGAGGCGATCCGATTGGCGATTCCGGGTGGGATCGACATGGTGGTTCCCGACGGCCCGCGATCGATATACCCGTTAATCACATCCTCCACGACCGGGTCCAGGGTCACGCAATAGAGCTTGGATATTTTTTTCTCATCCAGCTCCATGTAACTGTTTGATATTGTGCGTCTTAGAGCGTTTCTCACATATTCA
This sequence comes from Planctomycetota bacterium, assembly GCA_022560875.1. Lineage (GTDB taxonomy): Bacteria > Planctomycetota > Phycisphaerae > Phycisphaerales > SM1A02 > JADFSH01. Next base: position 16,910 of record JADFSH010000024.1, on the reverse strand, counting down.
GTCAACACGTCGATGTCTTTCGTATGAGTCGCCCAATCACTGAGGGTTTCCACGATGGTTTCCAGATCGCGGATCGGCACTCGCTCCCTGAGAAGATTCTGAAGCACTTTCTGAAGTTCACCCGGCTTGATGATGGTGGGTATGGCTTCCTCAACAAGTTTCGGTGCACTCTTCTTGAGGTGCTCAAGGAGATGATTGATTTCCTCCCGACTGAGCAGTTCGTCGGCGTGGGTCTTGATCAATTCGGTCAGATGAGTTGCCATTACGCTGGTGGCATCCACCACGGTGTAGTTGAGCGCTTCCGCCCGCTGCTTGAGATCCTGCTCAATCCAGGTGGCGTTGAGTCCGAAAGCCGGTTCCTTACCCGCGAGACCCTCAATGCTTTCCGTGGCGAGTCCGGAGTCCATCGCCATCATCAGTTCCGGATACACAATCCCTTCACCAATGGCCGCTCCCCGCAGTTTCACACGATAACTGTTGGCTTCGAGTTGCATGTTGTCGCGAATGCGAATGGGGGGAACGACGATCCCGATCTCCACCGCGAGCTGTCGGCGGATCATCGAAATGCGATCGAGCAGGTCGCCGCCTCGCGAAGCGTCCACAAGCTGGACAAGCCCGTACCCGATCTCGATTTCCAACGTATCAACACTGAGAAGATCCTCGACAGACGGTTGATCGCTCCGAGCCTTCTGTGCCGCCTCAGTCCGGGCCTCGATTTCATGGTGGATCTTTTGTTTTCGTTTCATGAACCCCATGGACCACGCGACGCCTCCGATCAGGGCCGCCGCGCCGAACATCGGGAGGGACGGCAGCGGGGTAAACGCGAGCAGACACAGAAATCCGGAGACGAGATACAGCGCCATCGGCTGTGAGGCGAGTTGTTTGGGAATCTCCTCGCCGATCGTGGTCTTCTCATCCGTGCGGGCGACAATGAGACCCGCAGCAATGGCGATGATGAACGACGGGATCTGGCTGACAAGTCCATCGCCGATCGTCAATCGAGTGAAGACTTCGAGTGAATCGCCGAGCGACCATCCCTTGATCAGCGCCCCGGTTGCGAATCCACCCACGATGTTGATAAGGGTGATAATGATGCCGGCGATCGCATCGCCGCGCACGAATTTACTGGCGCCATCCATGGCCCCGTAGAAATCCGCCTCTCGGGTGATGTCCTGACGGCGCTGCATGGCATCGGATTCGTTGATCAGTCCGGCGGAAAGATCGGCATCGATGGCCATCTGCTTGCCGGGCATGGCGTCGAGGGTGAATCTCGCCGCGACCTCACTCATCCGCGTCGCGCCTTTGGTGATCACCACGAACTGCACGACCACCAGGATAATGAAGATGATGACGCCCACGATGACCGATTCGCCGGCGACAAATCCCGCAAATGCCTCGATCACATGACCCGCGACTCCGACGGCATCGGCGGGGGTCTGCGCATCGGCGGAAAGAATCAAACGTGTGGTGGCCACGTTGAGCACAAGTCGAAACAGCGTTGTCGCCAGCAACAGGGCCGGAAAGACACTGAAGTCGAGCGGTCGGCCTATGTAGATTGTGGTGAGAAGAATCACCGCCGCCAGGGAGATATTTGCCGAGAGCAGGATGTCCATCACCGCGGTGGGCAGTGGTACGACAAGAACCACGATCATACTGAGAAATGAGACCGGCACCAGCAGATGCTGATGCTTGCCGACCCAGACAAACACGGCGGGCATTTCTGGCGCGGAGGATGTCCCTGCCATCAGCACGCCTCCTTCGACAGCCGGTTTGATTGTAATTGTCCAATTCCGGGCATCATGTCATCATCCTGCCATTCTGCCACTGAGCCGAAAAACGTAGGCCAGAATCTCCGCGATCACGTGATAAAACTCCGGCGGCACCTCCTGCCCCACTTCTACGCCGTAATAGAGAGCCCGGGCCAGCGGCTTGCGCTCAACCACGGGGATGTTGTTCTTTTTCGCGATTTGACGAATACGCAAGGCCAGAAAATCCGCCCCCTTGGCCACGACGATGGGAGCATTCATCTTCTCCTGGTCGTATTGGATGGCGATGGAAATATGCTCCGGATTGGTGACCACCACATCCGCCTTGGGGACCGCGCTGGAAATCCGCTGCATGGAAATCTGCTGCTGTATGCGAAGTCGGCGGCGTTTCACGTCCGGATCGCCTTCGGTCTGTTTCATCTCATCCTTGATCTGCTGCTTGGTCATCTTCATGTCATTGCGATATTTCCAGCGCTGATAGAACAAATCGAGGAGGCCGAGCAATAGCAGGACCGCCAGTGCCCGCAAGGCAAGATCGAACATCAATCTTCCGATCATGCCGAGTCCCTGAAATGCGGTCAGGTACGGGAGCAGGACAATCTGCTCTTTGTGCTGGATGAGCGTCAGCACCGCGACAATCACCAGAATCAGTACCTTGAGAGAATCGAGAGTGACCTTGATCAGCCCCGAGAGGCCGAAGATCTTCTTGAAACCGGTGATCGGGTTGAGCTTGCTGAGCTTGGGGACGAGAGACTTCGGGGAAAAAATCCAACCAACCTGAATGAGATGACTGAGCGCGGCAACGGCCCAGGCGATCAGCAGTACCGGCAAGATCATGCGTACCGACATGGAGCCGATGTAGGCGACGAAGGCATGAATCGTATTCTGATCGATCTGATTGCCCAGGTTGTTGCCCCCGAGAGCCTGTCCGAGCATGATTTTGCCCAGCCCGAGCATGTGCATGGTCGCCCACCACAAGGTGAGGGTCATGACGAGCAGAATGCACGCGCCGGCCAGATCCTGGCTCTTGGCGACGTTGCCTTCTTCTCGCGCCTCCTGGAGGCGTCGGGGGGTGGCGTCTTCCGTTTTTTCACCGAGATCGTCGGCCATGCGTGCTGGTTACATTCCTTGTTTATGAGCGAGTGAATCAACCCACTCGAACATCTCCGTCAACATTTCGTTGATGTGATCCATCATCACGTCGTTGATCACGGTCAAGCCGATCGCCACGAGGGCGAATCCGGATATGATCCGCAAGGGAAAACCGAGGCTCAAAATATTGATCTGAGGGACGGTCTTGGCGACGAAACCCATGACCACGCTTTCCATAAACACGATCGCAAGGACCGGAGCGGCGATGCGAATCCCCAGTTCAAACGATGCCAGCAACAGTCCCACGATGAAGTCGATCAGGGACAGGTCGGGAACGAAACCTCCCAGCGGCACATACTCGAAGGTGTTGAGCAGCGCTATCAACATCATCTCCGGACCACCGATGATCAGGAAGGCGGCAAGCCCCATGAAAAAGAGCACCTGCCCGATCACGTCGGCCTCGTCATTCACCGCGGGGTTGAAGAATCGTGCGAAACCCAATCCCATCTGCTGGCCAATCATCAGGCCGCCCATCTGCATCGAAGTGAGGGGAATGCTGGCGATGTAACCGATCACCATCCCGATGAGCAGTTCCATCGCAATGATCGGGGCGAGTGAGAAGAGTTCGAGTTTGAGAGGCGGGGGCGTCAGGACGCTGTCGGCCAGAATCGGATAGACCGCCAGGCCGATGATGAAAGCCAGCATAACCTTTATACGCCCCGGGATGATGCTCGATCCGAACAGAGGACCGAAAACCATGATGCCGCCAATGCGAAAGATCACCAGCAGCGCGGGCGGTACGTGATCGAGAATAGCCTGTACCTGACTCATAACAAAAGGCATTCACTGGCAGAGGTGCGTCGGAAGGATTACCCGCCTCTTGTCAGAATCCCGTGAACATCTCCACCGCGAACTCGCTGAGGCGCATGGTGATCCAACTGAGTAGCATCACCGCGACCAGAATCATCACGATGATCTTGGGAACAAAGGTGAGGGTCTGCTCCTGGATCTGCGTGACCGCCTGAAACAGGCTGATGATCAGGCCGATGATCAGCCCCGACCCGAGAATCGGCGTGGCCAGCAGCAGCGCTTCCAGCAGAGCGGTACGAACAATATCAACGGTATTGACTTCCATGACTTTTTCCTTTCTCTCACGGTGTTCAGGCCGGGACAATCCGCATGGCTAGGGAACACCGGTAAGAACCCCGCTTGCCGCCGAGACGATCTGCTCCGGTTGTACGACGCTGGTCATCACCGAACCCGTCACCAACTGCCAGCCGTCAACCAGAACAAACAGCAGTACCTTGAAGGGCAGGGATATGAGCACCGGAGGGAGCATGAGCATGCCCATCGAAATCAACAGGCTGGCGATCACCATGTCGATGACCAGGAACGGCAGATAAATACGGAACCCCATCAGAAACGCCACCTTCAATTCGCAGAGAATGAACGCCGGAATCAGGGAAAGCATGTCCACATCACTCCGCGTGAGCGATCCCGGATCGGATGTATCAATCCCCCGGTAGTTCAACATCATGTACACCCCCGACCAGTTGCCCGTGGCCTCGATCTGCGTGAACATGAAATCGCGCAGCGGCTGCTTGGTGCGATCCCAGGTCACCATATAATCCTTTTCCACACCGGTGGTATAGGGACGAATGCCCTCGACGTACATCCGCTGTGCGGTCGGAGTCATAATGACAAAGGTCAGGAACAGACTCAGGCCGATGATGATCTGGCTCGGCGGCAAACCCTGTGTCCCCAACGCCTGACGAAGCATCGAGAGTACGATCACGATCCGCATAAAGCAGGTACACAAGATGAGAATCGATGGAGCGAGGCTGAGTACCGTCAGCAGAATCAGAATATTGATGGATGTACTCAGGCCCCCTTCCAACCCGGGTACCGATTCCATGGTCTCCTCGAGCAGGCGGATAGGATTGATCAAGTCTAATTCACTAGGACCGGCAGTCTGGGCCAAGGCCGGACGAGGCGACATCACCGACGCGACCACAATTGTCAGCCAGCACGTGACTTGGGTAAATGTCTTCGGGCGACAAGAATTCATAAGGCAGCCCTCCGACTACTGAAAAAACCGCCCCACCCCCCCCGGCTCGCCCGACTCCCCCGCCCCGCCCTTCTCCGTCGCGTCAGGTCGATCAGTTCGCCATCTCGCGGGCTCGTCAGCGCGTGATGCTGCAAATCAATCCCTCCCTGTCGCGAATGCTCCTCTTCAAAGCCCGAGAGCATCGATCTGAATTTTGAACCGGCCTTCTCTCGCGTGCCCGCCTCGATACGGGTGAGCAGCCCGGCGACTTCATCCGAGTCCGACACTTCGCTGATCGTTGCCATGCCGGTCGAGGTTTGATGAGTCAGGATAATGCGGCGTCCAAGCTTCAGGAGAATGAGTTGTTGTCCGCGCGCGACGGGATATCGGGCAAGAATTTCGAGCACCCCCGACGGCCTGCCTCCCCCGACAAGTCCGGACGATGTCTTCTGCAGGATGAACCTGAGCAGAATGAGCAGGCCGATCACCACCACCATCGCCACAATGATCCGCAGGAACTCGTTTTGCCGTGGGTCGAATCGAGCCAGAAAGGATTCGTCGGATGCCTCCCCGGAGTCTTTGGGTTGGTTGCTGAACATCCCATTGGGGATGCCTAACGAGCGTGATTCATTCACGACGCCGTTGGAGTCGGAGATGCCGCCTCCCGGAAAGACTTCCGGGGCGGCTTCGTTATCCTCGGGGTTTGATTGATCTCGCCCCGATCCACCTTCGGTCTCCGGGACACTATCCGTAAGAGAGACGGCGTTGTTGGCGAGAGGCTGCTGCTGGCCGGCGTGCAGGGTGGTGACCGGAAAATGAAAAACGGCGCAGATAACGATCGCACCGAGAGAAGAGAAAGATCGAAGAGTCATGTTGCCATCCTGGCAGTACCGTCGGATCCTCCGACGGGCCCGAATTCGGGCGGGGTTTTCGTTCCTAGGCTTCCGAGTGGGACTGATTAATGATTTCGCAGATGCGGATGCAAAAATTTTCGTTGAGCACGAGAACCTCGCCGCGCGCCACCAGGCGTTCATTCACGAATATATCGACAGGATCACCCGCCGCTTTGTCAAGCTCGATCACCGAGTCCTCGTTGAGCTTGAGAATATCCTCAACGTACATGCGGGTCCGCCCGAGTTCGATCTTCACCCGGAGCTCCACATCCTTGAGTATGGAGAGACTGGCTTCATCCTGCTCGGATAACGGAGAATCCGCCATCGCCGGCAGGTCGAAGGATTCAGGCTGTCCGGAGTCCTTCGTTTCCTTCTGCAGGGTATGAACGGCCTGCTCAACGTTTTGTAACGCCTCTTCCGCCATAGATTCGGCCGCGACGGGTTCCCCGGCCTGATCGACCACCTCGGTCGATGTCGCTTCCGGATCGGTTGGATTCACTTGAGGATCTTCATCAGCCATCCATGGCTCCTTGCGTACTCGACTCCGCGAGCAGCTGCCGCGCAAATATCGCGTGCTACGATCGGCATATGGCAGTCCCTAGCCATCGACCAAGTCAGCCCGCGTTCTCTACTGCATGCTGACGAAATCGATCTTAACTGTCAATTCGCATGCCGGTGCCCATAACGATGACGCACTTGGTGATAATCCGCTCTCCGGTTTCCTGATCTGACCCGAACCGCTCGTTGAACATCGCGTCAATTTTGCGCGTTAGAGTTTCAAGCATCGGCTCCTGAAAAGCCTGAGGCTCGCTGGTTTTCCAGACGGCGTAAATCTTGGAGCGGATTTCATTTTCAAATTGATCGAGTTCCGACTTCACCCGCCGTTCGTATTTCTTCTTGACTTGCACATAGATCGAGGAGTCATAGATGTAGGTGACGCCGGACTTGTTGTTGGGAAGCCGGTCATCCAGCACCAGCATTTCAACAATCATCTCATCCTCCGCGGCCTCGATACCGTCCGGGCCCATGGCACTGACTTCCGGTGGGCCTCCGAAGATGAAGAACACTCCAACGATCACCACCGCCTCAATGACAAGGATGATGGCCATCATGATTACGGTTTTTTTCTTTGAGGATACTTTGGGTTGATTCCCCTGATTCTCTTCTGACATTGCTTATCCTCCTCTGGCGAGGCTTGGTTGGGTGTATTTTGCGTCAGCATTCAATTCCTCGACCAACTGCTCAGTCATGATGATCTCAACCCGGCGATTTTCCGCGGCGTCGATGGGATCCAAGGCTCGCGGATGGGCCGGCTCGCGGGTACCCGCCACCTGAATCCGAAATACCTCGTCATCCAACCCGAATTCAACCAGCACGTCCTTGACATTGCGGGCCCTTGCGAAACTCAATTCATCCAGATCCGCCCAGGGCACGCCGGCCTTCATGTACTTCGCCTGGGCATGGCCGATGATCTCGATCTTGTTCCGACGCCCGCGCAGAAGCACGGCAAGCTGCTCGAGTTCGGCCCGGACACCCTCCTTGACCTCCGCTGAAAATTCATCGAACGTACTCGGCCCCCCGATGATGAAGGCAATGCCGTCTCGAACGGATTTCACCCTCATATGCGGGCCATCCATCCCCCTGACATCATTCTGACTGATTTTAGTATCGTTGTAGGTTTTCAACGCCATGCTTTCCATCACTTCGATCATGGACTTCAGCGGAATGTCATCGATGGGAAGGACACCGACACCACCCGAAAAGCCGAAGGCTTCCTTGATCGCGGTGATGACCCGCTGGTATTCGTGATCCTTCTTAAGCTCGGAGAACATCTGCAGGAGAATGAAGAAGCACAGCAGCAAGGACATCATGTCCCCGAATGTCACAACCCATTCAGGCACTCCTTTAACCTCATTCTTTGCTTTCCGCTTTAATGCCATTGATCACGCCGCCTGTTCATTCTGATCCGTGGGGCGCTGTGACGGGGGGACAAATGTTATGAGCTTCGACTCGACATTGCGCGGATTGTCACCGGCCTGGATTGACATGACACCCTGGATGATCATGGTCTTCTGGAGAATTTCCTCCGTGGATCGCTGTCCGAGCTTGTCGGCAATGGGGAGGAACACGATGTTCGCCAGAACCGCGCCGTAGAGGGTGGTGAGCAGAGCCGCCGCCATGCCCGCACCGATCTTGGAGGGATCATCCATGTTCGAGAGCATCGCCACCAGGCCGATCAGGGTTCCGATCATGCCGAACGCGGGTGCGAACCTGCCGAGTGAGTCAAATATTCTTTTTCCCGTCCCGTGGCGGTCAATCAGGTTTTCGAGTTCGGTTTCCATGATCGACTCAATCACTTCCGGATCCGATCCGTCTACCGCCATCTGAATACCCCGAACCAGAAAACTGTCCTCGATGTGCTCGATACTGTTTTCCAGAGCCAGGATGCCGTCACGACGGGCGACTTCCGCCAGTTCCACGAGTTGGCGAATGAGATCAAGCGGATCGACTGTTTTGTGAAACAACGCCTTGCCGATCACCTTGGGAAATTTCAAGAACATGATGATCGGCATGGAGGTCAGGGTCGCCGCGGTTCCACCCCCGATGACGATGAACATCGATGGAACGTCAATATAGGCCAAAATCGATCCGCCCAGCAGGAGCGCGAACAGAATGCAGGCCATACCAAAAAGCAATCCGACAACGGTGCCGATATCCACATGAAACTCCTGTCAAGCCTCGGCGCACGTTGACCGCCGAATACGCTCACAGTGGGCATCGGAACGTTATGAGCCTGACTTAAGATCCGATCAACCGATGAAAAAGCCGAAAACCACCGGCGGGTGGAGTGGATCAGGGCAGCAGCACCCCAAGCATCCCCGCATGGATTTCAATCCGAAGCGGCGTGAGACCCTGTCCGTTCGCATCAGCGCAATCGGGGTTCATTTCCGGGGGCGCTTCCGGACGATCACCGTCGATCTGAAAGGCCTGTGGCGACTCACTCAGCACGGTCACCTCCCGTCCTCGCCGAAAAATCAGGCGTTTATCGGCCCGGTGGCGACCCCGCCAACAACGCCAGATCCAACCGACGAGCGCGCGTCGAGAAGCCGTCGGGAAGAAAACGACATCCAACTCGCCATCGGACATGTCGGCATCCGGTGCCGGATTGAGACGACATCCATACTGACTGGAATTTGCGATCACCACAAATCCCGTCTCGCCGTTATCAAGACGTTGCCCATCCAATGTCACTTCAAGGCGTGGAGCCGACCAGCGCAAAAATTGCCGAACCATTGGCCCAATGTAACTCGCATGGGAAATCCCTCCCGATCGTCGTGCCGCCAGGTCATGCACGACTTCGGCGTCGAATCCCACCGAGACCATGAGGAGAAAGAGCCTGCCGTTGGCTCGTCCAATATCCACTCGTCTCACATTGCCCTTCTCGATGGCCTGAATCAGCCGGTTCACATCCCGATCCATCCCGAACTCGCGGGAAAACAGGTTTTCCGTCCCCAGGGGATAGTGATAGATGGGAATCGAGAACTTCATGGCCGACTCGCTGACCTGGCGAACGGTTCCATCCCCCCCGGCCACCACGATCACGCGGCAGTCTTTCAATGCCGGGTCAAGCCATTGCGATGGCGGTTCCATCCGCGTCTCGACGATCACCACCGAATGCCCGGCATCTTTCAAGGACTCAGCCACCCGCCGCCCTTCTCCCGCCGCGCGACCGGCCCCGGCAATAGGATTGAAGACGACGGCGATGGTCATGGGAGACTGGACAGTAGACAGAATTTATGGAGTCGGTGCCTCATGTTCTGAAGGAGAGTTTACTCGGGAATAGGCACGATCAGGAAGAATCCGGCACATGAATCCTCAACCGATTGCACCTCATCAAGCTTCAAGTAATGAAACGTACTTGCGGTATTCAACAGCCTTCCAATCCCCAATTCCTTTCCCCAGAGTAAGAGGACTCAGGGGCACACCCCCCACGCCGCGAGGAGGGCGAGCAGGTCGGTGACGTTGACGTTGCCGTCGTCATTAAAGTCTGCGGGATGACCCACGTTCGGTCCCCAACCTCCGAGCAAGGTAAGCAGATCGGTGACGTTAACCATCGAATCGCCGTTGGTGTCGGCAAGGCACACGACCGGCGGCAACGGGATGTTGGCGTTGATCCAGTCAATCATGGCCTGGTCGGGCTTGTCTGTCGGCACCGTATTGTGTGTGAAGTCGGCGAAATCGCCTGAGGTTCCGATTGCGTAAGCCAAGTTGGCCCAGTCATCTTGGCCAATGAGAAGCTGCGGATAGGATGGATTCGAGACCCCGGCGAAGGGCGCCGCATTTCCCATGTAATTGAGGTCCTGAATGGCGCTGGGGTCGGTGTTTGTGCCGTTGGTGTTCCAGTCAATTGGTAAACCCGGTACGAGCGAGATCAATATGCCACCGCGCGTAAATCCGCCGCCACCGTCGGGTTTTTCGTAGCCGTGCGCTGCCCAGAAATTGAGGTAGGAGATATTGGACGGGTTGACACCGACGGTTTCATCCAGGTTGGATTCATTCAGCGTGGGAAGTTGAAAGCGAGAATAGTCGAGCGTCCAGAATGACGTCGAAAAGTTGTAGGGAAAGGTGAACATGTAGTTCATGATGCTGATGTAGTTGGGTTTGCCGTTGATGCCGTCACCGCCACCATGGCCGAGCCCGAGCGTGTGGCCGAATTCATGCATGAAGGTCGAAGCGATCTTGGTGTTGATTGGGGGGGAACTGAACTCGCCGAGAGTGAGGAACATGTCATTGCCGGGCAACTCGGCCGTGCCCAGGCTCCCGTCATCGATCTTGTCGGCGAATATGCAGTAGCGGTACGCCTTGGCCTTGGCTTCGAGCAGTGCAGCGGGGTCACTGACAAGGCGTTCGGCAGGCGTACCGAAGTGAGCAGCCTTGAGGCCGTCAAACTCGACCGCCCAACCTGCATCGGGATGACCCCCGGGAAAGGTCGTGAAGAAGGCGGCATCAATAAGATCCTCATCGTAGAGAATGTGAAGAGTCACGCCGCTGACGCCGTCCGGATTGGACACCGGCGATTGGGCAAACGCATCGACCACCATTTGCTGTGAGGCGGGTGGAAAGACTTGCGATATGTCCAGATCGACCTCGACATAAAGGTTCTTGTGGTTGGGGTCGGCGCCGGGCAGCACGTAAAGCAGGTCTAGGCCTGATCCATTGATGTAGGGAATGCCGGTGGTCTCCCAGGAGTCGAGCAAGCCGTCGCGGTCGGCGTCGGCGGCTGTGAGATACACGGAGCCGGAGTCGCTGCCGTTATCGTCATCCAGCTCGGCCCCGACGAGGGCGATAGCGCCGCTGATCGCGACGGATTGGCCGAACCAGTCGCCCGCTGCACCGTCGTCGGGGAGAAGCTTGGATATCTGCGTACCCGTAGTGTCGAAGAGGTAGGCGGAACCGGAGTCGCTGCCGTTGTCGTCGTCCCGCCAGGCCCCGACGATGGCGGTGGCCCCGCTGATCGCTACAGAGCGGCCGAACTGGTCGCCCGCCGCGCCATCGTTGGGTAGGAGCTTGGCGATCTGGAGGTTGGTATCGGTGTCAAACAGATAGGCGGAACCGGAGATGTCGCCGTTGTCGTCGTTCAGGCTGGCCCCGACAATAGCGATCGTGCCGCTGATCGCGACGGAGAAGCCGAACCGGTCGTCCGCCGCGCCGTCGTTGGCGAGGAGCTTGGCGATCTGAAGTCCCGTGCTGATGTCGAAGAGGTAGGCCGAGCCGGATACGCTACCGTTGTCGTTGTCCCCCTGGGCTCCCACGATTGCGGTCGTGCTGCTGATCGCGACGGAGTAACCGAAAATATCGCCCGAAGCGCCGTCGTTGGGCAGGAGCTTGGCCCCGATCTGCAGGCCCGTGAGGGTGTCGAAGAGGTAGGCGGATCCGGATTGCGAGCCGTTGTTGCTGTCCCGGTCGGCTCCGACAATGGCAGTGTCGCCGCTGATCCCGACGGACCAGCCGAAGAAGGCGATCGTCGCGCCGTCGGTGGGGAGGAGCTTGGCGAGCTGCAAACCCGTGGTGGTGTCAAACAGATACGCAGAGCCGGAGGCCTCGCCGTTGTCGTCGTCCCCGAAAGCCCCGACGATTGCGGTGGTGCCACTGATTGCGACCGAGATGCCGAAGTTGTCGAACGCCGCCCCGTCGTTCGGGAGGAGTTTGAAGAGTTGCTGACCCGTGGAGATGTCGAAGATGTAGGCGGATCCGGAGTTGTCGCCATTGTCGTCGTTCGATCGGGCACCGATTATGGCGATGGCGCCGTTGGTCGCGACCGACTCGCCGAACCGGTCCGACGCCGCGCTGTCTTTCGGCAGGAGTTTGTAGAGCGGATCGTCGAGGGCCGCGTAGACTGCCAGGGTGCTGAAGACTGTTACTGCAGCGACAAGAAGTGGCAACTTTGGAAATCGCATGTTTTCTCCTATCCTCTAATAAACGTATCCCACACTGCTTCGTCAGGGCTAGATCGCCCAGCCATAAACATGTCAGTGTAACAGCACGCCACGATATTCAAGCTCAGATTTTGACTTGTTCCGGGCATACTGACGAACCGGCTTGCGTTATGGACACGATCCCCAGGCGGCGAGGAGAGCGAGGAGGTCGGTGACGTTGACGGTGCCGTCGGTGTTGATGTCCGGTGGGCAGGGCGCAGCGCACGGTCCCCAAGCCGCGAGCAGGGCCAGAAGATCAGTGACGTTGACCTGCCCGTCCGGGAGACCCCCGGCCCCGATAAAATCGCCGACACACGAAATTTCGCAGGAATCCGGAATGCCATTGTTGTTATCATCGGTGTCGCCGGGTGCGCCGACGATCACGGAAACCAACACCGGCGCGGCGCTCTCCTTGCCATCTGATGCGGTGACGGTGACTTCCACAAGATCGCACGGCTGGGCGAGCTGGCGCGGAATCGCGTCACTCTTGCCCGCTGAGATCACGCTCCGAACCACATTGCCGTTGATCTTCCAGGTATATTGATACCGGACGATATCCCAATCCAGGTCGTCCATGACCAGCGAGGAATTGACGCGACATTGAATGACATCGTCAGTCGTTGGTGCTGTGGGCTCGAGGGCGATAGATATAGGATTCGGCGGGCGATTGAAACTTGGGTCGCGGGTGGCTACGACTTCGATCGGCGCCTCAAGCATCAGAGTGCCGTTCACCCAGAAGCGTCCCGTCCACGTCCCGGGGATGGTGTGCATATCGGCGATGTTCCAGTCGAAGAACCACCATCCACTGCGAAACAAGACCGAAATATTGAATATGCCAGAATCAATGAAAGCGATCGTGCCGTTCGGTCTGATGAAATGCCACTGCCAGCTGCTGAATGCCGGTACGTTGTGCATCCTCACCCAGTAGTAGGAAATCGTATCGGACAACTCAATTTGGGCGGATCGGGGAAGGGCGAAAGGAAGCCAGGGCTCGAGGTGCATGTTCAGGTGGGTGATGCCGAAATCTCGAATGTAGAGGTCGCGCCGGATCGGAGTCTGGTCGGTCCATTGGCTCGCCCCGGGGTTGCAGGTTCCTGTGTAAGGCTCAGTTACTATACCGGAGTCCACAATCTCATAGTGCAGATGAGGGCCGGTCGAGCAGCCACTCGATCCGGTCAATCCGATTTGCTGACCTGCTTTGACGGTCTGCCCGGCCGAGATGGCTACGCTTAGAGTCTTGAAGTGCCAGTAGTATGCGATCCGACCGTTACCGTGATCGATGATCGCAGAGTTTCCCAACCCGGCGCAACTCGTATTCATGTCCGGCTCCCCGTCGTGCGTGCTGATGACCACGCCGTCCAACGCTGCGAAGACGGGCACGCCGATGGCTTGTTCCCCAAAGCTCATCAGATCCGTGTCGTTGCCTTTATGCGTATCATATGAGTGATTCGTGCAATCCCAGTCGAGGATACTCGTTCCGGGACCGAGATCCACATAATTCATTGTGAAGAGGTCATGGTACAGCCTGCCGCCCATGGGCCAGAAGGTGAACAATGACGGCGGGAGGTTATTCAATTGAGAGAGAAGGGCTTTGCGATCCAGATATTGACGAACGATCTGTTCTGCCTGTTCGCGTTCGAGGGGTGAGATGCAGTCTTCCACCTCCAACGACAGAGACCCGCCACCTGACAATCCGCCAACGGCCGCGGGATCACTGGATGGATCCTGGGCGACAACGAGCCCGGAGATGTTGGCCACCGACAGCGTAACAAATATCAATCGCTGCACACACGGAAATAGACATAATGTACGATCCATCAGATTACCTCGCTTCGCTGGAAACAGAGATTCCCGTCAATGCAGGTGAATGTAACATATTACGTGTGAGCAATCAAGGATGCTTCGCAGCATTAAACACCTTCTCACCCATGTTTACCGGGCGGTCTCACGAATATTCGCAGCAAACATGTGTCTATCAATCGACATGAGCGGATAGTATCTGATGTAGCTTCTCAGCGCTGATGTTCGCCCCGCAGAGGACAATGGCGATGCGTTTGCCCCGGAGTCTGTCTTTCTCCTGGATGCAGGCTGCGATGGCGACTCCCGCCGCGCCTTCGATCAGCATGTGATGTTTTTCGAGCGTATGTCGCACGCCAGCGGCGATCTCATCTTCCGTCACCAGCACGAACCGGTCGATCAGCGTCTGGCATCGCTCGAAGGTGATGGCGTCTTTCTCCATTCCTCCGGCCGTGCCATCGGAAAGCGTGGGAGCCGATTCCATATCAAGTACGCGCCCCGCTTCGAGGGAGCGACAGAGTACGGGGGAGTTTTCCGGCGAGCAGCCGACGACTTCCAGATCGGGTTGAACCTGCTTGAGATAGCCCGCGATCCCGGAAAGCAGACCGCCGCCCCCGACTGCAATGTAGATGACATCAATCCGGTCGAGCTGACGATGAAGCTCGACCCCGATCGTTCCCTGTCCGAGGATCACATCGGGATCGTTATACGGCGAGATGTAGGTCATCCGCTCTTGCTGGGCGTACTGACGGGCGAAGGTTTCGGCGATCACGCAATCCTCGCCGTGAATGCGAACCTCACCCCCGAGGGCACGGATCGCATCGAGCTTGACCGACTCGGCATTCTCCGGCACGAAGATAATGCCAGGACAATGGAGTGTTTTCATCCCGTACGCGACCGCCGCCCCGTGATTGCCCGTCGAGGCCGCCACCACGCCCCGTTTGCGTTCATCATCGCTCATGGACAGGAGGGTGTTCATCACGCCGCGGATCTTGAACGAGCCGGTGACCTGATAGTTCTCGAGTTTCAGGAAAACATCGCCGCTACACGCCTCGCTCAGCCACGCCGACCGCTCGACCGGCGTCTCGCGGATATGGTCATGAATCCGCAGTTCGGCATCGAGAAAATCATGTTGGTTGGGCAATGGGTTCATCTTGAGGAGGGGCAGGATATCAACATCGACATCAACACATGAAGGCGCCTGGATCGAACTCATCGCAATCATCAGGCAGAACGAGGAGGCGGCATCAACGATAACAGCATTGACAGATCCCGTAAAAGGGGAGAGCCCGTGCAGATGCCGATGAACGAAACCATTTCGTAGTGGGTGTATTCCGCCGCGGGTTGGAGCGTAGCGGAAGGCCACGTGGCCTGCGGCTTCGCCTTAGACCACGGCACCAACTCCTGGACACCATGGGCAAGCTCCGCAGACTCCGCTTGTCCATGCCTCCCGGTTCCAGGCCATCGTTTTTACTCAGCCGCCGATTTTGTCGGCGAGAAACGCGCCGACCTGATCGAGGTTGATGCGCTCCTGAGATGCCGTGTCGCGGTCGCGGACGGTGACGGTCTGATCCGTCAGGGTTTCGCCGTCGATGGTGAAGCTGAACGGGGCTCCGGCTTCATCCATGCGGGCGTAGCGTTTGCCGATGGACTGCTTGGCGTCGTATTGCAGGGCGTACTTTGTCCGCAGGTCGTTGTAGAGCTTCCGGGCGACCTCGGGCATGCCATCCTTATTAACGAGCGGGAAGATGCCCGCCTTGATGGGGGCCATGCGCGGCAGGAACTTCATCACCACCGAACTGCCCTTGCGCTCCGGGGTCGGCGTGTACGCTTCGCAGAGGAGGGCGAGGACGCCCCGGGTGAGCCCCGCCGCAGGCTCGATGACGTGGGGGATGTACTTTGATCTCTTCTTGATCTCATCCTTGTCCACGCCCTCGCTTAGGAGCTTGACCTGGAGTTCCTGGTCGAAGTATTCGAGGTTGGTCTTGGAATGCTCCTGGTGCTGGGTGAGATCGAAGCAGCCCCGATGGGCGATGCCCTCCAGCTCGCCGAAGCCGGGGGCGGTGAAGGGATAGCGATACTCGACATCGGCGCAGGCGGTGGAGTAATGGGAGAGTTCCTTCTCATCGTGGTCGCGGCGGGTGAGGTTTCCCCCGGTGAGGCCCACGGACTTCCACCAGTTGTGACGCTGCTCGACCCAGAACTCGTACCACGCTTGAGAATCATCAGGGTGACAGAAAAACTCCATCTCCATCTGCTCGAACTCGCGGCTGCGGAAAATGAAGTTCCGCGGCGTCACCTCGTTGCGAAACGACTTGCCGATCTGGGCGATGCCGAAGGGAACCTTGACCCGCATGGTGTCGAGGATGTTCTTGTAGTTGGTGAAGATGCCCTGCGCGGTTTCGGGGCGGAGGTATGACTTGTTGTCCTCATCCCGGATCGCCCCGATGTACGTCTCGAACATCAGGTTGAACATGCGGGGTTCGGTGAGTGTGCCAGGTTCTGAAGAATCTGGGCCAATGGTTTGATTCCGCTCCTCAACCGTCAAATTAAGAAAAGGTTTATCAGAATATGTAATAGCGTCGGTATCGCCTCCAAAAGCCTTCCATATCTCATGATTGATCACATTTCGTAGACGTTTTGGTGGTTTACCGGCTGATGCATATTCACTCAGGATTCTGTTTGCATCACGTTCGTCATTTGCTTGAATAGTGAGGCTGTAACGATCACCGTCTTTGAGTTGTAGTTGACGGGTCCATAATTGATCGGCGCGATAGCGATTCTTCGTTTCCTTGCAATCCACCATCGGATCATTGAACCCGCCCACATGCCCCGACGC
>JADFSH010000145.1 GCA_022560875.1 Planctomycetota bacterium | reverse complement strand
GGGATTGACATTCCCACATTCTTGAGAATGTGAGAATGTCGGCCTTCCGAGTTGCTGCGTCAGTGCCGCGAACCGCTCGCCGCGCTGCTCGAAGTTATCGAACTGGTCCCAGCTCGCGCAGCCGGGGCTGAGAAGGAGAATGCCCTCACCCCCGGAAGTCATTCTTTCCAGTGCCGCGGCGAAGGCCTGGTCGAGCGTCTCGGAATAAACCGCAGGTGATCCGGCTTGGGCTGCGAGCGTACTTCCGGTTGCGCCGATCGTGTAGAGCCCACCGATGCGACTGGAGAGTGCCGCAATGGGGGAGAGGTCCACACCCTTGTCGTAACCGCCCGCGATCAGGTGAATCGTTGAAGGTTTCTTGAAAGACTCGACCGCCAGAACGGTGGCCTTGGGGGTGGTTGATTTTGAATCGTTGTAGAACGCAATCCCCTCGTGCTCGGCGATGAGCTGCAGACGATGGGGAAGGCCCTCGAAGGAGGCAAGCAGGGGGGCGGCGTCCTGCGGCAGGATGTCGGCCGCCCTCAACACCGTCGCCATCGCAAACTGGCCGTTGAGTTGATTGTGTTTCCCCGGGAGCTTCAACGGCAGCTTGCGGCGCTGGTGAAAAAGATCCGCGGTGATCTGGTGATCTCCATCGGCCTGATAGTGAAAAATGTTGTGTTTGGACTGCTGGTAATGCTCAAAGCTGCCATGCCAGTCGAGATGGTTCGGCTCGAGGTTGGTGAGCACTCCGACATGGGGGGAAAATCCCTCCGCACCCTCATATCCCACACCCTTGCCCAGCCAGTGGAGCATCGCGCTGGACAGTTCGAGCACGATCCAGTCGTCCTCTCCGATCATTTCGAGAGATCCGAGCAGGCTTCCCCCGAGGTTTCCCCCGAGGTGTGCTTTCAGGCCACTTTGCGTGAGCAGATGATGGATCATGGAGGAGACGGTGGATTTTCCCGCCGTTCCCGTCACCCCGATGGTGCGGTTTCGATTCAGCCGCTCGATGACCAGGCGGATCTCGGTGGTGATGGGTATGCCCGCCTGCTGAGCAATGGTCAGAAACTTATTTTCCCAGGGCTTCGACACCGCAGGATTCGCCACCACCAGATCGCACTCCCGGAAATCATCCTCACGATGTTCCCCCAGGCGTAACTCGACATCACCCCGCTCGACAAGATCTTGAATCGATTCGAGGGAAGGGCCGATCTCGGCTTCACTCTGGCGGTCCGTGACCAGCACTTTCGCACCCTGGGCGACAAGCCAGCGGGTGACGCCGGCTCCGCCGCCGAACCGCCCCAGCCCCATGACGGTGATTCGTCTGGAATCCAGATCGTCGAACATCGAATCAGTCTATGCTGGTGACTCATCCAGATGACGCAGCAACAGGGAAATCTTGATTCCACCCCGTCTCGTTCCCCCGGGTCTCCCCGGCCCCCCGGACCACCTCGGTCCCCAAGGATATCGGCACTGGCGGTCACGGGCCTGGTGCTGGCGGTCATCCCCTTGTGTCCCCCGGCCAACCTGTTGGCGGTCGTTCTGGGGTTGCTCGCTCTGCGCAGGATCATGGCTTCGTCAGGGCGATTGCGGGGAGCTGGTCTCGCCCGGGCCGCGATCTTTGCGGGATCCGTCCTGACGATACTCTCCTTGATTCTGATCACCCGATTTGCCACTCGTCAACAGCAACTCATCGACTTGGCGATGGTCGATGTGATGCAGAGCACGATTCGGGGGGCGATGGGTGACCGAGCTGATTCAGTTCGTTTATCCTGGGTCGGTCCGCGCGAGACGAGGCCGAGCGAAGCCGAGATTCTCGCCTTCGGTCGGACACTTCAGGAGCGATACGGCACCTTCGAGCGAGGTGTCATCGTCTCCAGCGTGATGACGGGATCGTTTTTCGCCCCGAGGATGGAGGCGGCAGGGATATTTTATTTTTCGGGCGGTCAACGCCACGGATCGATCGAGGTGGATTTCCTCATACAACCCTTCCGGACCGATCCCACTTTCAGTATGCGGGCCTTGAGGATCGAAGACCCGCAGGCGGGGGATCTTGAAATCACCTCGACGGAATCCGAGCCGTGATGTGCCAATGTCCATTAGTTGATGTCAGGACAAGATTTCAAGTAGCATGGCCTCTCGAAAGAGGAGCATCACATGAACCAGTATGAGCAAGGGGGAGTTTTTCAAGCACCACAGGAATCGGGATTTTCCGAACCGCCTCGAACCAGCGGCCTCGCCATCTCATCTCTGGTGTGCAGTCTCATTTTCTGCTGCCCCCTCACCACGATCATTGGCCCGATCCTGGGATTGATCGCGTTCGTTTCCATCGGATCGAACCCCAATCGGCGCGGCAAGGGGCTGGCGGCAACGGGGATCATTCTGGGCCTGATTCTGACGACCGGCTGGGTGTATTTAGGCAGCAAAGGGTGGGCATTTGGTGTTCAATTCTATGAATTGATGATGAGTGGACCGAAGACGGCACTTGTTGCCGGTTCTTCCAATGACCTGACCGGCTTTAAGGAGGAATTTTACGGGGCTGGTGCTTCGGTCAGTGATGAAGAGGTGCAAAATTATCTGGATGAGTTGAACAATCGATACGGCACGTTCGCGGACAGCCGCTTAGATGAATCTGCCGGTTCGTTCACCCCGACGCCGGGACAGACTTCAATGGTCTTGCCTTATATCATCGAGTTCGAGAATGAAACTATGAGTGCGGATGTCGAACTCATCTTCACGGATCCGCAAAACTCAAATGATCCGTTTGTTTTCAAAATTGGGTTCATCTTGATTCACGATGATGATCTTGGCGCTCTTCGATACCCTCCTTCACCCGACGATACCCCACCCCCTCCCGACGAAGACGATGCGAGTGAGGCGACAGATGGAGACAGTGAGGAACCCAATTCCTAGGCGGTCATGATGGTCGCTGAACCGGCAAATGATAATCGAGTAATGCGGTCACACCGCGATCCTGCCTTGGCGGGACGGACGAGCGGATGGGCGATCGCGGCTATTCTCTGTAGTCTGGCAGTGTTCTGTCCGCCCCTGACGATTCTGAGCCCTCTGCTGGCGACCAGGGCTCTTTTTCACATCAAAGCCTCGCCCGGTCGCAAAGGAAAAGGACTGGCGATTCTGGCCCTCGTGCTGGGTGGTGTGATCACGCTGGGCTGGGGCTGGGGGGCCTGGTGGTGGAATGGAAACATTCGCCAGCCCATGATCCGAGGGCCGGTCGAGGCTCTGAGGGCGGGATTTTCCGGTGATCTGGCGGGTTTCAAATCAGGATATTTCGGCGACGGGGCGATATCCAGCGACGAGGAGGCCGGTCGGTTCCTCTCGGAGCTTGATTCCCGCTACGGTCGCCTGTTATCCATGTCCCAGCGCAAGCTGCAGGATGCCAATCAGCTTGGGTATCAGATGCGGGGATATCGTATTACCTACCTCATGGAATTTGAGACGGGGCCGATAAATGCCGAAGGAAGTTTCGTAATCACCTCGGCGGATCATCCCGGATTTATCGGACGGTTCGCCTGGTTGGCAGTGTTCGATGATGAGCAGGGTGATCTGGTGTATCCCGCATCAGCGGCTGAAGAGGCTTTGCGCGAGAAACCCCCGGACTGATGGCCCCCCGGACTGACGACCCCCGGACTGACGACCAACCGGACGAAAGACCACCATGAACGATGATTTCGTCATTGAAGTAAGCAACCTGGTCAAAAGCTTCGGCGATCAGACGGTGCTCGACGGGATCAATCTCAAGGTCAAGCGGGGTGAGACCATGGTCATCATGGGCGGGTCAGGGTGTGGGAAGTCCACGCTCCTACGTCTCATGATCGGTTCTCTCTGGCCCAATGAGGGAAGCGTGAAACTATTCGGCAAGGAACTGTCTGAACTCGATGATGAAGGGTTGAATGAGATTCGCAAACAGTTCGGCATCCTTTTTCAGTCCGGAGCGCTGTTCAACTCAATGTCCGTTGCCGAAAACGTGGCGCTGTCCATGCAGGAGCACACCACGCTTGACCAGAACATCATCGACATTTCCGTCAAGATCAAGCTTGAGCAGGTAGGCCTCCGGGAGCATGCGGATAAGTATCCGGCCCAAATCTCGGGCGGCATGAAGAAACGAGCCGGGTTGGCTCGCGCGCTGTCCCTCGATCCGAAAATACTTTTCTACGATGAGCCTTCGGCGGGGCTCGATCCCGTGACCAGCGCTGAAATCGATCAGCTTATACTCGATCTGACAAAAAAACTCGGCGTAACCAGCGTGGTGGTGACGCACGAGATGGATTCGGCGTTCACCATCGCCGACCGAATGTGCATGCTCGACAAGGGCAAGGTGCTTATGCTCGACACGCGGCAGGCGTTTGGAGCCTTGCGAGATCATCCGACCGACCGGATCGATGAGCTAGACGAGAATCATCAACTCATACGACAGTTTCTTCGAGGTGATGCCGAGGGGCCGATCACGAAGCGAAAAGAGGAATCAAATTATGCGGAAGATCTGCTGGGGGTGCCTACGACTTCGTTCGAGGCGGGACCCGCGATCGAGCCGACCCGGACCGTGAGATAGCTGAATTCGCCCGGCATTCTGCCGGCGTTCAAGGATGAACAAGATCAGAACGGAGGCAGTCAAGTGCCCAGCTTAAGTGAACGCTCCCGAAACAACGTACGTGTGGGTATATTCGTCTCCATCAGCATCATGCTGGCGATGTCCGTCATCATCATGCTCACCGACATCGCCAGCTCCCTGAACAAGAGCGTGGAAACGTACACCGTAGAGTTCAATGTCAGCTCCGGCGTGAGCAACCTCAAGGCCGGCGCGGATGTGCGTATCGGCGGGTTGAAGATGGGAAAGGTCAAGGGCGTCAGGCCGCAGATGGAGAGCCAGCCCTTTGAAACCATTCTGGTGGACATCGAGTTGGACTCGAAGGTGACCCTGTATGACAACGCGGTGATATTGCTGTCTTCGCCCCTGCTGGGAGCCGAATCGTGGTTGGATTGCCCGAGCGTCGGCAATCCGGAGAGTGGAATTGCGGTTGAGGCCGGAGGGACAGTTGTTGCGATGAATTCCGTGGGAATGCTCACCACCCTTCTCGGTCCCGGGAATGCCGCCACCGCCGAGACCATCGTGGACGATCTGAAGGCGACAATGCAGAGTGCCAAATCATTCGCCGCCAATCTGGATTCCAGGAGCGGGCCGATTCTCGACAACCTCGACACCATGTCCAGCGATGTCCGCAGCGTCGTGGCGGAAATGCGAGATAAAAACTGGCCGAGCTGGTCAGGATCTGTAGATCGCCTTTTCGTTTGGGCCGAGGACGCCACTGTCCCCTTCGACGAAACCATCGAGCAGGGCCGGCTGCTCGTGACCGATATACGCACCGTGGTGGGGGAGAATCGCGAAGGTATCTCCTCCATTGTCGCCAGCACCGATTCCTTCACCGACCGGTTGAACACCGAACTCGCCGACAAGGCATCCGCGTTGCTCGATCGCGGTCGCGATGGATTGGACGAAGCCGTTGCGGCCCTCACTCGCATGCGTGATGACTATGAAACGTGGTCGGTGGACATCAGCGAATCGCTGGGCAATGCCAGCCTCGCTTCGCAACAGCTCAAACTGGCGATGATCGAAATTCGCCGCAGCCCCTGGAAAATCCTGTATAAGCCCACTGACAATGAGCTTGAGCACGAGCTGCTCTACGAGGCGACCCGTTCGTTCGCAGTCGCGGCGGCGGACATGAAGGCCGCCTCGATATCCGTCAACCGGATTCTGGAACGGCATGGCGATGAGGTGGCGCAGGACCGCGAACTCTATGAACGTATCACCCGGGCCCTGCTCGATCCGCTGGAGCGATACGAGAAAGCCCAGCAGCTGCTCTTTGACGTGCTGGTGATGGAAACCGACTAAGCCCTTCATCCCCAATGAAATGAAAATGCCCGCGTTCAGGTGAACGTGGGCATTTTTTGTCCGGTCATTGCATAATGGGGGGATGCCTGAGCCGATTGTCATCGAGTCCCTGGACGATCCCCGGATCGAGCCCTATCGCGATGTGCGCGACAAGGATCTCCGCGGCCGGGAAAAGTTCTTCATGGGCGAATCGGAAATGGTCATCCGAAGGTTGCTGCGCACCCCGGAGCGTCTGCATTCGGTGTTCCTGAGTCACCATAAGTACGAACGTCTGAAAGATGAACTGCATGCGCTTCAGGGGGAGGTGTACGTTGCCGACATCGACCTGATGACGGCGATCGCAGGCTTCCGCATTCATCGGGGGGTGCTGGCGGTGGGATTCAGGCCCCAGCCGGCTGAACTGGCTCTCGAGGCAGCCCTGGGGCATCTGAAAGAAAAAGCGTCCTGCACGATGCTGATTGGCGAAGGACTCATGAATGTTGACAACATGGGCGGACTATTCCGCAACGCGGCGGCCTTCGGCGTCGATGGAATCGTGCTGGACCCGACCTGTTGTGATCCGCTCTACCGCAAAGCGATACGCGTCTCGATGGGCCATACCTTGTCCGTGCCATATGGAATATGCGACGACTGGCCGGGTGATCTGAAGCGGTTGAAAGACGAGTGGGGTGTAACACTGATCGCCGCGGAGGTGTCTGAAGGTTCCAAACCCTTGTGGGAAATACCCAGGGAAGATCGGATCGCAATCTTGTTTGGTTCGGAAGGTCACGGGCTGTCTGCGGAAGCGTTGGCACAATGCGATGAGGTATGCGAAGTTCCCATGCAACCCAACGTACCTTCACTGAACGTGGCCGTAACCTCGGCGGTGTTCCTGTATGAGCTTCATCGAGCGGCTGATTGCTAGCGGATTTTGACCGCTTCCGTCGGAAACGCTGAGATCACCGGTGGTTCTGGGGTTTCCGAGGGGGCGGCGGCGATTTCCTCGGCCAACGACTTATCCGGGTTGAACCGCTCGATCTTCGCCCCCAGGGCGTTGAGGGTTTGATCCATTTGCGAATAGCCTCGATCGAGGTGATACACCCGCTGGACGATGGTCTCGCCTTCCGCGGCCAGACCCGCCAGCACGAGTGAAGCGGACGCCCGCAAATCGCTGGCCATCACCGGCGCGCCAACAAAATGCGGCACACCCTGCACCACCACCGTCGGCCCCTGTCGAAAGAGATTGGCCCCCATGCGCGTCAACTCCGCCACGTGCATGAATCGTTCGGGATAGATCTTTTCCGTCACAATGCTGTTGCCCTCGGCCAAACACAAGAGCGCCAGCATCTGTGCCTGGAGATCGGTGGGGAAGCCGGGATACGGCTGGGTGGTAAGGATGACGGGTTTCAGTCGTCGGCTGGAGGTAACCTGCACCGTGCAGCAGCGCGGATCCTCCTCGGGATCGATCCGATTGATGTTGACACCGACCTGTTGGAGGCTGTCGATGACCGCGAGGAGATAGTCGTAGGGAAAATCGTGGAAGATGACATCACCGTTGGTGATCGCCACCGCGATGGCGTAAGTCGCGGCGACGATACGGTCGGGAATAATGGCGTGATCAGCCCCACCGAGTTGCTCGACGCCTTCGACGATGATGCGGGGTGAGCCCGCGCCCGTGATCTTCGCCCCCATGAGATTCAGAAGGATCGCCAGATCGACGATCTCCGGCTCGCAGGCGGCGGATTCGATAGTTGTCGTTCCCTCCGCGAGGGTGGCCGCGGACATGATGTTGGCGGTTCCCAGCACGGTCGATCCGTAGGCTCCGCCGAGGAAGATAGTGGTTCCCTTGAGTCTATCGGCGGTGGCGATGATGTCGCCGCCTTTCAACTCGATCTTCGCACCCAGGGCTTCGAGACCCTTCAGGTGGAGGTCGATGGGTCTCGCCCCGAACGCACAACCGCCCGGCATGGCGACCCGGGCGTGCTTGCGTCGAGCCAGAAGCGGTCCCAGGACACAGACGCTGGCCCGCATCGTACGGACGATTTCGTAACGGGCATGCGTCCGGGTCTGATCGAAATTGCTCAGCGTAATCGTGCCATGCTTCGAGTTGGATGAGCAACCAAGCTCCTCCAGCAGGCGGAGCATGTTCGAGATGTCGGAAAGGTTAGGAATCCGGCGGAGAGTGAGCGGAGCGTCGGCGAGCAGGGCCGCAGCCATGAGCGGCAGGCAGGCGTTCTTCGACCCGTCGAGCGCGATGCGTCCCGACAGCCGATTCCCTCCCTGGATTCGAAAAGCGTCCATGACTTTCTCATACCTCTGAGTCGCAATTACCGGGTCTGTCCACGTACTGGCACATCGGCATTCACCGATGATTTGAACCAGCCAGCGTATAGGGGCGTGAGAACAGCGATTGGTGATTAAATGTCAATGGTCAGGTAACCCACAAGAATCCCCAAGGGAGTCAGTGATTATTGGCCAGCTAGCATGCAGTCCAGATAATCGTCAAAGTTTGACAGTAACGCCTGAATTGCCGTCTTCTCACAAATCGCCCTGATTGGTTTTTGACCGGTGATTCAGCTTTCCCGGTTTGTTACTGCATGTCATGATTTGAGTAAGACCCCGGATTTCCCCGGGGTTTTCTTTTTGGAGTGTCAAGCATTGTTACACGTCAGCAAGCAACGAGCGATTAGCGGACAGCTAGTGACCATGTGTGTCCTCATTGGGGTACTGAGTTCCGGCCTGATCGGGTCGGCATCAGCGGCGCCTCAGGCGCAGCCGAGTGAAATTTACCTGGCCGGCAAGATCCGCGATTTTCGCAAGGCTCATCCGGATTTCGGTTATGACGTTGCTGACGCCGTTGGCCACGTGGCGGGCCTCGTCGATCTGAGCATGCCCGTATCGGGCAATCCAACATTCTCGGGTAGTGGTTATCGGGTCAACTCCCAATGGCTCACTGCCGATCTGGATCCGATCGCCCCCCACCTTTTCCTCAGTGCCACTTCAATTCCTCTGGCCAGTGCCCCGACCCTGGACGCCAATGCCTTCGCAGACACCTGGG
>JADFSH010000144.1 GCA_022560875.1 Planctomycetota bacterium | reverse complement strand
CCACGGCGGGTGAGGCGGGCGTCGATTCAAAATTACTGCATCCCGACACGCCGGTGACACGCGAAACGAACACCATGCCCCAGTGGGCGGGCTCATGCTGGTACTACCTGCGTTTCTGCGACCCCCGGAACCCGGACCGTTTTGTTTCGAGAGATGCGGAAAAATACTGGATGGGCGATGAAGGAGTTGATCTTTACATCGGCGGGGCCGAGCACGCGGTCCTGCACCTGCTGTATGCGCGTTTGTGGCACAAGATCCTCTTTGATTTCGGCGAGGTCGCCACCCCCGAGCCGTTTCGCCATCTGTTTCATCAGGGCATGATCACATCCTTCGCGTATCAGCGGGCAGACAAGTCTCTCGTGCCGGTGGATGAAGTCGAGGTGAAGTCAGAAGACTCTGCCGTGGAGATCGAGACGGGCCAGCCGGTCAAGCAGATCGTCGCCAAGATGTCCAAGTCACTCAAGAACGTCATCAACCCCGACGATGTGATCACCGAGTACGGCACGGATACGTTCCGGCTCTATGAAATGTACATGGGTCCGCTGGACGCTTCCAAGCCCTGGAACCCGCGTGATATCGTGGGGGTGTTCCGGTTCCTGCAGCGGGTCTGGCGACTTGCCGTGAATGAGGAAACCTGCGTCCTTTCGCTCGCTGAATCCAGCGATGAGGACATTGAAAAACTGCTGCATCGCACGATCGCCAAGGTCGGCGACGACATCGAGCGTCTGGCCATGAACACCGCGATCGCGGCGATGATCGAGTTTGTCAATGCCGCCACGGCCAAGGGCGGGCTCAGTCGCGACCAGCTTGAGCGGTTTATGATCATCCTCGCGCCCTTCGCGCCGCACATCGCGGAGGAGTTGTTCTCGAAGCTGGGCCATGATGAATCGATCACGTACACCACCTGGCCCGCCTACGACGAAACGAAGCTGCAGGATGAGACAATCGAAATTCCCGTGCAGATCATGGGCAAAGTCCGTGGCCGCATCACCGTCCCCGCCGACAGCGATGAGGACGTCATCAAACAGGTGGCGCTGGACGATCCCCAGATCGCCTCTCAACTCGAAGGAAAGACCGTACGCAAGGTGATTGTGGTCAAGGGCAAGATCGTCAACATCGTTGCGAATTGATGCGACAAGAAGCCCCCCCGGTCCCCCACCCCGGCTTTTTTCTGGCATTCCCCTCGCCATGTCATACACTGACAAGGATGTCCAGCGAGCAGTCATGGCGAGAGTTGTACCGGAGTAACGACCTCCACGAGGCGTCCATGATCGCCACCTGCATCGCCGCGATGGAGTTCGAGGTGGTTCTCTCCGATGCCACAGGGCAACACATCGACAAGCCATCCCCGCACCAATCCAGACCGCCGTTCATCGTAAAAGTGACATCGGCCTGCTGGGCGCAACTCAATGATGTGCTGGAAGAGATCATCGAGGAGCAGATGCAATTCGATTCTTATCTCTCATCATGGCACGAAACCGCCGCCCGCTGGGAAAAGCATATGCTGGTCCTGCTCATCGCCATTGTCATGGTGCTGGCAACCTTCGGCTTGATCAATTTGTAAATGCGATCCCAATATCTGCCTCGCCGCAGAGAGAACATCGCAAACGTCCTACACTACGGTCATGCATGATGATCCACTCGGTTTGAACCGACCCGAGTCGCAATCGATATCCGAGGCGTGGAGACTGCCCGAGCAGGAGCCGACCAACCTGATCGCGCTGTGGCCGGATGCGCACGCTCCGACGCAGCCGGAAATCGTGGCCGCCCTGGAGAATCACTGGGATCATTTCGAGCTTCTTGAGGAGATCGATGCCGATGATCCCAACATACCCTGGACGATCATCGTCAATGCTCCCCCTCTGCATCAGCCCGCGGTCATGTGGTGCGAACCCGCCCGCAAGCTGTCGCCGGGGGAACTGGACGACCCTCGGGCCGAAGCATGCCCGTGGTCGATCGGGGTGGAGTCGCTTCTCGATCACGATGATCCGCTGGAGAGTTTTCGCAAGCTCGCGTGTTTTCTTGCCGCCCCGTTTGAGGACATCCCCGGCATTCTGGATGTCAACACCACGGGCTGGATCCAGCGCAGTCGCATCGTCGAGCAGTTCCTTCCTGAGAAAAATGTCCCCCCGACAGACGTGCTCTGGATCATTCACGCCGTGTCGGCAAACGATGACGATAATGGCAACCGGGGAACCTGGCTGCACACGCACGGCATGTGGCGTTGCGGACGCCCGGAACTGGAGATTCTCCAAGTGGAGCGTTCCCTCATTTCCGCCGCGGGCCAGTTGTTGAATGATATTGCCGAGCGCATCATTGATGACCCGCTCCCCGAGCCCGGGGAGTCGTTCCTGGTGGGGAAGAATCTCAGCGTCACGCTCATGCCCTGGCAGGATGTCGTGGTGAATCTGGCGGACGGCACTCCGGGTAACATGACCGATCGCAATCAGGATGACAGCGGGACGCACCTCGGGGTGCGGGCGGTGATCTGTGCCGACCTGCCGCAGGATGAACCTCGCAATGAGTGGGTCTGGCCGAAGGATGCGATCGAGCGACTCGAAAACGACGAGGCGGTGATCTACCGATCGACACGGGCCACCCGGCGTTCCGCCATGCAGGCGCAATACACCTGGGGTGAGTTGACTTCCGCCTTTCTCAAGCTCCGGCCTTATCTGCCATCGAAGCTCGAAAAGCCTCGTGCGGTGGTGCTGCTCAAGGTCGCCTTTCCCTGCGAGACCGGCGATACATCTGAAGCGAGCGCCGAACATGTGTGGTTCGAGGCTCTGAACTTCGAGGGAGACCGCGCGGAGGGGAAATTGCTCAATACGCCGAAGTTCAATCCCTCGATGAAGAAAGACGAGGTCCGCTGGTTCGACCGCAGGCAGATCTCGGATTGGATGTTGCAGACGAAAACGGGGGAGGTCGGGCCGGATAATATCCTTGCCTTGTGGCGGGCGGTTGACGATGTCACCAGCAGCCAGGAATCAGAATCATGACTCACGATGACGATCAATCCGATCTCGCGCGAGTGGCGCAGACCGCCACGGAATTTGAGGCCCATGCGAAGGCCGCCGTGCTGCACGAAGAGGGCATCGATGCCAAGGTCATCTGCGATTCGCCAACCTGGACGGGACAGATCGGACTCGGGCACCATGAATCCATCGCCAGTGTCTGGGTCAGGCGGGAGGATCTCGAGGCGGCGACAGTGGCCTTAGCGCAGAACGTCGCGGACTCGGTCGATATCGACTGGGATGACATCGATGTGGGGCAACCCGAGGATGAATCGAACGGGGAATACCGTCCGGAAATGCCCGCCATGGCAAAGTTCGCCTTCATCGTCACCTTGATCGTCGTGCTGCTGGGGCTGGCCTTATCGGTGGTTCTGATTTTTCGCTGAAGGCGGGAGCGTTATCTCTGCTTGAGTTGGAGGAAGCGCTTGAAGACCTTCATCAGGAAGTCCCTGCGCTCCTTCGAGTTGTCGGGATGCGCGACTTCAAGGGCAAGCTGCTTCTGATAGGAATTCCAGCGCTCTTCATCCGCCGTGGTGATCGGCTCCTCGCCTTTGACGATCCGCTCGAGGTCGTGAAGCATGAGCCTGATGACCGGATGTTTATCCACCTCGGGATCGTCCGGATCGGAGCCCAGCATGGCCCGGTGCAAATCGTCACGATTCTGGATGGTGATGAGCTTCGGAGTCGGCGCAAAGCGCGCGGTTGCAACCTGCGCCTGTTTGATGCGATCTTCCCGAACCCTATTCCCCACATTCCCACTGTTTGACTCGGTAAGGAAAGCGACCGAACCGAGTTCGAGTTCAACCTGAACGAGTTCGTATATGACCTCGTTTTTCTCATTGAAGATTCGCAAACCGTTCTGGTCGGATTTCGGACGATCAAGGGTGATGAGCACCTTATCCCCCGGCATTCTCGATTGGACGACCCAACTCAGATCCTCACCCCGTCGCACGACGATGCTGTCGATCCGCCGAATTCTGTCGCCGACTCTCAGCACTTTCTCCGCCGGCATGCCCCTCACCAGCCCGATGATCTCCACCGCATAATTGCGCGGATTCGACCTGGTGTTCATGGAAATGCCCAGAGCGCCGCGGGGACGATTGATCAGCTTGTCATTGAACACCCTGAGCAGGCGATTGCGCTGCTCTGCGGTAAGATCGGGATCTTCCAGAAAAGAAGTCAGCAAATTGATGTCAAAATCAATCAACTCCGCGAGGCGGCGGGTCGCTTCCTCTCGTTTCTCAAATGATGGGTTTTCAAGCTGCTCGACCACCGCAATCATTTGCATGGTCATGAATTCATCATCGTCCGCCATGACGAATTGAGAACATGACAGGCTGATGAAGATCGCAAGAACCACCCGCAGGATCTCACGCGGCGCAGCGTCGCGAAGAATGCCCGGTTCCCCTCGGCTACGGCTCATCGTTGCTGGCCTTTCAGATAGGCGGTGAGCTTCGCGGCCCGGGGAGCAATCCATTTGATTTTCCGCCCGATCATTTCCAGAAACGTCGCTCCGTCGAGATGAGCAAAGCTGCCCGTCGCCGCGATGGGCAGCACGCTTTCGGTTATCAGCGCTTCGATGATCAACCACGGGAGAGCCTCCAGTTCCTCAGAGGTCAACGACGTTTCCGCTTGCTCATCATAGCCTTTCACCACGGATGCGAGGAGTGAAATTTCCAATCCTTCCGGCCAAACGGTGACATTTTCCGTCGTTGACATCTTCATCGAAAATTGCAGTGCGGCATTGGCCAGATCCGCGATACGAGGCTCGTATCGGGCAGAATCGAAATCAAGTACCGCATTGACGCCCTCATTGCGAAACAGCAGATTCCCCGGATGCCAATCGCCGTGCAAGATGACGACCGCCAAGGCCCCGTAGCCACACTGATTGACCTTTTCCGCCGCCTGCCAATACATATGTGACAGGTAATCACAGGTCCGACTGAGGGCCTGGTTGTCCAGATCAGGCGTCACGGCATCGACCATGGCGGGAATCACCGAGAGCTTCGCATCTATTTCCTTTGACGCGTGATAGCTCCCCGACGGCGGCTTATATTTGTAGTGCCAGCTTGACAGGATGTCATGGAGTCGCGCCAATGTTGCTCCCGCCTGGTAGGCCGCCGGAGCGGATCGGTCGTAACGTTCGCCCGCCACGTATTCAAAAAGCTCATAGGAACGACCCACAAACTGGACCATCGAGTTGTTGTTTTCCCGCGTCCCGAAGAGCCTGGGTACGGGAAAGTTCTGCGAGGCGAGATGGAGCATGAGATGATGGGCAAACGCCACCCGGTACGGGTCATCCCGCCCGGAAGCACGGCGTTTGAGCAAATAATTGCCCTCTTGAGTGCGGATAAGAACCTTCGGGGAGTGCCGGGATCCAATGGGAAGCTCCTGAATCTGTTCAATGACGTTCAGCTGATAATGACTGAGAATGATCGCCAGCTCGTGAGATCCGAAGGATTCACGATTCTGTTCTTCATCCAGAACCGGCCCGAGATGGGGCGTCTCGGGAAGCGAGGGGGATGTTCCCGTAGTCGTGTGTCGTGGTTGTGCGCTGACCCGCTTGTTCATTCCATAACCGCCTACCTGACAAGATGATACGCTTTCTCAACAAGTCAAGTCTTAGCCCGTTTATTCCACGTTCTGGGCTTGTTCCTTGATCCTATCAATCGCACTCTTTATCTCCACGATACGACGGCTGATTTCCACGTCCAGACATTTACTGCCAATTGTGTTGGCCTCCCGAAGCATTTCCTGGCTCAAAAAGCCCAGGGTTCTGCCGGCTGGCTCCCTTCCGTCGGCATCGATAATCTCCGCGAATTGCTCCAGATGGCCTTGGAGTCTCGACACCTCTTCCGCAATATCGGACCTCTCAGCATAGATCGCCACCTCCCGGATAAGGTCTTCCTCACGGACATCCATACCCGTGTCGGCGAGCAGCGTCACCATCCGTTGCCGCAATCGCTCCTGATATTCATCCATCACCTGCGGCACCCGCTCGCTCACCACCTTGAGATGCTCCGCGATACATTCCGCATGCTTGTGCAGGTCGGCATGAAGATTCCGCCCCTCCCTTTCCCGCATGGCAATGACCTTTTCGCACGCCTGATCGATCAGCGTTATCAAGACGCTGCGGGCCTGTTGCTGACGCGATTCGCCGGCGTCATCGCACAACACCCCGGGCAGGCTCATGAGTGAGCCGATGTCGATTTTCACATCGCCATTTCGAATCGCCGGCATGGACAGCATTTGATCGACGTATCGCTGGAGGGCGTTGGTGTTGATTTCCACCGCCGCCGCCGCGGAATTGTCCGAATAGCGAACGGTCATGATGATGCTGCCCCGACTGAGCCGATGGGTGATCGTCGATTCAAGTTCCGCCTCCAGGCCCTGAAGCTCGTCCGGCACGCGGACCTGGACTTTGAGAAACTTGTTGTTCAGCGAGCGAACTTCGACGGCAAAATGTGCACCGTTTACCTGTGTCGATGCATCGCCGAAGCCGGTCATGGAGCGGATCATCGAGTCACTCCAAATCGCCGGAGTCTGAATTATCAGGAGGATCACTCTCTGACCCGGTGGAGTCGTTGTCCGGCAGCGGTAATTCGGGAACAACGATGCCCGGGGGAGGACCGTCGAGCGGTGTCAACTGAATGGGTTGTCCGTCGGCGCTGGTGATGGTGGGGGAAGCCTGGGCCGGCAGAGCCTGAACCGTTCGGATTGGAACCTTGTTCAGGGCGATCGCGAGGATGAGGTACAGCGAGAATGCGATGACGGTGATGACCGTGAGGGCATCGCCCACCCGGCCGCCGAACACCGAGTCGGTCCCGCCGCCTCCCGCCCCACCGAACGCACCCGCCAGCCCGCCGCCCTGAGGGCGCTGGACGAGGATGATCAGGACCATCGCCGCGGAAACGATGATGAAAAGCAACGTCAAGAGAAAGAACCAGGTATTCATGTGCCTCGCCTGAAATAGAGAATCAATCCATCAACCGCTTCGGGCCGCATCACGCACGATGTCGAGAAACGCATCCGCCTTGAGTGATGCACCGCCGATCAGCCCGCCGTCTATGTTGGGCTGAGCGAACAAGTCCCCGGCATTATTGGCGTTCACCGAGCCGCCGTATTGGATCCGGACGGAATTTGCCACAGAATCATCATACAAATCCGCCAGTTTTCCGCGAATGTCCCCGTGAGCCGCCTCCGCATCTGCCGGGGTCGCGCTCAGGCCCGTCCCGATCGCCCAGATCGGCTCATAAGCGATCGTCACCTGACTCATCTGCGAGGTCGGAATGCCACTCAGCCCGGCTTCGAGCTGGCCGAGGTTGATCTGCTTTGTCTGCCCCGCCTCGCGCTGAGTCATGTTCTCCCCCAGACAGAGGATGATGTCCAGCCCCGCCTCGATTGCCTTGAGGGCTTTGAGGTTGATCAGTTCATCAGGCTCGCCGATCACGTGCCGACGCTCGGAATGGCCGATCAGCACCACGCCGACCTTGAGGTCGAGCAGCATCTCCACACTGATTTCGCCGGTGAAGGCCCCGTTTGATTCGTGATAGACATCCTGGGCCCCGAGGATGATGCGATGATCCTCCAGCGTCTTTCCCACTGAATGGAGATAGGGAAAGGGCGGAAAAACCGCAACCTCGCATTGCTCCGTGAGGCCCCCGATCCCCGCCACGATGTCCTCCGCCAACTCCACGGCGGAGGCGAGATCGGTGTTCATCTTCCAGTTGCCGCCCACGAAGGGCCGCCGGTCGGTCATGATCAGATTCCTGTTTCAGGGGCGAGCAGGATAACCGCAGAAAGCCGATCAGACCACCTACGAGAGTAGCGAGCCAAACCGGGTTGGCTCACGATGAAGTGACAATTTAATTGAACGCTTGATTCAATCTCACAAACCCGCCGATTCCATCGCGACATCGATGCGCGGCTCGCCGCATTCGGGGCAGTTGCTCGACCACACGCCGGTGAGGTTGTAGCCGCACTCGAAGCAGCGCGACTGCTGGTGGGCGTTTGACATCAGTCTTCGCTTGACCGTTCGCATGAGCAAGAGCGGCGGCAGGGCGAGAAACGGCACCGCGACCGCCACGATGAGAATCCAGGGCTGAATCGACAACCACTTCGCCAGCGTGTGACGACCCGCGTACACCGGGATCAGGTTCGTCACGCACAAAATCGACGCCACGATGAACGGCATCCACAGCGACAGCCAGTAGTTCCGCAGCATCATCCGGGGCGTGCGGCGATCCTTGAACGTGACCTCCGCGCTGGCCAGGAGCGGCACGACAAAATGCTGCCAGCTCAGGGTCAGTGCGACAATCCCCGACGTCAGGCGTAACGGCCACGGCGCGTTCCGTCAGCGTCCGGGACCGCCCAAACAGCACGTCAAAGGATTCCAGAAGCGGCTCGATCAGGGACAGGCCCAGGGCCAGAGCCATGGTCGCCCAGAGACCGACCGCGATCCAGGTGTACCAGCGCCATGTTCCCAACCGCTTCATGACTCAATAATACGATTCAAATCACCGGGAAATAAACAGCTGGTTTCAGGTAATCACTTCGCCGCACTCCGGACAGACGGGAGATGTGATGCCGGTCAGTTGGTAGTCACAGTGATTGCCGCGGTCTTCGAGGCGGCGATAGCGCTGAGGCGGAAAGTGATGGAGCCAGCGCGCCATCATGCCGAGATGTTCCGACGATCACCCGCGAGGCCCGCCCCAGAATGTAGGTCTCTCGTCGTTTTGACCCCCACATGAGCCGAAAATCCTCCAAAGGCCGCCCCGACCGGTTACACTAACGCCCGGAAGTTCTGCACACCCCCCAGGGAGCCCCAGAGACCCCGATGCCCCCGACCGCCGCCGAAATCAGACAGCAGTTCATCGACTACTTCGCCGAAAAGCACGACCACATGTTCGTGCCCTCCAGCAAGGTCGTGCCCTTCGACGACCCCACGCTTCTCTTCACCAACGCGGGGATGACC
>JADFSH010000143.1 GCA_022560875.1 Planctomycetota bacterium | reverse complement strand
CCAAGGCCGCCGAAGGCGACACCGAAATCGATGTCAGCGGCATGTACATCCTGCCCGGCTTCATCGACATGCACGGGCACATGGGTGGCAAGGCCCAGGGAACCCCTGCCGAATATGTCTTCAAGCTCTGGATGGGGCACGGCATCACCACCATCCGCGACCCCGGCAGCGGCAATGGCGTCGAGTGGTCCGTCGATCACAAACGCAAGAGCGAAAAAAACGAGATCACCGCTCCCCGCATCCTGTCGTATATCCGATTCGGACGCGATCACGAGGGGCCGTTTGTCAATCCCGATGACGCCCGCCAGTGGGTGCGCGACATGAAACGCAAGGGTGTGGACGGCATTAAGTTCTTCGGCTACCGCCCTGACATCATGCAGGCCGCGATCGAGGAGGCCAAGCTGGAGGGACTGCGTTCGGCTTGTCATCACGCCCAGCTCAACGTCACCCGCGTCAACGTGCTCGACTCGGCGCGGTGGGGACTGACGACCATGGAGCACTGGTACGGCCTGCCCGAGGCCCTGTTCACCGATCGGGCCATCCAGGACTACCCCCTCGACTACAACTACAACAACGAGATGCACCGCTTCGGCCAGGCGGGAAGATTATGGAAGCAGGCCGCGCCCCCCGGAAGTGAACACTGGAATAGCGTGATGAACGAGCTGATCGCGCTGGACTTCACCCTCGTGCCGACCATGACGATTTATGAGGCCAATCGCGATCTCATGCGGGCCCGTCGGGCCGAATGGCACGAACAATACACCCTGCCATCTTTGTGGAAGTTCTACCAGCCCAGCCGCGACTCGCACGGCAGCTACTGGTTTGACTGGACCACCCAGGATGAGATCGAGTGGAAAAACAATTACCGGCTGTGGATGGCGTTCCTCAACGAATACAAGAACCGCGGCGGGCGGGTCTGCGCCGGCTCGGATTCGGGGTTCATCTACAAGCTCTACGGCTTTGATTACATCCGCGAACTCGAACTGCTGCAGGAGGCGGGTTTTCATCCGCTGGAGGTGATCCGGGCCGCGACCCTCATGGGGGCGGAGGCCCTGGGGATGGCCGACCAGATCGGCAGCGTCGAGCCGGGCAAGCTCGCCGACCTCATCGTGCTGGAGGAAAATCCGCTCGCCAACCTGAAGGTGCTCTACGGCACCGGGGCGATTCGCCTCGATGAGGACAATAATCCCATCCGCGTCGGGGGCGTGAAATACACCATCAAGGATGGGATCGTCTTCGATGCCAAGCAACTGCTCGCCGACGTACGCGAGATCGTGGTCAAGGCGAAAGAGGAATCGGGCGAGGAGATCGTGCAACCGGGGATGGAAGCGGAAGAGTGATCCGCAGATTTCGCAGATTTCGCAGATTTCGCAGATTGATTCTTTTTTAAATCGGTGCCACTGATTCTCACGCTTCAAACGTGAAAATCAGTGCGTTACGCGATCGAGGCGCATCAGGCAATGACATTTCCGCAAAGCCGGAAGTGTCAGTGGTACAGGTGATTGGCAGATTGTCCTATACTCCTCTCAAGATGAAGCTCATCCGGATCATCTTGGGGTTTCTGCTGCTGGGCGCGATCGTTAATGTCGCGGTGGCGTGGGGGTGCGCTATGTGGGTCATTACGCCTCCCACCGGGATGCAGTCGGCTTGGGTCGCTCTGCCCGGTCTTAAGAATCCCAAGGGATGGAAAGTATCCCGCAAGAAAACTTTTGGGGCTACGCAGCTCATCGCTATGGTGAGAAATCCAAGTAGGGAGATGGTGCGAAGGCCAAGTAATGAGATAGTGCCAAAACCACGTACCGACAATTATGTCGAACTTGATGAGGTGCTGCCAATGTGGTCAGGTCTGGCTTCGCTTATGGATACATCTGCCGAGGAAGCACGACGAGAATCCATTAGACCCGAAAACGTGAAGGTCATCGGAACTGTATCGCCAACCGTGCTCATGCAAAAGGCCTACGGTTTCCCTTTCCGAAGCATGTACTGGAACTGGGACGGCGGCATCCGGATAGCGAATCCTGTGCCGCGCGATCCCATTTCCAACGGCATCAAACTTTGGGATCGCCCTTCCCGACCAGGCACCATCTCACTTGATGACCAACGGGCTTTGCCTCTGGGGGTGCTTCCGCTCGGCTTCGCCCTGAATGCTATGATCTCCGCTTCACTCCTCTGGCTCCTCATCCCTGGCCCGTTTGTCCTCCGCCGATTCTTGCGCATCCGGCGCGGCCTATGCCCTAAATGCGCCTACAACCTCCGCGGTTCTCCCCCGGAATCCGTGCAATGCCCGGAGTGCGGTCGGCGTTTGGTTTTCAGTGAGTCTGCATGAAACGTCTCCTCTTCATTCTGTTCCTCGTGCTGGTCGCGGCGGGCGTCAACGCGATCATGGCGGTCGTCTGCGCGAGCCTTCCCTTCCCCGTGGAGTTCGACGCTCGGCGCACCGCCACGTTGCGCAAGCAGCACTGGGCGAGCCTCGACGCGAAGGGCGATGCCGCTGACAATACGTTGCACATCCTGGGCGCTTACCGCGCCTTCGGACGCAAACTGCATGTCATCCGTCCCGACGTCGATGAGCCGGTGATGATCTTCGAGAATTACGTGGGCTGGCCTCTTTCTATCTTCACGGGTGTCGAGCGGGTCGTCACCTTGCCTCCCGATGCCCAGGGGCGGCGTCGCGAGTCGCGCGAACTCAATTACGCCCTTCAACTCAAGGGCAACCTCAAAGTACACGGTCCACTGATTGGAACCACGCCCGCCGGAATCCAGGCCTTCGTGATGAGCCCCCTCGGACTCACGCCCCATCCGGCGCAGGTGCTCCCCCTGCGCCCCGTGCCGGGTGGCTTCATCATCAACACGCTGTTCTACTTCCTGCTCATCATCGCGGTCCCCGTGTTGTGGATGCTCGGTCGGGGGACGTATTACCTGTTCAGAGGGAGTTGCCCCCGGTGCGGCTACGACCTCCGACACTCCCCCCCGGATCGCACCGCCTGCCCGGAGTGCGGGCGCGTAACCAAGCCGGGTTCTGTGAGCCCGGTTTGAGATTCTTCCCAAGAGATTACCACGCCATTCCCAACTCATAAGCCACGACGGTTTCGTGAAGACGGTTGTGTGCTCCCGTTCTGAACCGGTTGACACGTATATCTTTCCGGTTGGGTGACACTTTGGGCGACCATGACACTCGCAGGCCGCGGGCGGGCAGATCCCTTTTGATTGAAGCCTGGGTAGATATCACCCGATGACTGAATTGCCACGTTCTTTACCAGGCCGTGAAGCCCAGGTAGCAACGACGCCGCACTTCCCTGCAGAGGTGTGTTTTGCAGGCATCTAGAGGCGATGTCGCAAAGGACTAATCACCAAAATTCCAGATTCAAACCAGGACATAACCGTCCTGATTTTTTTGCTAGTCCCCCCTCGTCGGGAGTTCGGACTTGCCCCTACACCCCCGGTTTATCGATGACCCATCTGCTTCGCGACCCAGCTTGAATCGACTTCCCTTCAATCACGACGACCGCTACTCTCACCTCGGAGAAGCCCTCATGTGGACCGTTGTGCTGATGGCGCTGATGATCCTGTTCATCGTCTTCGTGTGGCACTACCCGCATATCGAGACCATCGGCTGGTAGGTGATGAATACACCCTCCCGTCAAAGTACACCTAAATTCAAATGATCCGCAACATTGCATCTCATCCGGCGGTTACCATAGGTACGTCTTGTCTGATCCCGGTTGCCTTCTTCACCATGAAAAAGCGCATCGCCATCACCGTCACCATCATGCTGCTCATTATCGCAGCCGTCGATGCGCTGGCCCTGGAGGTGCTCGGCATCTGGGGGGCGATCGACTCGCCGCTCAAGGCGATCCTGCTGGGGGTGATGCTGCTGTTCAACATCTTCGCCCTCCCCGTCGGCATCACCATCATGCTGCTGAAGCTTCCCACCCGACGCAATCGCGGCCTCTGTCCGATCTGCGCCTACGACCTCCGCCACGATTACCACCGCGGCTGCCCGGAGTGCGGCTGGGGTCGAGCAGCCTCGGAAAAAATCTGAAGAAGAAGATAAGAGAAGAGTTATCCGCAGATTTCGCAGATTACGCAGATTTGTATATTTTTGGGATAGAGGGGAGAATGAAAATATTTCTTGCGGGAGTTTATTAATGGGAAATGCAACTGGACAGCGGGATCCTCAGACGTATGCGATTATTGGGGCGTGCATGGAGGTACACCGGGAACTCGGGCATGGTTTTCTGGAGGCGGTCTACCATGAGGCCTTGCAACGTGAATTGAAACTGCGTGACGTTCCATTCCGCCATGAGGTTGAGTTACCCGTTTCCTACAAGGGTGAATCGCTCATATGCTCCTACAAATGTGATTTACTGTGCTTTGAGGATATTGTCGTCGAGATCAAGGCAATCTCACGGCTGACCTCCGGTGACGAGGCACAACTCATCAATTACCTGAAAGCCTCGAGTATCCAGCGTGGAATCCTCATTAATTTTGGCACACCAAGCCTTCAGTACAAAAGACTCATCCGCACACACATCGGACAATCAGCTTTTCCCAGCCCCTCATCCTCCATCTGATCAAAACTCAAAATATTAAAATCTGCGTAATCTGCGAAATCTGCGGATAAAAAAAAAGACCGGCATTGCCGGTCTCAAAGTAGTTATCTTTCCGATCCACTTTTTCTGCGGATAATTCTTTCCTCTTACGCCTCGACCGGTTCGGGTTTCTTTTCGTTCGCTTCATCGCGCAACACCGCTTTGATCGACAGCTTGATGCGTCCGGAGTCGTCAACGTTGATCACCTTCACCCTCACCATGTCGCCGAGCTTCACCACATCCTCGACGTTCTTGACATAGCCTTCGGCGAGTTCGGAGATGTGACACATGCCGTCCGTGCCCGGCACGAGTTCGATGAACGCACCGAAATCCTTGGTGGAGACAACCTTTCCTTCGTAGATGGTGCCGACCTTGACCTCGGCGGTGAGGGCTTCGACTTCGGCCCGGGCCTGTTCGCCGGCCTTGCCGTCGGTTGACGCGATAAGCACGGTGCCGTCGTTCTCGACATCGATGGTCGCACCGGTGCGCTCCTGGATACCGCGGATGGTCTTGCCGCCGGGCCCGATGAGCTTCCCGATCTTTTCGGGGTCGATCATGATGGTGATGATGCGCGGTGCGTATTGCGAGATATCCGCGCGCGGCCCGGAGAGCACGCCTTCAAGCTTTTCAATCAGTTCGAGCCGACCGACCTTGGCCTGGGCGAAGATCGTCTCGATCTCGTCGAACCACAGGCCGCGGGCCTTGAGGTCGAGTTGGATGCCGGTGATGCCTTCGCGGGTGCCGGAGACCTTGAAGTCCATCTCGCCGAAGAAATCCTCTTCGCCGATGATGTCGGTCACGTGGGTGACCTTGCCATCGGCGGAGGTGAAGCGACCGACGGAAATACCCGCGACCGTCGCCTTGATCGGCACGCCCGCGTCCATGAGGGCCAGGCACCCGCCGCACACCGAGGCCATCGACGAGGAGCCGTTGGATTCGGTGATGTCGCTGATGAGCCGGATGGTGTAGGGGAACTCTTCCACGTCAGGGAGAATCGCCAGCAGGGATCGTTCGGCGAGAGCCCCGTGACCGATCTCGCGCCGGCCCGGACCCATGATGCGTCCGGCCTCACCCACACAGAAGGGCGGGAAGTTGTAATGCAGGTAGAACTTCTTGGCGTACTCGGGCATGAGGCCATCGACGATCTGCTCATCGCGCCCCGTCCCGAGCGTGCAGAGGACGACCGACTGCGTCTCGCCGCGCTGGAACAGCGCCGAGCCGTGCGTGCGGGGCAGGAAGCCAACTTCCATTTTCAGGGCCCGGATCTCCGTGCGTCCGCGGCCATCGGCGCGGGTGCCGGTCTCGTTGATCAGTTTCTGGGTAATCTTCTTCTCGAGAGTGCGGAAGGCATCGCGGGCATCGCGCTGGAGCTTCTCGGCCTTGATATGCTCGGAATAGGCGACGCCTTCGGGAATGGCGAAGTGCTCGTCGAGCAGCTCTTTGCGCAGGGCGTCGATCGCCTC
Organism: Planctomycetota bacterium; assembly: GCA_022560875.1. GTDB lineage: Bacteria > Planctomycetota > Phycisphaerae > Phycisphaerales > SM1A02 > JADFSH01. The sequence continues at coordinate 3,137 of JADFSH010000143.1, read as the reverse complement.
GCCGCGCTCGGCCTTGGAGTGGATCTTGCGAGCTTCGGTCACTTTCGCTTCCATGAGCGACTTGACCTTGCTGATGGTCTCCTCGCTGGGGAGTGCAAGATCGCCGATGCGCTTTTCCTTGCCGGCCTTTTCCCGCAACTCGTTCTGAAGCTCGAGGATGGGCTTGATGCCGTTCTCGTAACCGAACTTGATCGCATCCAGCACGTCGGCATCGGGAACCTCAGCCGCCCCGACTTCGATCATGTTCACACCGTCCGAATGGCCGGAGAGGACGAGATCCAGATCGGAAAAATCCAGTTGGGACTGCGTGGGATTGATGACGAACTGCATCCCGTCGGCGGTTTCGATGCGTCCGACGCGAATCGTGGCCACCGGTCCCTCAAAGGGAGCATCGGTGATAATAAGCGCCGCGGACGCGGCAGTGCAGGCGAGCACATCGGTGTCGGTTTCACCATCGTGGCTGATAACCCAAGCCTGGATCTGCACCTCATCAATGAAGCCGTCAGGAAAGAGCGGACGGATGGGCCGATCCATCATCCGCATGGTGAGGATTTCCTTCTCCGAAGGCGGCCCTTCGCGTTTCCGGAAGCCGCCGGGAAACTTGCCGCCGGCTGCGAGCTTCTCGCGATAATCGCACTGGAGTGGGAAGAAGTCGAGACCGGGCCTTGGATCGGCCCGCATTGCCGAGCACAGCAAGGTGCAGTCGCCATAACTGGCGAGGACCGCACCGCTGGCGAGTCTGGCGATCTTGCCGGTTTCAAACCTGAGAATGCGACCGCCAATCTCCCGTTCAACACTTACGTATGTCATAAAGTACCTGCCTCTTGGAAAGACACGGCAACCTGCACTTTGCGCACAGATTCCACTTGTCTGCTTTCGCCGCCGGCACTCAAGAGGCAGAAGGTAAGCAACAGATCAACCCGCTGTTTCACGCCCGATTCCGCCAATCAGGCTCCCGGTAGTTTGACCCTTGGGGCCAAGATTCCGGGGGAAGAGTGTGGCTTACCCACTGCCGCCCGCATACGCGGCGACATGAAAAAAAAGTCTGCGAATTACTTTCGCAGACCAAGACGTTTTATCAGTGCCTGATACGAATCACGATTGGTACGCATCAGGTATCGCAAATGACGATTCCGCTTACCCACGAGCATGATCAGGCCACGCTTGGAAGCAAAATCATGCTTATGCGCGTGCATGTGTTCCGTCAGTTCGGCTATGCGCGTGGTGAGAATAGCGATCTGCACCTCCGGAGAGCCACAGTCAGTGTCATGACGACGAAAATCTTCTATGAGCTTGCTTTTTGCTTCACCGGCTATAGCCATGTTGTCCACTCAATCCTGTTCCTGGTTTGGTCTCGTATTTGAATCGGATAGTGTATCCCGCTCAGTCCAATTGGTCCAAATCGACAGAGGCAGAGAGCAAGCCCCCCTATCCTCCCCAGAAGAGGCCTTCAGCATCGCCAAGGACAGCATTCGAATTCTCATCGCGGACAAGCTCGACCCGGCCGGAGGCGAGTATCTGGCCGCTCAGGATGGGGTTGTGGTCACCAACCAGACGGGGCTGGGTAATGATGAACTGGTGGCGGCCTTGGCAGATCATGATGGGGTCGTGGTCCGCTCAGCCGTCAAGATCACCGCCGATCTTCTCGATGCCGCTCAGCACCGTATGGTTGCCCACCACGCTCATCAGGGCACGCTCCGTGGACATGTCGTCGGGCACCCGCAGGATCCACGGCCCAGGCTCCAAGTAGAGGTACTGGCCGAACCCGCCCTGGATGTGGGGGAACTGGTCCGAGGGGAGGAAGCCGTAGCCACGGTTGACCTGGCAGCTCTCGCCCACGGCACAACGCGTGCAGAGGCCGCAACCGCCGCGACGGAACAGGATTCGGTCACCCTCCCGAAGCTGGTTGCCCAGGACGTCGTGGGTGACCCCGCGACCAAGCTGGGCGATGGCCCCCACGTTCTCGTGGCCGAAGATGACCGGGGAGGAGGCTGTCGGGTCGTGCCAGGTATGCACGTCCGTCCCACACACCGCCGCCATCTCCATGCGCACCAGCACGGCCCCGGGCTCCACCTCCGGGATGGGGAACTCCTGGACCTCCAGGGGCTTGCCCGGCCCCACGAACACCGCCGCCATGCACGTGTCCATCGCCTACCTCCTGCCTCTTGCCTCATGCTCCTTGAAGTGCGGCATCGCCTTCTCGCCGAAGAGGCGCATGGAGCTTCTCCCGCACCGTCGCCGGGCGTCCGGCGAGTGGAGCAGGAAGAAGACTCCGAACTTCCGGTGCACCCCGTTGCCGGCTGCTCTGGTATCCAGTCTCGCTCCGTGCAATGAGCAGGCGACCGCCAGGGCTCCTGGACCGGCGTCGGACCCCGGCGCGCCCCTGGGATTCGGCTCGATACTAGCCGGGTGGACAGAGCAGTGCAAGGAGGGCCAAGGGGCCGCCCTCCGCTCGTTTGACCAGGCCACCGGGCGCCACTACAATGCCCCTACCTTCCGGCGAGACGCCAGGTGATGCGTATGGCACTTCAGATCGGCATTCACACGGGGCCCCAGAACTGCACCTACCAGGAGCTCCGGCGGGTCTGGCGGTTCGCCGACTCTTCCGGCTTCTACTGGGTCTCCATCTGGGACCACTTCTACGACAACCCGTCGCCGGATGGAAGAGGCTCCTGCTTCGAGGGGGTCTCCTCCATGACTGCCCTGGCCGCGGAGACGACCAACGTGCGGGTGGGCTCCCTGGTCTTCTCCATGGGGTATCGGAACCCCGCCCTGCTGGCCAAGGCCGCCGCCACCATCGACCACGTCAGCAACGGCCGCCTGGAGCTGGGTGTGGGCGGCGGCTGGTACGAGCTCGAGCACACCGCCTACGGCTACGCCTACCCGCCCATCAAGGTCCGTCTGGATATGCTGGAGGAGGGGGTCCAGATCATCAAGTCCATGCTGACCCAGGAGGTCACCAGCTTCTCCGGCGAGCACTTCCAGGTGAAGGACGCCTACTGCTTCCCAAGACCCGTGCAGGCGAGGCCCAGAGTCTGGATCGGGGGCCGCGGCGAGCGCCGCACCCTCCGCATCGTCGCGCGCCACGCCGACGGCTGGAACGCCGCGTACGTCTCCGCCCAGGAGTACGCCCGGCT
>JADFSH010000142.1 GCA_022560875.1 Planctomycetota bacterium | reverse complement strand
GATTGCTTTTCCTGGCGCGGCTCGATCCTCAACGACGACGATGAGACCTGGGAGGAAATGATGACGATCGAGGCGACCCGGGTCGAGGAATGACCGTGGTGACGTGCGATGGTCACGAATCAGGAATCGTTGACTCGCGGCGTTCGATCAATTCGAGCGCCGCGTTTAATTTGTCGGCTAACCAACTATATGGCCGTTCCTGGTTCAGCATTTTTCGGAGCGGGACGATGGCCGCCTCCGCCTTGGGACCGATCTCCCCCAGCGCATCGATGGCGGCGTAACGAACTTTGTATCCATCACCCTCAATCGCGTTGATGAGTGCATTGATGGTTTTCGGATCATCATCAATGGACCCAAGTGCCATCGCGGCCGCAGTTCGCACATCCTTGTCATCATCATTGGCGAGCGATTCTCGAAGCCGCGTAACCGATAGGTCTGCAAACTCCGTATGCTTCGCCAAGGCCTTCACCGAGGCCAGACGTACGCTCTCGTTCGGGTCATCAAGAACGATGACGAGTGCTTTGATGATGGACTCCGAGGAGGGGTTGATGAAACCCAATGACTCCGCCGCTGCGATGCGGGGTCCGGCCTCAGAATCTTCAAGACCATTGCAAAGCGCGATCGCGACTTGTTCATCGGTCGCATCGAGCCATCGCATGGCCCGATACAGTGCTGGTAGATTGTAGGGAGCCGCTTGTGAATGCAATTCAAAGAGAAGAGGTGACATGCGATCGGGATCGGGATCGATCCTCATGGCGGCTTCCAGTGCGGGGCCACTCAAGCCAAGCATCTCATCTTTGGCGAGGCGGAGCAGGTCGGGGACGGAGGATTGAGCCTCTTCGCCAATGGAAGCTATCGCCTCGATTGCGTACCTCCGTACTCTTCGGTTCGGATGATCAAGTTTGGTAATGATCAATTCCAGAGCCGGAAGGGCCGATGGACCCATATTTCCGATGAGACTGATAATCCAACCCTGAAGCTCATCATCGGGGTGATCCGCTGCCTTCATCAACTCGGTCAGGACACCCGGAGAGACCAGGTTGTTGTGCATCATCATCCCGACCGCATCCTTACGAAAAGATCGCTTGTGTATCGAACAGATGTCGTTCGGTGAGTTGGCCATCAAATCGATGAGAACAGGAATATGAGCACCACTTACATCTTCATCGGCGAGAAAATGACAGGCCAACATTCTGAACGTGGGATCATCATCTTCAAGCCATGCATACAACTCAGATCGAATCGCATCGTTATCCCGAAGAGTCATCGCTGCGAAGTACAACGTCTCCGGCTGTTTGTTCTCTTTGATAATTGCGAGCAGTTGATTGCGCGCGCCCTGAAGGACACTGTCATCAACGTAGCCCCTGATATCCCAGAGCGTGAAATAGGCCTCTTTCTGGAGCCTGGAATCCGCATCCGTGAAGCCTGAGAAAAGTTGATTGTAATCTCCGCGCTCCGAGGTCAGTTTGCAGGACACCATAGTCAATGCGGCGCGTCGAAGACTGGTTGATTGGTGAGGCTGCAACGCGTGCATGCAACTTCTGGTCAAGAGCTTTTTCTGCCAGCCATACAAGACATTCGATTGCCAAGATCCGGGACGTTCATCAAACGGGAGAGCATCGTTGAACGCTCGCCGATGGATCTCCTTGAACGCCGCCTCACTGTTGCCCCAGTCCGCGTGGAAGATGAGCGCGGTGGTGGGCAGCGATCTGATCCAGCCGTTCTGTCTGACTCGCGGGGCAGCCTGCAGGATCACCCCGAGCATGACTAGAACTATGGCGATCATCACGCGTCGCCGTCGGAAGCGACCACGATGAAAGCTTTGCGCGTTCCGGGGGGTGTGGCCGCATTCCGGGCAGCGAAGGCCGCTTGATTCGAGCATGATGTAGTCGCATTTCGGACAGTGCCGCCGGAGCGAGCGGGAAACGAACGCGCGCCACAGGAACATGCCCGCCATAATCCAGGCGAGGGCCGCTCCAATCCAACCCGTCCATTCCAATGCCGTCATCTGAAGACCCCTGAGAGGGAAGGGTTTCTCAAGAAACATGTTCGCCCGAAAGTGTATTGCGGTTCTTGCCCATTGGGCAACTCGGGCTACCCGCTTCGCACAGCGGACCCAACGAAGAGTCGAAGTCTACTGAGATAGGTCACGAACAGTCCCCCATGTCCCCCAGTCTAAACACGGAGCCCACCCTACGGTCACGCTTCATTGGCTGCGTATTCCCCGAAGCTCGTGCGCACGGCCCTTGCCGCCCGGATCAGGGGATGATCCAGCTCGACCAGGCGCTGGCCCACGGCACACTCGAGCAGGTCGGCATCCTGCATTTTTCCTTCACGCATCACCGCCATGCGTCCGGACGCGCCCTTCATGAGAAGCTCCGTGGCGTGATGGCCGAAGAGGGTGGCGAGAATGCGATCCTGGGGAGTCGGCGTGCCGCCCCGCTGGATGTGTCCGAGGACCGTGTGGCGGGTCTCGATGCCGGTCTTCTTGCCAACCTCGTCGGCCACGTAAGCTCCGATTCCGCCCAGGCGGATCGGGTCCGGCAGGGTGGGATCGACGTTTGTTGCCATCTTTTCCCCATCGATCGGACGCGCGCCTTCCGCGCAGGCGATGATGGAGAACCCGCGACCGCGATGCGTGCGGCTCATGACCGCTTCGCAGATCACATCGATGCTGAATGGTATTTCGGGAATGAGAATCACATCAGAACCGGAGGCCACGCCGGAGGTCAAGGCGATCCAGCCCGCATTGCGGCCCATGACCTCGCAGATCATCACCCGGTGGTGGCTCGCGGCGGTGGAGTGCAGCTTGTCGAGGGCGTCGGTGGCGATCGCCACAGCGGAGTGGAAACCAAAGGTGATGTCCGTCCCCACCATGTCGTTATCAATGGTCTTGGGCACGCCGATGCAGTTGATGCCCTTCTTCACCAGCGGGGCGGCGCATTCCATCGTGCCGTCGCCCCCGATGACGATCAGGGCATCGAGTTCGTTCCGTTTGACAACCTTGACGCAATGATCGGTGAGGTCCTCGAAACGGGGGTTGCCGTCTTCATCGTTGCCGACATAGTGTCGGGAAGGATCGCAGCGATTGTTGGTGCCGAGGATGGTTCCGCCCCGGGTCAGGATGCCCGAGACGCGCTCTGAACTCAGCTCGATCATTCGATTTTCGAGGAGGCCGAGAAACCCATCCTCGATCCCCAGCACCTGCAGGCCGTGCTGATAGATCGCGGTCTTGGCCACGGCCCTGATCACCGCGTTGATGCCGGGGCAATCACCACCCCCCGTGACGATCCCGATACGCTTGATGGATTGACTCATCTTCACCTCTCCATCGACCAGAGGCCGGTGATAATCAAGATCTTCGGCTTACCTGATTTGTGCCGTGGGCCTGACGAGTACCTCATTGATCCCCACGCGAGGCGGGGTTTCGAGGACATAGAGAATCGCGCTGGCGATATCCTCGCTTGTCAGGGGATCCCGGAGCGACTTCACGTAGCCCTTGAAGCCCTCGCGCGAGGCATCATCGCGGATCGAATCGGGAAGTTCCGTATCCACCACCCCCGGGGCGATGGTGGTCACCCGAATCGTGTTGCCATCCTCCGCCGATTGCTCGGCGAGTTCATAGCGAAGCCCCTCGGAGATGGCGTGGACGGCATGCTTGGTCGCGCAGTACACCACTCCCGAGGGAAAGACCTTCCGACCCGCCACGGAGGAGACGTTGATGATGTGGCCCGTTTTCTGGGCGAGCATGATGGGCAGCACGTACCCGATGCCGTAGAGCAGCCCCTTGATGTTCACGTCGATCATGTCGTCCCAGTCGTCCATGCGGCACTTGGCGAGGGGGGCGTTGGGCATGATTCCCGCGTTGTTGATGAGGATGTCGATGCGACCGAACGCGGCCTGCGTTTTCTCGATCATGGCCCGGACCTGTTCCCGATTAGCGATGTCGCAAGGGAGGGCAATGGCCTGTCCTCCCTCGGAGACGATCTTTTCGCTCAGGGCTTCGAGTCGATCCGCCCGTCGCGCGGTCAGGACTACTTTCACTCGTCGTTTGGCTAATTCAAGCGCGGTGGCTTCGCCGATACCGCTGCTGGCCCCGGTGATGATGGCAACCTTGTCGTCCAGAGTGGACATGAACGTCTCCTTACCTTGTTCGGTCGTCGCGTGGACGGCTATTTCCCGTAAGCTACCATCCTACTGCCATGACCCGAACCACGACGCCTTCGCAGCCTGATCCGATGACCGAACAACCACCCAACCCGTCGCAACCGAAGTCCTCCAAGGCGAAGAAGGAGAAGGACGATCCCCTGGTTCGGGCTCGAAAGGAAAAGCTCCAGCGCTGGCGCGATGACTACGGCATCGATCCCTATGGCCAGCGGGTGGACGGCCTCATCAATCTCACGGAGGCCCGGGGGCTTTTCGAGCAGGCGGCGCATGATGCGTATGAGGAAGCGAAGCAGGCGGGGAAAGACGATCCGAGTGCGGTGATCAAGGACGCGCGGCCTCGGGCGATGGTCGCCGGACGCTGCATCCAGCACCGGGCCATGGGGAAGTTGGTTTTTCTCTCGCTGCGCGATCATTCCGGCGATCTTCAGATCAGCGTCTCGAAGGCGAGCATGGAACCCAGTCAATTCAAGATTGCCTCCAAGCTCGACTACGGCGATATCGTGGTTGCCGAAGGGCCGGTGGGGATGACCCAGAAGGGGGAGATCTGCATCTGGGCCGAGCGTTTCGAGGTGCATTGCAAGTCGCTCGCCCCGCCCCCGGAGAAATATCACGGTCTGACCGATCCCGAGCTGCGCTATCGACATCGCTACGTCGATATGTATGTCAATCCCGAAGTCATGCGGAAAATGCTGATGCGCTCGAAGATCGTCTCCCGCATCCGTCGCTACATGGATGACACGGGATCGCTGGAGGTCGAGACGCCGATGATGCAGCCCATTGCGGGGGGGGCGGCAGCGCGACCGTTCGTCACTCATCACAACGCGCTCGACATCGACCTGTTTCTGCGTATCGCCCCGGAGCTTTACCTCAAACGACTGCTGGTGGGGGGAATGCCCAGGGTCTACGAGATCAATCGCAATTTCAGGAACGAGGGCATCGACCGCCAGCACAACCCCGAGTTCACCATGCTGGAGGTGTACTGGGCGTTCGCCGACTATCACTCGATGATGGAGCTGACCGAGGGACTCTTTAATGTTATCGCCAGAGAAGTCTGCGGTGCGGAAAAACTACCCTTCGGCGATCATGAGATTGATTATTCGCTGCCTTTCCGTCGCGCGAAGTACCTCGATTTATTCGCCGAGTACAACGGTTTCGATGCGTCCGATCACGAGCGTCTTGTCGAGAAGGCGAAATCGATGGGCAAGGAGACCGAGGGCAGGGATCACGACATCATTCTCCATGATGTGTGGGAGGACACCGTCGAGCATCACTTGACTCAGCCGACGTTCGTGATGGACTATCCGGCGAGCCTGTGTCCGCTGACGAAACGCAAGAAGGATGACCCGGACATCGCCGAGCGGTTCGAGTTGTTCATGGCCAATATGGAACTGGCCAATGCCTATACGGAGTTGAATGATCCGGAAATTCAGGAGGCTAATTTTCGGGGGCAGGTCGAGGGACTGGATGAGGAGGGGGCGACCTTCCGGGCCCTCGATGAGGATTTCCTCAATGCCCTGCGGGTGGGCATGCCTCCCGCGGGCGGCCTGGGGATCGGCATCGACCGCCTGATCATGCTCATGACCAACACCTGGTCGATTCGGGATGTCATCCTGTTTCCGCTCGTCAAGCCGGAAGGGTGATACCGGGTATTTCCGGGGGCGATGGCTCCGGTCGGGGATCGGCGATCAGCGGAATAGACTGCACCCCTCCGACGGTTGCTACCATATCAGTACCAACAGACGGCATCAGGAGCCTGCCATGACTCGAACAAATCGAAGTCTGCCGATTTTTCTTTCCCTGGTTTTCCTGGCGATTTTCGCGTCGCAGACCACGGCCCAGGAAACGAAAACCAAATGGGAAGTGCAAAGCGATCACTGGTATGTGATTGAAATTGCAGATGTCAAAGCGGGATGGATGAACGCACAAACCCTCACCGATGGCGAGCGGTTCAAGACCATCACCAGCACGAAATTGTCGATCGGTCGGGGTGGCGTCACGATCGAGATTACCATGGAATCGACCTTCATCGAGACGGGCGATGGAAAGCCGATCGAGATGACATCCCGGCAGAACATGTCCCGCATGGTCATCGATCAGCAATGGAAATTCCTGGATGACAAGGTGTTGCATGTCTCGAGGCAGGGGGGTCGTATTATCACCAAGCAACTGTCCATGCCCGAAGGGGAATGGTTCACCCCCCTGGCCGCGGAACGTTATATCGCCGAGCAGATCGAAGCGGGAAAAATGGAGATCTCCTATCGGATGCTCACCTCAGAGCAGGGCATCCGTCCCGTGGGCATTACCATGACCTATGTCGGGGATGATCTTTTTGATAATGAACAAATCAGCTATACCGTGACGGTGTGGACCACGGAAAACGATGTGTTACCCATTGACGGTCGCGAGATGTTCACATCCGAAGGACTCCTGGTGTACTCGGAGCTTGACGCCCAGTTCGGGCGGATGGTGACGAGGCTCTCCACCGAAACCGAGGCGAAAGCCAAGGACGACCAGGGGGAAGTCCCCGAACTCATGGTCAGCACGTTCATCAAGCCGGACAAGGCGATCGATCGTCCGCATGAAACGAAGACGGCGAGGATTCGTTTGCGAGCGAAGAAAGGCAAGCTGCCGGAAATCCCCTCCGCCGGGGCCCAGCGGGTCGAAGACGATCCTGATTCCGAGGGCGATTCCGGGGGCGGGGGGGTGATCCTGACCATCAACATCGATGATAATCTTGACGCGGAAGATGGCGATGCGGAGAACGATGACTTTCTCGAACCCTCCATGATCATTGATTCCTCGGACCCGTTGGTGAAGAAATATGCCCGGCGCTACGCCCGACGTGCCGGGAAAAATGTTTTTGATCGGGCCGAAGCCTTGCGAAAGTTCGTCCACAAGCACATTTCCAAGAAAGGACTCGCCACTGCCTTTGCCAGCGCATCGGAAACCGTACGCATGCGGACCGGCGACTGCTCGGAACATGGCGTCCTGCTCGCGGCATTGCTGCGGGCGGATGGGATTCCCGCCCGCATCACCACCGGGCTGGTGTATGCCGAGTCCTTCGGCGGCGAAAAGGACATCTTCGGCTGGCACATGTGGACCCAGGCCCTCATCGACGGCAAGTGGGTGGATTTCGACGCCACCCTCCCCGTGCGTTACAGCGCCGCCCACGTGCTGACCGGCACCTCAAGCCTCGCCGAAGGCATCGGCTCCACCGAATTGTCCTCGCTGCTAGTGCTCCTGGGCAATCTGGAGATCGAGGTACTGGAGGTGGGGTATGGCAATGATGACAATGGTCATGAGCGCGATACGCCTCAAGCCCAGACGCAGCCGGACTCGCATGACAACAGAGAATGAAGAGGTAGGTTGGGTTTCGTGTATAGACCGGGGGTATGGGGGACTATTACTCTCCTCAACTCAAAGCCCGGTTGATTTTCGGCCCGCCCCGAGGGGTAATCGTGCTCCGCTGAGAGCGGTCCCCGGCTCGCCGGAATAATAGAATCGTCGTTAGCTTTTTCCGTTCAGCATGGCATTGGTCCTGCTAAACTGAATTATTCAATCAACTGTTCGCTCAGTAAAGAATCGCCATGCACAATGACTCAGCCTTTCGATTGAAGCGTCCAGAAGAACCACTGCCGAGTAAGGCCGATTTTGATCCATTCGGGGGAAACCTTGATGCCCGATGTGCGTGGAAACATTTCGGAGGGCTTTCGATTCAGCAGGCCTACGAGCTCTTCATGACAAATACTCTCCACTATCAAGAGGATTTCATGTGGATGGGCTCAAAGGCATTCGAGTATTACCTACCCGTGATTGATCGCTACCTCCACGAGGTATTAGGTGACGAGTGGGATGACACTGAGGCCGCCATTCTTGGGTGCGGAGTTGCACTTCAATTCGATTGGAATGATGCGGATCTTTCCAGAGGTACCGTTGCTGAACTCGAGGAGCTTTCCGTGTTCGTCCGGTCGAATCTAGATCGATTCTCACCCTTACCAAAAGAACAGAGAAGGATTGATCGGAGGTGGAAGGTAGTTGATTTGAAGATAACCTCCTACCGAAACAAGAGCGAAAAAGACACTGCAACGGACGCGGACAAGCAACGCCGCTGAACCTCGCCGTTAGGCGGGCAGTCGATCTCCCGCGTGAGAGCTAACTAGGTAACTAGGGACAGTGGGGCTGTTGAAAAACCCTCCAAGTCATTGACCTTGTTCATCTGCTTAGCGTTATCGATGGTGCAAACGGAGGCTCGCTTCTCGAACTCGCCCTTTTCCAACAGCCCCACAGTCACCGGTTAGAACGAATGATCATGCAGCTCTGCTTGTGCCCTTTCTGAGTGGGCGAAGCCCCACCCTACACAGACATGCTAGCCTACGGGCATGTCCACCGATTTCCCCCAACTCCCCCCGCGCCCCGGTGATGGTCACAAGGGAACCTTCGGCACGGTTTGTATCGTCGGGGGTCAATCGGCTGTGCCGCGGGTGATGATCGGGGGGCCGGCGTTCAGCGCGATCGGGGCATTGCGGAGCGGGGCGGGGCTGGCGGTTCTGGCCCTTCCCGAGCCGGTGATGAATACCGGCTTGGAGATCGCACCCTCGGCGACCGGGCTGGCCCTGCCGGTTGATGGAGATGGCGCACTCATCCCCAGCGAAACGGCACGACTTCTCGATGAGCATGAAGCGTCTTGGGACTGCATTGCAGTGGGGCCGGGGCTGGGCGCCGATGTCCCGCAACAGCAGATCGTGATGCGACTTGTTGGTGGTGAGGACATTCCGCTGGTGATCGATGCCGATGCGCTCAACGCCCTCGCATCTGTGCCTGAGTTCGACGGCGATTTTCGGGCCCCCGCCATCCTGACCCCGCATCCGGGCGAATATCAAAGACTTGCGAAATCGCTCGATCTTGACGCCGATCCGATCGATCCGGAGCAGCGTGGCCCCGCCGCGGAACTGCTGGCCAGCAGGCTAGGCTGTGTGGTCGTCCTCAAGGGGGCGGGCACTATAGTCAGCGATGGAGTAAACACCTGGACCAACCCAACCGGGGGGGTGGCCCTGGCGACGGCGGGGACCGGAGATGCCCTC
>JADFSH010000141.1 GCA_022560875.1 Planctomycetota bacterium | reverse complement strand
CCATGTTCGAGAGGAGCCTGCCGATCAAGCGGCGTGTGCTGGGGATGGGGCATCCGTCGACGCAGAACGCGCTGCGGAGCTTGGCCCGGGCCTATTACGGGCTGGATCGGAGCGACGATGTACGCCCGCTCCGGCGTGAGCTTCAGGAGTTTGAACTCGCGCAGACCGAGAACCCGGGCACCTCCGCGCAAGTGCTCGACTCAGCGGCCTGGAATCTGCTGACCAATGAGCACGCGGAACTGCGTGACCCCGCTCGGGCGTTACCGCTGGCTCAGCGAGCCGTGGACAAGGTCGGCGGTAACGATCCCGCCATCCTCGACACCCTCGCACTTGCCCAGCATCTCACCGGCGACACGGCGGCCGCAATCGAAACGGAGAAGAAAGCCCTGTCACTGCTGCCCGCCGATGCCCCCGGCCGCGGTGACTACGAAGCGGCACTCGCCAAGTACGTGGCCGCATTGGAAAACGAATCCGATTGAGACCGATCATCTTTATCGACCATGTTTGGGTCAACTCGGGTTAGACCTTCCAACCGGTATCTGAATTTCTATGTGCGTATTGATTGACTTCCCGGTGCTCACCGCTCCTCCATCGCCACATACGGCATCTCGTGCGGGCCCACATAGTCGCAACGCGGCCGGATGAGGGAGTTGTGCTGGAGGTATTCCATGCAGTGGCCCGCCCAGCCGGAGATTCGCGACATCACGAACAGGGGGGTGAAGAGGTCGATGTCCAGCCCCAGCGAGTAATACGTGGTGGCGGAATAGAAATCGACGTTGGGATGGATGCCCCGCGCCCCGACCGCAGCCTTCATGATGGTCTCGATCTTGTTGCTCATCTCGTAGAGGTCCAGGTTGCCGGTGTCCTCGGCAAGCTGCTTGGTGAACGTCTTGAGATACGTGGCGCGGGGATCAATCGCCTTATAGACCCGATGGCCGAAGCCCATGATCTTTTCCTTGCGCTCCAGCTTGCCCTTGATGAACGGCTCGACCTTGTCCATCTCGCCGATTTCCTTGAGCATGTGCATGACCGCCTCGTTGGCCCCGCCGTGCAGCGGACCCTTGAGGGTGCCGATGGCGGTGGTGACGGCGGAGTACATGTCGCTGAGGGTGGAGATGGTCACGAGGGCGGCAAATGTCGAGGCATTGAAGCCGTGATCGGCGTGGAGGATCAGGCACACATCCATCGCCTTCTGCATGGTTTCGGTGGGTTTGTCGCCGGTGAGCAGGGTGACGAAATTTTCCGCGAAGCCCAGGGAGGAATCCGGCTCGACGAAATCCTTGCCCTTGCGATGCCGATCGTAGCCGGCGATGAGGGCCGGGCATTGGGCGAGAATGCGGATGGATTTACGATGGTTGGCCTCGGGAGATGGATCGTCAGCCTCCGGATCGAAAAGCGACAGGGCGGAAACGAGGGTTCGCAACGCGTGCATGGGCACCGCATCCGTCGGGATACGCTTGATGAGATCCCATATCTCATTGGGGGGGTCGTACTCGGCCTGGATCTGCCGAGTGAACTCATCCAGTTCGCTCTGGTTGGGCAGGCGCGAGTTCCAGAGCAGATACGTCGTCTCCTCGAAGGTGGAATTTCGGGCCAGGCTGTCGATGTCGATTCCGACGTATTCGAGAACGCCTTTTGTGCCGTCGATGAAGGACATTTTTGATTCGGCGGCGATGGTGTTGACGAGGCCGAGATCGAGCGATGGAGCAAACGTCATGGAGAGTCCTCATGAATCCAGTGAAGACGACTATGCAGTCGAGTTTTCCGGTCGAACCATCTGCCGTTTGCAGGCGGAGGGATTCGGCGGGGGATATCGTATGCTGCCGTGCAGGTCGGATCATATTGGTTCGACCATGTCGTGGCAATCCGCCCTCACTGTTCACGAACCACTCGGTTTCACATCATGATTCTCCAAGGTCGCCTGCTGATTGATCCAAAGCAAATACCCAAAGAGGGGTGGTTGCGGATTGAAAATGGCCATATTGCCGAGATTGAGCAGGGTTCACCTCCGAAGGAGCCGGAGGCCGGGTCTCGGGATGCGATGATCTGCCCCGGTTTTGTCGATGCACACCTGCATCCCCCGCAGTTCGACGTCATGGGTTGCGACCGATTGGAACTCCTGGACTGGCTTGATCGGGTGATCTATCCCGCCGAGACGCGATGGTCGGATAAAGCCTTTGCTGAAACGCACGCCTTGGATAGTCATCGCAGAATGCTCGCGGCGGGGACACTCGGCTACGCGGGATTTCTGACGAGCCACGAGCACTCGGTCATGGCGATCACGAAAGCCGCCCAGCAGATCCCGCTTCGTGCGTTGGCCGGTCAGGTACTGATGGACCGACATGCGCCCGAGGAACTGCTGGAAAATCGGATCGCCCGACTGGCACGAAGCGAAAAGGGCCGGCTCGATTGCACGCTCAATCCGCGTTTCGCTCCGGCGTGCTCGGATGACCTCCTGGCGGATACGGGTCGTCGTCTGGGTGAAGGTTTTCCCTTCTCCTTCAAGCAGCGGGAGGCCGGTGAGAAGGGGACGGAACTATTCATGCAGACTCATCTGGCGGAATCGCGGGCGGAATGCGATCTTGTGCGCGAGTTGTTTCCCGATGATGAGCATTACACCGGGATTTATGACCGTCACGGCCTGCTGACGAATCGCACGCTCCTGGCGCATTGTGTTCATCTTGCGGATGATGAGTGGGAACTCATCGCCGCGCGGAATTGTGTGGTTGTTCATTGTCCGGGGGCGAACACGTTTTTGCAGTCGGGAGTGTTCGACCTGAACAAAGCCCGCGCCCATGGGGTGCGACTGGCCCTGGGCTCCGATGTGGGGGCGGGGTGCGATCTGGCCATGCCCCGCGTGGCCCGGGCGATGATCGAGGTCGCCAAACTGAGGAGAATGACGATTGACCCCTCGGCTCACGTGCCGACCTCAGTGGAAGCCTGGAATCTCATTACCCGCCATAATGCCCAGGCGCTGGGATTTCACGATATGGGGCGGATCGAAAAGGGGGCATCTGCGGATTTGCTGATTCTGAGGCTGCCGTTCGCCTGCGACGCCCATCTCATCGGGCGGCTCATCCACACCTGGCGTGATGAGTACATCACGCATCGGGTGCTCAATGGGCGGATTGCCTGACAGGTGCGGATAAACGTACCCCAGCTGCTCTGGCAAACCCACGATACCCTCAACGCCTACACTATCCGGCAATGTTCATTCCCCTGGGAACAGATCGTAAGCCCAAGCGAAGACCAGTGGTCACGGAATTACTGATCGTCACCAATCTGCTGGTGTACCTGTTCGGCGTGATGGGGCATTACTACAACCTGTATGACTTCGACCGCTTTGTCTCCGCGGGGCATTTCGATGGACAACACATCAAGTGGTGGCAACTCATTACCTATCAGTTTCTTCACGATCCCGGCGGGGTTGGGCATGTGGCTTTCAATATGCTCTTTTTGTGGGTGTTCGGGTGCGCCGTCGAGGACCGAATGACCCGGACGGGTTTTTTCTCGTTTTATCTCATGGCGGGCATCTTTGCGGCTCTGGCTCACATGTCGTTCAGCGACAGTCCGATCATCGGCGCCAGCGGTTCAATCGCCGGGGTGACCGGCGCTTTTCTCGCCTTGTTTCCCAGAAGTCGCATCAAGATACTTTTCTTCTTTTTCATCATCGGCATCTATATGATTCCGAGTCTGTGGTTTATCGGGTTGTATTTTCTCATCGATGTTCTGCGTCAGACGGGAACGCTGTTCGGAAGCGGGCAGAGTAACGTCGCCTACTCAGCCCACATCGCGGGTTATATTTATGGTTTTTTCGTTGCCTTCGCCCTGCTCGGGTTTCGCATCATCAAGCATGAGGAATTCGATGTGTTCTATCTGTTCAAGCATGCCCGGCGCCGGGCCGCCTTTCGTGAGGCACAACAGCAAAGCCGAGGTGCGGTGTGGGATGCTCCTGCCCGTGATTCCAGACAGCCGGGGTCCCAGGCTCCCAGGAAACAGCCTGAATTAACCACGGATGAAAAGAAACTGGCGCAGCAGCGTACTGAAATCAATCGCCTGCTGGGTGAACATGAGATGGCCGCCGCCGCCGCCAAATACCGGGAGATGCTTCCGGAAGCTCCCAACACCGTCTTTACGGAAACCCGACAGATGGATCTGGCGAATCAGCTTTATGCCGAGGAAGATCACACCACCGCCGCCATTGCCTACGAACTTATGCTCGACAGCTATCCCACCAGTTCCAAGAACGCGGAGGTGCGTTTGATTCTCGGCCTCATCTATGCGCGACAACTCAATCGCCCCAAACGCGCCCGGGAACTCATCGAAGCCGCCAGGAAGAAACTGCGCGACGCTTCCCAGACCGCACTCGCCGATCAACTCCTCGCTGAGCTGGCGACGTGATTTCGCCGGCGAAAAAGAATCAGACCTGGATCAAAATCTGCGGCATCACCTCCGTTCAGCTCGCCGAAACTGCGGTGCAGGCGGGGGCCGATGCCATCGGGGTGGTGTTTGCAGAAAAATCACCGCGTCTGATCGACATGGATCTCGCACAACAGATTGTCAACGCTTTGCCCGAAACCGTCACCCCGGTCGGTCTTTTTCAGAACCCTTCACTGGAAGGCATCTCCGGGTCGCGGGGCTGGAATCTCCCTTGGATCCAATTGCATGGTGATGAGGATGAGGCGTTCATCAAACGCATCGAGGATCATCACATCATCAAGGGTTTTCAGTTTGAGCCGGATAAGGTAAGACGTTGGAACGAATTTCCGGGGGTCGATGTCCTGCTCATCGATGGCACTTCGGGGGGTGGAGGCGAGTCGTTTCCACACGAACAGCTTGCCGAAATGATGTCCGAGATCGAAACCCCAGTCGTCCTGGCGGGAGGGTTGACGCCGGACAACGTCGCGGAGGCGATCAGGATCATCAAACCGTTCGGCGTTGATGTTTCCAGCGGCGTGGAATCTTCGCGGGGTGTGAAGGATGCGGGAATGATCCGTGAGTTCTGTGCCGCGGTGAGGCAGGAAGATGTCGAATAGAAAGCCAGGGTAGTGAGAGGGGGAGGAATGAAGGGTGATCCCGAATATCCGAAAATGGATTCGACCGGGAAAACCTTTGGATTTCGCGGCCTACACTCGTTATCCTCCTGGAATGTCGCCTGCAACGACTCCGGTCGATGCGGGTACGAAGGGAAACCCTCGAGCAGCTTGTGCAAAGCGTGAAGGGACGGGGGAAGGTTTCGCCACCAGTCGCTGTCAAGCGGTCAATACAGGGTCAATGTGAGGAGGATTGGTTGGTCGTCATAAGAATTGAATGTCTGCTCGTGCCGGTGCTGGTTCTGGGGTTGACCGCCACTGCCCAGAACCGTCCGATCTCAGGTGAGGCCGATGTTGCCGCGTTCGGGGTTGATGATGCGCATCGCGCGAGGATTGTCCGCACGGAGCAGCCTCCGGTCATCGATGGCAAGCTGGATGATGAGGTTTGGAAAACCGCCACCGTCATCGACAATCTGCGTCAGGTCGAGCCGGTGGAGAACTCGGAACCCTCTGAAAAGACCATTGTGCGCATACTGTACGACCGCGACTTTCTCTACGTCGCCTTCATGTGCTATGACCGCGAGCCGGACAAGATCATCGCCACCCAGATGCGACGGGAGGGCCAGTTGTTCCGGGATGATCGGGTGGCGATCGTGGTGGATACGTTTCTCGATCGTCGCAACGCTTATTTCTTCGAGATGAATCCCGTGGGGGGGCGGACGGATGCCCTGGTCGAGAACAACAATAATTTACGATTCGATTGGGATGGCATCTGGTACGGCCGCGCTTCGATCACCGAAGAAGGATGGATCGCGGAAATGGCGATTCCGTTCAAGACCTTGAACTTCGATCCGGACATCGACACCTGGGGTTTCAACATTTCCCGCGGCATCCGACGCAAGAATGAGGACCTGCGCTGGTCGTCACCTTTTCAGAACAGATCCATCCGGACCATTTCACATGCCGGCCTCCTCGAAGGCATCACGGACATCGAACAGGGGATCGGGTTGGACTTCAAGCCCTACGGCATAGTGTCGTACCTCCGGAATCACAACGATGACCGCGAGTCCCTGGACTTCGATGGTGGTTTTGATGTTTTTTACAACCTCTCGCCCTCCCTGAAAGGGGCCATCACCATCAACACCGACTTTGCCGAAACCGAAGTCGATGAACGCCGGGTCAACTTGACGCGGTTTCCCCTGTTCTTTCCCGAGAAGCGTGATTTCTTTCTTCAGGATGCGGGAATTTTCAGCTTCGGCGGCATCCGCAGAAATCCGCTGGCCTTTCAGTCGCGACGCATCGGGATTGGCCCTGACGGTGAGCCGGTTGACATCATCGCCGGAGCGAAAGTGTCGGGAAGGCTGGGCGATCTGAATATCGGCCTGCTTGATGTGCAGACCGATTCGAGCGCGGGAGTGGAGGGGAAGAACCTTGCCGTGGGAAGGATCTCAATGAACGTCCTTTCCGAGTCGGAGCTGGGGGTGATCTTCACCAACGGCGATCCCGGGTCAAACGTCTCCAACTCACTGCTCGGCGTGGATTTCAACTTTCGCGACAGCAAGGTCTTCGACGACCAGACTGTCACGGGCGGCATCTGGTTTCAAAAGAGTTTCACTCCCGGGGTGACGAGTGGGGATTCCGCCCTCGGCGTGAAGCTTGGCTATCCCAATGATCGCCTCGACTTGAATATCGGCTTCACTCAGATCGAGGAGAATTTCAACCCTGCGCTTGGCTTCGTGCCGCGAAGCGGGATACGGGAGTACTTTGTTCGTGGGCGGTATCGTTGGCGCCCCGGGGGTGACATCCGGCGGATCGACGTCGGCGTCTTTTCCCAGCTATTTACCAATCTCAATGACGAGACGGAATCCGCAAGCGCCCGGTTCACCCTCTTTAATCTTGAGACGGAATACGGCGATCAGTACGAGCTGCAATACAACATCGTGCGTGAAGCGATCGACAGCCCATTTGAGATCAGCGACGGGATCATTATTCCCGTCGGCGCGTATGACTGGGATCGCTGGTCAGTAAAGTATGAAGGCTCCCGGGCGAGAATCCTGCGTTTCGAGGGAGAATTGAAGATCGGAGAATTCTGGACCGGCGACCGCTGGGACATCCGCGGCGAAGTCGAGTGGCGGGTGTCCTCAAATCTCTCCCTCGGATTCGAGATCGAGCAGAATAACATCGATCTGAACGAAGGTAAGTTCATCACCCGTCTCGCCCGGGGCCGGGTCAACATCTTTTTTACGCCGGATATTTCATGGCTGTCGTTTATCCAGTTCGACAATGTATCGAACATACTGGGAATCAACAGCCGTCTTCGCTGGATTCTCGAGCCGGGCAATGAGCTGTTCTTCGTGATCAACCAGAGTTATGACATCATCGACTCACGCCCCCACTCGTCCTTCACCGAGGTCACGAGCAAGGTCGGCTGGAC
The DNA here is from genome assembly GCA_022560875.1 of Planctomycetota bacterium. GTDB lineage: Bacteria > Planctomycetota > Phycisphaerae > Phycisphaerales > SM1A02 > JADFSH01. The sequence continues at coordinate 1,794 of JADFSH010000141.1, read as the reverse complement.
GTTCCGGTTTTGATGTCGGGGGGACAGCGGCTGGGCTCCGCGATGGGTCTGATAAGACCCGGTTGACTCTTGATTATGCGCATTTGCCATTCAACCGACCGGATCAGGACAATCATTATTTGACATAACGTGTAGCGTGTGGCATTCTGGGTGACAATCTGAGTTCAGTTCATGATTTACATGCTCCGGGGAAAAGGAGATCCGCCGTGGCCAAGAAATTTGAAGAATATAAAAAGGAATTTGCCACCATCAAAAAGGCGGTTACGAAGGCCAACGAGGAGATCGACAAGAACTCCCGCTTTGTGGGGCAGACCTCGCAGGTTATTAAGGAAGGAACCAAGGAACTTGGCCTGCGTATCCAAAAGATCAAGGACGGCGGAGTGACGGGGAAGAAGATCGATGATTTCAAGGGCGACGCTGAAGTCAAGGTCTTGATCAAGTCCATCGATGACTTCATGAAAGGGATGGAAAAGGAACTCAAGAACATCGAAGCGTTGAAGAAAAACTCATTTGTCAAGACAGTAAGCCAGTTCTGGGACTTCAAGAAAAAGCTTATCGATGAGATTGCCAGTCGCAAGAAAAAGAAATCAGGCGTCATCAAGATTGACTCCAAATCCCTGCCGGACATGGAGAAGATGCTCAAGGAGGTCAATAAGTACATCGACAGTGGGCAATTCATGTGCATTGATGGGTTTACCCCCGAAAGCATCGACACGCACCGGAAGCAGTTGGACAAATGGATCCAGGATGAAATCAGCCAATCCAAAGATGTCAAGCTCTCCAAGTTTCAGCAGGAGATGGATACCCAGGGACTTTCCCATGGCAATCTGAATAAGAACCTCAAGAAGGCGCAGTCAGCCTATAAGTCGATTCTCATAGAATGCAAGAACGCGCAGGATGCGATCGAGGCCCGCAAGAACAAGGACCTGATGACTGCCAAGGTGAATGTGGTCCAGTATCTCAAGACCCTGGATTCGGTGATTACCCCTTACGATCGCGCGATCAAGGACCCGTGGATTAAATCACAGATCAAGGAGTCCAAGGAGAAGGCGAACATTGAAAAAAGTATCAAGGCCATGATGACAATGTTCACCAGTGCCAAGAGCGAGGTGAAGAAGATTGCCACGGTAAAACTGTGATCGGCGGAAAGAGCAGACTGCGATCAGTGTTCAGATAGTCGGCAACTCAATTTATACGAAAGAAACACTGGCTCGCTAACGATGATTTTAGTCAGGGAGGTTTTCATCCGGGGGGTTTCCATCCGGGGGGTCTACATCCGGGGGGAGAAATGACTCCACGCCGAATGTCTTGGCTTCGATCGTACAGATCTCGCGCACTTTCTCTTCGTCAACATCCAGCAGCGATCCCAACCTGATCAGGATTTCAATTTCCGGGGGTTCGAGCCTGCCGTCGGCGAACGCCATGAGGATCAGCTCGCTCATCAGTTCCGCCTTCTCCACCGCCTCCTGCGGCAGGGCCTCCGACTCCTCATCTGTGATCTCGGGGTTATCGATGATCTTCTCAAACTCCTCCGGCGTGATACCCCACCACATTGCCCGGTCGGCGAGCAGTTCGAGTTCGGTGGTGTCGAAATGACCATCGGCCAGTGCCGTGGCCAGAAGCAATTTGATCTTCAAGGATGAGGTGGACAAGAGGTGCCTCCGACCTGTGAATGCATAACAGGATAGGGGAAAAGGCGGTATTAAGCATATCCGTCTGACCACCGACCTCACTTGCCGGAAATGCCGTTTGATAGATAGTTGAATCAGTATTTTGGATTCGGAGTGAGCTTTT
>JADFSH010000140.1 GCA_022560875.1 Planctomycetota bacterium | reverse complement strand
AGCGACGAGGTGAAGCATGAAAAACATGTGTCCAGGGGATTGCGAAGACAGTGAATGACCCGCGCTTTCGGAAATAAGCAGGAGATGAGACCGAGATGCCTCCAATTCAGGAGGTTCTTGTCCGTGACCCGTTGGACGCCGCGGGCAAAAAGACGAAGATCGTTGAGATAGCCTTTCGCCATGCGATCTGCATCATTTTCGTCCATATCGAGCACACACTGGGGGTACGGCTGATCGGACTGGATGGTCAATGGCATGTCGCTGATGAGACGCTGAAGGAAGATGATCTCGCCGGCACCTCTCGCCTCCGGATGCGTGTTGATGATGCGTTCCACCAGCGTTGTGCCGGAGCGGGGCATACCGGTGATGAAGACGGGCAATTCGGTCGTCTGTCGGGAACGAGACAGCGTGGAAAATCTGGATTTCGAGAAGACAGTGATCAGATCATCGATGCTCTTGGAAAAGGAATCCGGGTTGAAATCCGAGGGCAGGGCTTGATTGGCATGCTGATACGCTTCAAATGACTCATCGTAATGACCGATCGCTTCCAGCGATCGGCCCAGCGTGAAGCCGAGTAATTGCCGGGCGTTCGCCCCAAGTTCCTGAGATTCCAGATGCTTGTGTGCCATCTGAATACCGGCCTCATGGTCACCCATATTCATCTTCACGGTCGCAAACACGACGGCCATCGGATGCGTTTCCGAATCGCTTTGAATAAAGGGATGAAGGAGTACAAGAGCCCGCTCGGGCTCGCCCCCCTTGTCATGAGCATCGGCCAGGGCGGCGATGGCGTTGGGATTGTCGGGATGGAGACGCAAAGCCCTTTCGATGCCGGCGATGGCTTCCTTGTACCTACCCTGATTCGTACGCAGTTGACCGAGGGCAACGTGGGTCATCATTTGTTTCGAATCGAGGCGGATGCTCTTTTCATAGTGCTTCGCCGCGGCATCGAGTTGACCCTTGGTGTCGGCAATCTTCCCCAACAATGCGTGAACCAGCGCATTTTTCCGGTCTTGCTTGAGGGCTAGCTGAGCTATCGCTTCGGCTTCCGCGATCCGACCGGATTCCAACAGACTGATGGCCCGTCGCAAATCGGTGGCATGGGAATAGGAGTTCATCAGCCCTTGACGAGATCGGCGTTGGTGGGGAAGCGTTTGAGAGCGCCCAGCAGTTGCTCGATCTGCATTGCGGGAGGCATGTTCAGCAGTCGGCGACGCAGGGCGGTGACGGTCTTGATCTCCTGCTCGGTCATCAGCTTGTCTTCCTTGCGGGTTCCCGAGGCGGCGAGGTTGATCGCGGGAAACAGACGCAACTCGGAAATGGAGCGGTCGAGGATCAATTCCATGTTGCCCGTGCCCTTGAACTCCTCGAAAATGATCTGATCGGCTCGTGATCCGGTATCGACAAGGCAGGTGGCGATCGTCGTCAATGAGCCGCCTTCCTCGGCACGACGGGCCGCACCGAATATCTTCTTGGGTACTTCAAGAGCCTTTGAATCCAGCCCGCCGGACATTGTTCGACCGCTGTTGGAATACTTACGGCAGTTGTTGAACGCACGACCGAGTCGGGTGAGTGAGTCAAGCAGACACACGACGTCGCGTCCGGCTTCGAGCATGCGTTTGGCCCGCTCGTAGGCGAGCAGGGCAAGACGGACATGCTGATCGACGTCCTGGTCGTTGGAAGACGCGAACACCTGGGCTGGTACGTTACGCTTGAAGTCGGTCACTTCCTCCGGTCGCTCATCCACGAGCAGGGCGATGACTTCCACATTGGGATGATTATGCTTGATGCCCATCGCGATTTGCTGGAGGAGGATGGTTTTTCCCGCCTTGGGGGGGGAGACGATCAATCCCCGCGTCCCGTATCCGATCGGGCAGAACAGGTCGATCAGCCGACAGGCGGGAGGGCAACCGGGATACTCGAGGGTCATGCGTGGCTCGGGATCGATTGCCGTCAATTCCTCGAACGGCTTGCGTAAGGCGTACTGTTCGGGGGTGAGGCCTTCAATTTCAAGTACATCTTCGACGATCGGCCGCTCTTTCCGGGGCTTGCCGCTCCGTCGCCGGCGTGTTTTCTTGTTTGCGATGCTGACCTTCACCTGAGTGGCCTCCCTCAGTGTGTAACGATCGCGCAAGGAGAAGGGGACGAACGGGTCGTCCTGGCTCTCAATGAGGTAGTCGCCTAATTGCCGGATTCGTCCTTCAGTGCCTTTGGGCCACTCGAGGATGCCCTGATGAATTGTCATGTCAGTTGCTCAATATGCATGGGCGAAGGCAAGTCGCTTGTGGAAGACAACAGGCCCGTCGCTACTGCGAAGAAGAAATCAATGGACTATTGAAGAACGTCCAGAGCTCAGGCGATGCCGGAAAACACGCCCTGTAAGCTTACCCGAGAGTAAAGCAGGATCAAGCCACCGTGTCAAGGTTGTTGTTGGCGGTGGATATTCCCTATTTCGACCAAATGCGAGTGGCAGTTGATCAAAGTTCTCAGTTATCAGACGAAGTCGGAAGGGGTCATCTGGTGAGGGCAATCGCGAGCTGTGCTGCGAGGCTGGCATTGCCCGCCAGGAGGGCGATGTTGGCTTCCAGGGCCAGTCCTGCAGTTTCCTCATTGAGACCTGCCAGCAGATAGGGGGTCAGTCCAGGGCCGCTCACGCCTTCCCTGCGGGCTGATTGCTCCACCCTGAGAATGGCTGATTCCAAGGCATCCGGCTCCAGTGAGAACTCAGCCGCGATGGGATTGGCCAGCAACACTCCGGAAGCCTGTCCCAGGTCAGTCCAGTGGGTCTGACAGACACCGGCGATCTTATCAACGGAATCCAGGCGAAGGGGAACGGGCAGACTGTCATCTCCCAGACTGTGAAAACGGGGGAAGGAATCCGTCTGGTAACCGATCACGGGGATGTTGAGTGTTTCCATTCGTTCCAGCGTGGCGGAAATGTCGAGGATCGACTTCGCCCCCGCACAGACGATGCAGGTCTGGGTGCGGGACAATTGCTCCAGATCTCCCGAGACATCTGGATGCGTTTGCCAGTTGCGATGCATGCCGCCGATGCCCCCGGTGGCGAAGACACGAATTGGTCCGACCCGATGGCAGGCCACCAGGGTGGCGGAGACTGTGGTTCCCGCGGCTTGGCCCGAACGAAGTTTCTCAGCCAGGCCACCGGCGGAAACTTTGCCCGCCTCGGGATCACCCGCCAGTCGATCAAGCTGAGCGTCATCAAGCCCGACCCACAGTTGTCCGTCGAACACGGCGACCGTAGCGGGTATCGCGCCGTGGGCACGAACGGTGCGTTCCATCAGCCGCGCGATCTCGAGATTGATTGGTTGGTCTTCATTCCAACCGGAAGCAGGGCAGCGTGGTTTTTTGTCCAGAGGGGTCCGGGGCATGCCGGAGGTGATGACGGCTGATTCGAGAGCGACCACAGGGTGACCGCTTCGCATCGCCTGGCTGACTTCCTTGCTGATGGTGATCAGGGAACGCATCAGCGACGCCGCTTGACCCGGCCTCTCATGCGTTTGGAAGGCAGGGCCACGGGAACGATGCCTCCAGGGAATCTCTGCTCATCTCGGGTTTCGGCTTTGGTAGGGGGAGTCAGACCCTGCTGCTTCTTTGAACGGACCTCCGCCTGTCGCGCCGCCTGCATTTCCGTACGGGCGGCGATTTCACGCGGCACAGGACCGGGAGTGAAGTCCGAGTAATCCTCGAGCGGTATCTCCACATTGGTGAGCATCTCAATGGCGGTGAGCAGGTCGCCCTGCTCGGGAGTGACAAACGCCCAGGCAATTCCATTCCGCCCCGTGCGGGCGGTGCGCCCGATGCGATGGATGTAGACCTCCGGGTCCTCAGGCAAGTCGTAGTTGATGACGTGCGTGATGTCATCGACATCGAGGCCGCGGGCGGCAAGGTCCGAAGCGACCAGCACACTCAGTTCGCCATCGCGAAGCTTCTTCATGACCCGATTGCGCTTGCCTTGATGCAGGTCCGCGTGCATCGCGTGAGCGTCGATTCCCTTACGATTCAGATAAACCGTCAGGGCATCGCAGGTCTGCTTGGTGCGACAGAAGATAAGCGTCAGCGTCGGCTCCTCGTGCGTCAGCAGATGCAGAAGCAGGCGGTACTTGTCCCAGGGTTGTACCGCAAAGTGCTTCTGATTGACTTGGGCAACGGTCAGGCTTTGCGATTGGCTGACTTCCAGTCGCAACGGATTTTTCATGTATTGTCGGGAAAGCCTTTCGATTTCATCCGAGATCGTGGCGGAAACAAAGATGGTCTGGTGCTTCTGCCTCATGACCCCGAGGATCCGTCGGATATCTTCACGGAAGCCGATGTCGAGCATGCGATCGACTTCGTCGAGCACCGCGATCTTGACCTTCTCGTAAGGCAATGTTCCCCGTCCGTGCATATCCATGACCCGACCCGGGGTGCCCACCACCACCTGGGGATTTTTCCGGAGCTTCTCCGCCTGAACGCTGATCCGTTGTCCGCCATAGACCGCTAGGGTCTTGAGATTTGTGTACCTGGAGAGTTCGCGGATTTCGTGACAGACCTGAATCGCCAGCTCCCGAGTGGGGACGAGAACCAATGCTCCGAAGGCATCGGATTCCTGGATCATCTGGAGGATGGGCAGCCCGAAGGCGGCGGTCTTTCCCGTGCCGGTCTTCGACTGGCCGAGTACGTCCCGTCCGGAGAGTGCGGCGGGGATGAGATCCGCCTGCACCTTCGTCGGATAGATGAAGCCTCGTTTCTCCACCGCTTCCAGGAGATTCGCATTCAGGCCGAGATCGGCAAAGGACTTGTCCGGGGTGAAAATCTCTCGGAGTTGATCATCGGGCAATTCGATCGTGGAGGCGGGGGCGCCGCGCATCGGACGATCGTCGCGGGTATTCTCGCCATCGCGTGTCGAGTCCGGAGATTTTCGTTTGCGACGTCGCCGTGCCATCGAGTTAATCAGGTGTTCCTGGGTCGAGTGCTTATCAGGGAAAACACCGGGATAAGCTTCTCCGGCGCCCGAGGAATGGGTGCGTCATGTTAGGATCGCCCACCGGTCGATACAACCTAGTGAAAGCCCCTGTTTTTATTCAGGCAAGGATTCCGATGGGTGACACCAGCATCATTGAAATCGACCTCGTTGCCCTTGATCGAAATCTGCGACAGCTCCGCGGTCTCGTTGGCCCTTCCTGTGCGATCTGCCCCGTCCTGAAGGCGGATGCCTACGGCTTTGGGGTCGTGAGAATCGCCCGGCGGCTCGAACGAATGGGGTGCGAGTGCATGGCGGTCTTTGCCCCCTCGGAAGCGGCGTTGCTGCTGGATTCGGGCATCCGGACCCCGATTCTCGTGCTGAAGCCCGTCCACGACCTCACGGAATTGAAGAACTGTAAGCCGTGGCTACGCAGCGGAAGGGTGCATCTGACGCTGCATGACCGGGATCAGCTAGATCGCCTAGCCGGATCCCGGGTGGCTTTCGATCAATCCTTGCCGGTACATCTGGAGATCGACACCGGCATGAGCCGGGGCGGGTGCGGACCCGAACAGGCGGGGGCGTTGCTGGAGATGGTCGCGAAGTCGAGACAGTTCCGGCTGGCGGGAATCTTCACGCATTTCGCCTGCGCGGACTTTGATCCGGATTTCACGCGCCGACAGATGGACACGTTCGAGCGTTTTCTTCATGAACATCGCATCGCGATCAATCCGGACTGCGTCATTCACGCGGCCAACTCTTACGCAACCCTGCGCGATACCCGCTATCACCGGTCGATGGTGAGGGTGGGGCTGGCCTGGGCGGGCTACGGCAAGGAGTGGATGACCGGTCCGGTTGGCGGTCATCAGGATGTCGAACTCATGCCCATCCTCCGCTGGACGAGTGAGATCACCCTGATAAAAACCATCGAACAAGGCACCACGGTGGGATACGGCGCAACCTGGACGGCATCGCGGCCGACCGTGCTGGGAATCGTGCCCGTCGGATATGCGGATGGCTATCCGGTCAGGCCCGATCGGATAGCGTCAGGAATGACCGTCGCCAGCGTTGGAGTAATGGTGGATTCGGTTGCTCATCACAAGCCATCGTTCGCTCCCGTCGTCGGGACGATGAGCATGAATCTGATCACGATTGACCTGACCGATGTCGTCAGGGAATTCGGACACCATGAGGTGAAGCCGGGAACGATGGTGGAGCTGATCTCAAACGATCCCCATGCTCCGAATCATCTTCCTGCGCTTGCAAAAATTGCGGGCCTCATCCCGCATGAGGTGCTTTGCGGACTCAATCCCCGGATCAGACGGGTGTACCGTGATGCGTCGGTCGGCGTCGAAACGTGTGAAACCAAACCGACAGCGACAAGTGACGTAACCTGACTTTCAGGACTCAAGGGAGACCGGAAACGACGAGCCTTGGTCATCCTCCATCCCGGTGAACGGGGGTCTGAAGCGATCTGTCGGGGATGGTGGGATCACAGTTTGTGAGCCAAGTTCCGATAATGATCTGCGATTATGAAACCCGCAAAGTCGTTCATACGAATAGATGTATGGAACGATAATGCTCATACCTGAGGACGTGAGAAGTTCGGGAAGCGAGCAACGTTCTACGAGGGACTGCTGGTAGGCCGCCCCACTTGGATTTTAGCTTCCCGAACTTCCCACGCCTTCGCGTTCTCCCCGGCAAATCACTATGTCACGATCGCTGTTTGTCAGAGGAAGTGATACTCCTTGTCAAGGCCGCGTCTGAGCGGATACGATGGTGTCATGCCGGAGACATTGACCATTCCGCCCCGGGAAACCTGGCGCACCGTCCGTCTGGGGGTGGTGAGCTTTATCAATACCCTGCCGCTGATCGACGGTCTTGAGCAGCTTCGCGATGTGACATTGCATTATTCCGTGCCGAGCCTTCTGATTGACATGCTGTTGTCCGACGAGGTGGACGTCGCTTTGTGTTCGTCTATCGATTACCAGCGGTCTCCTCAGCCGCTGTTGATCCTGCCTGTCGGCCTGCTCGGTTGTCATGGGCCGACCCTGACGGTCAGATTGTATTCGACCTTACCGCTTGAGCGTATTAAGCGCATCTATTGCGACACCGACAGCCACACGTCCGTCGTTTTGCTGCAGATACTGCTGCGCGAGCAGTACGGCATCTCACCCGAACTGGTCGATTACGACGCCCGCGAATACGTGGCGGACAACCACCCCCTCGAATACCCCGAAGCCATGATGCTCATCGGTGATAAGGTGGTGACGAATTCCCCGCCCGCGGTGCGTTATCCGCATCAACTCGATCTCGGGGAGGCGTGGCGCGAGTTGACGGGCAAGCCCTTTGTCTTCGCCCTCTGGATGGCCCGACATGACGCCGACCCGGCTTCGCTGCGAACCGCGAGCATCGCACTTGACCATCAGCGACGACATAATCAGGAGCGACTGGATGTCATCATTCACACTCGCGTCCGGTCGGGAAACTGGCCCGTTGATCTGGCGAAATCGTACTTCACGCAGCGAATCACCTATCAGTTCGACGAGGCGCATCTTGCGTCTCTGGAACTGTTTTTTGACAAGGCCCAAGAACACAACCTGATCGAGAGACGCAGGCCGGTTCACATTTTCGGGTCTTCAGGAAATCGTGCGGGTGGATTCGACTGATGTGAATGCGGCTTGCCTCCACAGATTCCAGAATCGCCAACGAAAAACCCCCGACCTGATTCAGGCCGGGGGTTCCGGGGGTTGGAGATTTACTATTTCTTCCTTATGATTGGACCGGGATCATCATCATCATCACCCGGGGGCGGCGGCGGTGTTCGTGTAAGAGGGGGCGAGCGTGTCATTGATGGTCTCCAAAGTCTCGTCGAGCGGATCGGTCGGGTCGGGCTGGATGATGTGGACCGGGGCATCCCAGACGGCAGTCGGACTGTTGTCAGCATTGAAAATTATCTGTCCCGCAATGCCACCTTCTCCAAGCATGAATCGTTGTGTCGCACTCGTGAACGAACCCCCGATCACGACCGATGCGTCAAAGATATCGGAGACGTAGAGAGGGGTAATAAAGTTACTTGAAATCTCCTTGGCATTCAGGCTGCCATGAAATTCTCTTGTCAATATGCGTCTCAGTGTACCATCACCCCCATTCTTGCGAACATCTACGTCCGCATAAATCTTTTGGCCAACAAGGGTAATGATGTTTGTGAATGACTCGATTCTGACCGGATTGCTTGCGGTACCTATCGTACCGTTGGACGCCAACACTGATCCGATTTTCCCGTTAACCGCCAAGACGTCACCGAGAACATTTCCATTCAGCGATTGGGCCGAATTTACTCCAAAGCCGGTTGCACCCGGATCAACATCGGCCACAACTGGTCCGATGATATCGCCTTCTATAAGCAATAGTCCAATATCACCAGCTAAAACAGATCCTAATGTGCCGGTTATTTCAACACGATTTAGTTGGCAAAAAGTACTGCCTCTCACTTCTATTTTATCTACATTGGTTGCCCCGGTGACTCTCACAATCGTTGCATTGCCAGGTACATCGTTGAAAATGGCCTCAAATGACTCACCGTTAGTCGCATTGATATTGAACGTATTTGTACCAGACTGGTACGCTGATAACAAAGTCAGAATCCATTTGCCACTGCCACTGGGGGACAGTATTAAATCATATCTGAATGTTGAAATATCACGGTCCAGATGATCTTTTACTGTGATTGTTGCATGACAAGGTGCCGCGATGCCCAAAAACATAATCAGTGGGAATAGTACGCAAGTTTGTCGATACATCTTTTTCTCCTTCTGCGTCTTGAAAGTGAAAGCATCCCTGCGATCCCAAGCAACCCGAGCGCCCCGGGGGCTGGGACCGCCGAAGCGATGCGTAAACCGTCGAATGTTGTGAGTTCGGAAGGTGTCCCGGTCAAATCAAAGATCGGATCAAAAAGCCAATATGAGAAATCAGAATGGTAAAAACTTGATCCCTTGGAAATCCTATGGGAACCAAAACCAGGCTCCTCCGTCCATTCGGACATGCCCCCGGAGGTGTCCAGCAACCCATAGGCGCTGGCTCCTCCCGGATACTGACCAACATCAAATATAGACGAAGTGTCACTGAAGAAGTCCACCATGCCGGAGTTGGTCAGACCCTCGCCCGGCAGTCCGTTGGGAAGGATGTCATCGAACTGACCCGGATACATCCACCAGCCAGCCGATCCCGGACCGCCCTTGTTCGGATCAAAGTACGCCCCCTTCATCCACTCATCGAGCGTCGGTATCCAGAACTTCGCATCG
>JADFSH010000139.1 GCA_022560875.1 Planctomycetota bacterium | reverse complement strand
ATCTGATTTGGGACCGCAAATGACATCTGACCTTCAAATTCGTTCTGAGAAAGCCCGGCAGCGGTACGATGCTAATCCGCGAAAACCGATCATATTGGAATTTGCCGGTGTTCCCAAGGCTGGCAAGACAAGTACGATCACTCAGATTCAAACTTTCCTCAAACGCTGCGGTTTTCGAGTTGAGGTTGTCGTAGAACGTGCTTCGGTCTGTCCGATACGCGACAAGAAACACTTCAATTTCAATGTATGGACCGCCGCAACAACGCTCGCGCAGATTCTGGAAAAGACACAGGATCCGCCCAGAGCGGGCGACCCCCAGATTCTCATTCTTGATCGCGGTTTGTTTGACTCAATTTGTTGGCTTTCCGTAATGCAAGAGCTTCGCAGAATCAATTCAAACGATCGAGAACTGATTGAAAAATTCCTGCTGATAGACGATTGGCGCAAACGAGTTACCGGCGTCATTGTAATGACAGTCAATCCCGAAGATGCCATGAAACGAGAAAAGGGCCATCTACCAGTTGAAGACCTTGAAAGCACAGGATCAATTATGAATCCAAAAGTGTTGACGCAGATGCGCAATACAGTGAAAAGGACAATCGAGCGAATGGAATCCCAATTTACGATCAAGACATTTGACACCTCGGCCGGTACCCTAAGAGATGATCCCCAGAAGACGGCGGAGGTCGTTGCAGATACGGTAATAAACTGGATCGAGGAACAGATTCAAGAAGATATCCTGTTTCTGGAGAAGTCCGACATACAGGAGTTCTTTGGATCATCCACTACTTTACTAGGCGACGCCGCGTCGTCGCTTGTTTCACGATTTTTAGCATCGGGTCAATACCGCCCTCGACAAGAAGTCGAGGCGAATCATGAATTAGTACAGGCGCTGCCGGTCGTCGTAGTCAGAAACAGAAGTGGTGCGGTGCTTCGACTTCGTCGATGCGAGCGTGACAAGGAGAACTTGCTCCACGAAAAATTGGTTATTTGGGCCGGTGGTCACGTTCGAAGTGAAGATGATAACGGGAACGCAATCCGAAACGGCGCGGTTAGAGAATTGCAGGAAGAACTGAGACTGACGATCGAACCGGAAGAACTTGAATTTCTGGGTGCCGTTTATGTGGATCCGGGAAAACAGGGCAAGACTCGTCAACACACTGCATTGGTGTTTGAATGGCGCGCGAATTCAGAAGATGTTGAAGTCACCTTGAGTACTGCAGAATTTTTTGAAAGAAGAGGCACATCTTTGAGTGGCAAGTTCATTGATCTGGAAACACTAACCACGGAAGTAAATAATGACTCAAAGACAGAGCCATGGACAGAGGAGATCGTAAAGAATCTGCTGCCCGACAGTTTACGCAGTCAATCGCAAGAACTCTTCTAGGCAGCGACTGATTATTCCACCGTCACACTCTTCGCCAGATTGCGGGGCTTGTCTACGTCCTTGCCGCGCAGGACCGCGGCGTGGTAGGCCAGCAATTGCAGGGGAACCACGGTGAGCATGGGCTGGAGGGATTCGCTCACGTCCGGCACGTAGAACACATCATCGCACACATCGGCGATGTGGCGGTCGCCTTCGGTGGCCACGGCGATGACGCGACCGGACCGCGATTTCACCTGTTGAATGTTGTTCAGAATCTTCTCGTACTGGCTGTTCTGGGTGGCGACGAAGACGGTGGGCATCCCGTCATCGATCAAGGCGATCGGGCCGTGTTTCATCTCCGCCGCGGGCATGCCTTCGGCGTGGATGTAGCTGATCTCCTTGAGCTTCAGGGCCCCTTCCAACGCCACGGGGTAGTTGTAGCCGCGCCCGAGGAAGAGCCAGTTTTCGCGATCAATGTACTTCGCGGCCACGGATTTGATCTCATCGCTCAAGGCCAGGACTTTCTCGATCTGATCGGGAATCTTTTCGAGTTCATCCAGAAGCTCCGCAACATAGTCGCGGGAAAGATTGCGCCGGCGTCCGATGAAGGTGGCGAGCATCGTGCAAACCATCACCTGGCCGATGAAGGCCTTGGTGGAGGCGACGCCGATTTCCGGCCCCATCCGCAGATACACCCCCGTATCCGTCTCGCGGGAAATGGTCGAGCCGACCACATTCACCACCCCCAGGGCCAGGGCCCCGCGATTCTTCGCCTCCTGAAGCGCGGCCAGCGTGTCGGCAGTCTCTCCCGACTGGCTGATGGCGATGACAATCGTTCCCTCCTCGACGATCGGGTTGCGATAGCGAAATTCGCTGGCGAACTCGACCTCCGTGGGGATCCGGGCGAGGTCCTCCATGAGGTACTCGCCGATCATCGCCGCATTCAGGGCGGTCCCCTGTCCGATGAAAATGATCTTTCGAGCCCGGACGAGTTCGCGGACATGATCAGAAATTCCCCCCAGGACAACCTGGCCGTCGTGAGGATCGATACGCCCCTTGAGGCACATACGCATGGCCTCGGGCTGCTCGAAGATTTCCTTGAGCATGTAATGCTCGAACGTGCCAAGCTCAATCTGCTCGAGACTGAATTCCAGCTCCCTCACCTGGGGGGTGATGGGGACGTTGTTGATGGTCGTGGTGCGGAAGGAATCGCGGGTCAGTTTGGCGACGGTGTAATCGTCGAGCGTAAATGCCTGGGTGGTATGGGCGACGATTGCCGAGGGATCGGACGCCACGATGTACTCATCCTTGCCCACCCCCACCATGAGCGGCGAGCCTTTTCTCGCCACCACCAGGGTGTCAGGCTCCTTTTCGCAGATCACGGCGATTGCATAGGCACCGGTGACCTCGCGCAGGCCGGCCTGCACCGCGGCTTCGAGATCGCCTTCGTATAACTCACCAATGAGGTGGGTCATGACCTCGGTATCAGTTTCGGATATGAATGTATGCCCGCGCTCCTCGAGGTAGGTTTTCAGCGCAACATAGTTCTCGATGATCCCATTGTGAATGAGGGCGATGCCATGTCCCTTCTCGGCATCGTCGGTATGCGGGTGGGCGTTGGAATCGGATGGCTCGCCATGGGTGGCCCAGCGGGTGTGGGCGATCCCCAGGGTGCCGTGCAGGTCTTCGTGTTGGGCAAGCTTCTCTTCCAGCACCCGGACGCGACCGACCGATTTTATCACCTGGAGCTTTTCATTGATGATTGCAATCCCCGCCGAGTCATAGCCTCGATATTCCAATCGCTTGAGCCCTTCGAGGAGAAGGGGTTGGGCGGGCTTTTTTCCGATGTAGGCGATGATGCCGCACATGCTGGTGCCTCGTGAGGTATCGAGGGGGATCCGGGGGGTGACCGGGGGAAAAATAGACAGACCTACTGATACGGGGGTCGTCTTGAATCAGATCGGACATTATCGCTTGTCGGGGCCATCGGGGAAAGTCAAAGGCCGATGATCGGTCAAAAACGACTCAAATATGTGGATAGAGCAGTCATAATGCCTCCTCAGAGCCCGTACAATTTCCCTATGGAGGATCTCTGGGCCGAGCAACACCGGCAGCGACGGGAAGGCGTCAGGCCCCTGGCGGTGAGGATGCGGCCCAAGACGCTGGAGACATTTCTCGGCCAGGAGCACTTTCTGGGTCCGGGCAAGCTCCTGCGACGGATGCTCGATGCCGACCGCCTGACTTCGGTCATTTTCTGGGGGCCGCCGGGCACGGGGAAGACCACCCTCGCTTCGGTCATCGCCCATCACACGGGGGGCCATTTCAGCGGGGCCAATGCCTCGATGATCGGGGTGAAAGAAATCCGTCAGATTCTTGCGGAGGCGACGAGGCGGTTGGAAACCGAAAACCTGCGCACGATCCTCTTTCTCGATGAAATCCATCGATTCGCCCGCAATCAGCAGGATGTCCTTCTCCACGATGTCGAGAACGGGCTCATCACCTTGATCGGGGCCACCACGGAGAATCCCTACTTCACCGTAAATAGCGCCTTGGTCAGTCGTTCCACGCTCTTTCAGTTTCAATTGCTCAGCGAGCCGGAGATCGAAAAACTGATCCGGCGCGCCTTGCACGATGACCCAGGCCTCAGCGACCGGGAGATACGCATCGACGACGAGGCGATAGCACACTGGGCCAGAATCAGCGATGGCGATGCCCGGCGGGCCCTCAATGCGCTGGAACTGGCGGTCCTGAGCCAAAGCCATGATACGGGAGATGGCCCGGTCATCATCGACCTCGAATGCGCCCAGCAATCATCACAGGCCAAAGCATTGGTATACGACGGCACAGGTGATGAGCATTACGATGTCATCAGCGCGTTTATCAAGTCCATGCGGGGGTCAGACCCTGATGCGACGGTGTACTGGCTCGCACGGATGCTGGAGGCGGGCGAGGATCCCCGCTTCATCGCCCGGCGGATTGCCATCCTCGCCAGCGAGGACATCGGCAACGCCGATCCTCAGGCGATTCAGGTGGCAGCCGCGGCATGGGAACTGACCGAGCGGATCGGGATGCCCGAGTGCAAGCTCACGCTCTCCCAGGCGGCGATCTACATGGCCACCGCCCCCAAATCCAATGCCTCGGCGAAGGCGATCTGGGCGGCATCAAAGGATGTCCTTGAAGGCCGAACTATTTCCGTACCCAAAGACCTTCGCGACTCCCATTATGCCGGGGCGAAATCACTCGGACATGGAAAGAACTATGTGAGCCCCCATGATCTGACCGATAATCCTGATTCTGTTGACTATCTGGGGGTTGATCGGGTCTATTACATGCCGTCCGATCAAGGCCAGGAGTTGGAGATCAGGAGGCGGGTAGCTTCCGTGAAAACTCACGCGAAATCGGTGAAAGAAGATGAACCGCCGGAACTTCCGGGGTGAGATGATGTAAGAAACAGCATGGCCGAAACCAACGATCCCAAACAGGTCATTCGCGAAGAGATTCGCAAGAAGCTCTCAGCCATGAGCGAGGGTGATCGGCACCGGGATTCGACGAACGCCTGCTCCCGACTCTGCTCGCTGGAAGCCTTTCTACACGCCCGGGTGGTCATGCTCTATATGCCCCTGGCCACGGAAGTGGACGTCACCCCGATTGCGCTGAAGTGTTTTCAGCTTGGAAAAACGGTTTGCGTGCCGAAGGTTGACTGGAAGCGTCTCGACATGATCGCCGTGGAGGTCAACGCCATCGATGATCGGGTCATGGATATTGACGAGCACGGCATACGCACGCCGAAACAGGGCCAGCCGATCCCGCCCTCCATGCTCGACCTGATCGTCGCCCCGGGATTGGCCTTCGACTCTCACGGTCGTCGTCTGGGGCGGGGCGGGGGTTTCTACGATCGCTTCCTGGCCCGGACCCGGGATAGCGCCACCCGGGTGGGAATCGCCTTTGATGGGCAGATTATCGATGACATTCCCACCCAGGATCACGATGTCATGGTGGATATCGTCATCACAGAGCGCCGAATCACGAATGCGAAACCTCTCCGCTCCGCTTGAGTTTTCGAGTGATACAGGGCGATTCCCCGCCCCCGGGGGGCACGGGGGACATTCGAGCAGAATGGGAAAATCTGTCGATTAGCCGAACGGCGATCAAGACACCTTTACACTTGATCACCGATATAGGAGGTTTTCCCATGTCACTTCCCAGCCAGATGTCGCTTGGACAGAACCGGCGTTCGAATATGTACCGCCGGCGCCGCAGTCGCCGGCGACCGGTGCTCTACACATTCTGTGCCATCGCTCTGGGGTCACTCTTCATCTGGTGGATTCTTCCAACCGGCGGAGATGCCTCCGGCCCGGAACCCGCACAATCCCTGGGGCAGATCCCGCTTGAAACGAATGGTCAGGATGAAGGGTTCCCCTCATTGACATCGTCGAAATCCCAGACGATGCCCATCATCGATCCCACTGCGAACCTCGACCAGAAATATCTGAGCACGGCGGCAAACGATGGCAAGCAGCCAGAGCTCATCATGGGACTGGGAGATCCCCGCAACCCTGGCGTCAATACCTCCCTTGAAACTCCGCAAATGACGAGTTCGGATATCACGAAACGAGCAAAGACCTCCACCACGACTCCCCCCGCGCGCTCCATCGGTCAAACACCGACGCGACAATTCTCCAGTGCTTCGCCCCGCGCCCGAAGGCTGATCCAGTCGGGATTTGAACTCCTGTCATCCAATCGCCTGGTGGAAGCCAGGGATGTCCTCTCAGCGGTTCTCCAAGATTCGTCTCTTTCCCCGACGAATCGGAAAGAGATAAAAGCTTCACTTTCGCGATTAAGCGACCAGATGGTGTACAGCCCGGAAGTCACGGAGGGTGATTACTTCGCGATGAGCTATGTCATCCAGGGCGGAGATGTACTCTCAAAAATCGTCAAGCGATTCGCCCTTCAGGTGGATTGGCGGTTTATCCAGCGCATCAACAACATCGCCAAGCCCAATCGAATTCGAGCCGGGCAGCGTATCAAGCTCATCACCGGGCCATTTCATGCGGTGATTCACAAGAATTCCTACATACTCGACCTGTATATGGGGGACGAGGACAACCGGGTCTTCGTCAAGGAATATCCCGTTGGACTTGGGGTCTTCAATTCCACGCCCATCGGCATGTTCCGCATCCGTTTACATTCCAAGCTCATCAATCCGGAATGGCCCGATCCGCGCACCGGGCGCACCTATTCTGCCGACGATCCCGCCAATCCCATCGGGGAGCGATGGCTGGGATTGCAGGGTCTGGACGAGGCCACGCGGGACTTGATGGGGTATGGCATTCACGGCACGATCGCCCCCGAAACCATCGGCAAGCAGTCCTCGATGGGATGCATCCGCATGAGGGCCCAGGATGTCGAAGTGATTTATGAAGTGCTGGTGGAGTCGGTGAGCACGGTGGAAATCCGCAATGATTGAGGTTCCAAGGGCTTCTATCAAGAGAAGATTCAGAAGAGCAATTGCAACTGAGTTCGGAATACTATTTGCGGCTCCGCCCCCTCTGCATCCGTCCGGTACCCTGCCTGACTGTTTGCCCCCCAGAAATCTTCTATTTGGGTCACGCCAAAACCGATATCGGTGGACCATTTCATATCGTGCCCGTCGATGTAATAGTTCGTGCCCACGGTGAACACGCCCAAAACAGATCGCTCAATCGGTCCGAATGACGTATCAAAATCCAGCCATGAGTATTCGTAACGTCCGAACGCCTCCCATTTCGGAGTGAGGTAAACTCCCGCCTGCACCACCACGCCATAGCCGTTGAAAAAGAAAATGGGGTCATCGACATAGTGGTGGGTGAAGGATGCGAAGACATTGGCCCCACCATATTCAAGTGAGATGTCCGCGGTCCAGGCAATCCAGCGTTCGCCCCGCGCACCGACGACACCAAACTCGCCATGCTGGGCATGGATGGCGGCGCCAACCATCATGCCGAACGCATCAGACTGAGGACTCGTAAAATCGTTGAATTGCTCCCAGTTGCCGGCAATCAGCATTTCGTAGCGTCCGGTGAGGGCAAACTCGGTATCCCGGTCCAGTGCGGGAGAATTTGCCGGATCGGAGGCGATACCGATGATAGTAAACCCCGCTTCCGCACCAAGATTATCCTGCCCCCCGTCGGAAAAGGCGATTGCCCACCATGCGGTTTCATCCTGGACCCGGATCTCGATCCCCTGCGAGCGGCCGACATTAAACACGCCGTCGATCAGCGATCGTTCCACCGCAAGCTGCCGAGTGCTGGATACCAGGAACTCACGGGAGAACGGCAGCTTGAACTGACCGACCCTGATGCTGACTTCGTTGTTGACAGTGTGGCGAATCCAGGCGTCCTCAAGAACTGCACTGCCGCCATCCCGGGAGAAATTCGAGCGCACCAGATAGGACCAGTCCGGAGAGAAGACGTGCCCCTGAAATATCAATTTTGTGCGGGTATTCTCAAATCCCTGAATGTGACGATCTTTCTGATCGTGATAGTTGTAAACCCACCGGAACTGAATCTGCCCTCCGAACTGGAGCTTGAACCGCCCGTCCGGGCTGGCGAGGAAGAAATGATCACTCCAGCCGGCGATGAGACCATCCTGGAGCAAGCTCGCCCTGGTGTCGGCATCGGCCAGAACATCCTGAACGAGGCTCCGGATTTCCTCGGCCCGATGCTCGGTCAGCCAGTTATCCTGCGTTCTCGCCCGGAGTTCATCGATCTCCCCCTTCATGACTTCATTGACCTGACGAAGCCCCTCCATCTCCTTCCTGAGCGACTGCAGTTGC
Organism: Planctomycetota bacterium; assembly: GCA_022560875.1. Taxonomy (GTDB): domain Bacteria; phylum Planctomycetota; class Phycisphaerae; order Phycisphaerales; family SM1A02; genus JADFSH01. The sequence continues at coordinate 1,094 of JADFSH010000139.1, read as the reverse complement.
TCCGCCACGGTTTCTTCGGATTCCGCCTCCTGGGCCATCGCTGAAACAGACAGCAGCAGGAGCGGGACAATCATGATTCCGGATCGCCAGATCAGTGACATAGACACTCTCTCCGGTACCCATCGCTCGCGGCGCAGACCGCAGGCGACGGTTCCTTCGTGCGAGAAGAACCAGTCTGCTCTATCGACCCGACGGGGGGGGTTCATCCACTACCAACCCCTGAACATGAGGATCAGAGGGCACATTCCCGGTATGGCGATTCGCAGGAGATACGTTCCGGGGCGCACGAAAAAACCGGCAGGCTCGTGAGCCTGCCGGTGATTCTGGTCTGGATTATGAATCAGCTTTAGAAGAGGATCTGAAGCTGAGTGCGGAGCACGATCTGGCCGTCCTCCACACCTCCTGTGATTGGGTCATCAACACCGAAGTTTGTGGCTCCAAAGCCACCACCGCCAGCTGCAAAAGTAGGGAATGTACCAACATTAGCAATCGCATCAATACCACCATCACTGATACCAATGTCAGTGGTCCACTTGGCATTGTGGCCGGCGATGTACTTATTCACGCCAATCGTGAAGATACTGAGATCATCACCACCACCAGCATCCCAATCGGCAGCCTCATAGCGGGCGAATATCTCCCAACTCTCGTCGAGGTAATAACCACCCTGGAGAAGAAAACCGTTGGCGTCGGGAGATGCTCCAAAGCCGGGACCCCCGTTCCAGTCTGACATGACCCATGCGAAGTAGACGTTGTAACCATCATCTTCCCAGGAGACATCAAGAGTGAAGATGGTAAGTTCGGTATTAACGGCGAAAGGAACACCAGACTCAGCTACCTCATAATGGAGTGCGGCACCGATCATCAGTCCCTGTTCGCTGCCCTGAGGACTGGTGAAGTCCTCGAATTGGCCCCAATTGCCCATGGCGAGGTATTCGACACGACCGGTGAAAGCAAATTCCGTATCAAGCCCCGTTGCTGTCGCGCCAGCCCGGGCACCATTAGAGATGAGCCCTGTCATTCTGTAATTATCGCTTTCATACGACAGGGCGATGCCGTTCGTGTAACCCGCGGTGAAGGCGTAGTTGAGCACT
>JADFSH010000138.1 GCA_022560875.1 Planctomycetota bacterium | reverse complement strand
TTTTCCTTCTCTTCTTGTCCCTTTTTCAGATACTCCGATCGCTCTCACTGGCCAGCGTCGGTTGGTCGATCTCTGAGTCGGTGGTATGCCGTCCGTTCGATGTCGTGACCCCGACTGACCTGAGAATTGACATGCGGAAATTCGGATTTCTGGTGATGGTTGTGGGTGTTGCCTTGTGCATCCTTCCCTTAACGGACTACGATTTCGTCTTACAGGCGCAGATTGACTATTGGGGCACCACCAGGGGCTGGCTCATCCGTGGGGGTGTGATCATTCTGGGAGTACTGATCGTGCTCATCGCCCCACTCCCTGACGATTAAAACTAGTCTCCAAGCTGCCTCACTTGTGAGCCCGCCGTTCACGGTCGGCCCATCCACGCGGGGGCCGCCGCCGAATAGTACGGCACGATCTGATTCCAGTCGGCGAAGAACAACAAGGACGTGCCAAGCATGAATGACGCCTTGGCCACCATCGCGGTGCGAAAACCAGCGGCATAAAGGAATAGTACGATACGAATTAGTAGCGATAGTAGAATTGCATTCGTCAGTAGTCGTGCAGGTCAGATACCGCTACTCCCGTTTTGTCGGAGGTGGTGAGGTATTTCGGTTGATTTGCTGACTTCCGTCCGCTTTGATGCCGCAATGAAAGACGAAGGCCCCAGCCTCGATGATCTCAATCGTTTCGGAAGTGATGAAGCCTACTGCCCGAAGTGCGGCGAGGAGATCTACGATCAGGCTGAGTTCTGTCCGAAGTGCCACGCTTACCTGGCGGGTAACACAAGCAGCCGATCCCCCGTCGAGCAAGAATTCCGGGGAAAATGGTTCATCCTGATCGCGATCATTGTTCTGGTCGCATTCATCCTCATTTATGCTCTTTGAATGCTCTCATAAGTTTAGACGTGTCATGGAGCATGACTCACGTGAAGGCCCCAATCCCGACGCCCCGCCAGAACTCTCGCAGTTCGCATTTCTCATCGGGGCATGGCGAGCCGACGGAAAATTGAAGAGTGTCGACGGCAAGTGGAAGCCCTTCACCGCTGACTGGACCGCGCGGTACATTCTCGGCGGCTACGTCATCACCGATGAATTTCACATGAACGACACCGGGTGCGAATTTCAGTTGCACGGCGCGACATTCCGCTCGTACAATGCGCGGCGAAAGATATGGGTGATGAAATTCCTCAACGCCCGAGAATCATCCTGGCTTGAGTTGGGACCGGAGAACCTGGGGGGCGTGGAAGTGACGGACGACGCCATCACCTTCAGGCATCGTGTGGAACCGGATGGACTCATGCGGGTCCGCTTTGAAAACATATCCGCCGATCACTTCACATGGCGTGGCCAGTTGTCCAACGACGAAGGTAAAACCCTGGATGAAGTCATGGTGATTGAGGCCGAACGCATCAAAGACTGAACATCACAAGTCTCGACACTACGATCCATGGATGGTAGGGATTACCGTTTCGGTTGCGCTAGAGACTCCCCTACCGCGGATCCTCTTTTCCTTTGCCGCGGGAGGTCATGATGAAGGAAACAACCGGTTCCGTGGAGGGATCGCCACCCGGACGCGGATCCCAACCCCAGACAATCGGTTTCCAGGGAGCTTCCAGGCCTGCGGGGGGAATGAAGAAATACGACAGCGGTATCCGCTCATTGAGATCCTTCATTGTGCCGAACTCGGGCCAGGGATCGCGAAGATCTCGATTATTGATCGCCTTGCCACGCATCTCATCCGGATCGAAGGGAATCCAGCCCGCGCCCTCCAGATAAAACTCCGCCCAGCTGAGGAACTCGTGGCGGCCATTTTTTTCGTCATTCTCAAACACACCGATGACGGGACGGGCGGGTATGTTCGCGGCCCGCAACATCGCGACGCAGGTGCAGACCAGATCGTGCGCCGTGCCAAGTCCGTTCTGCCAGGCGGCGCTTGCGCCCTTGACGTTGAGACCACGGATGATTCCGCCAAGTCCCCGATCCGTTCCGTTGCCGGAGACTTGAAAACGGCTGATGGTGTAGCGGACGATTTGCTTGGCTGCGAGATAGGGTGGCGCCATGCGGAGATTTCCATTCGTCACGTGGTCGATGGATCTGGCGAAAATAGGCTCATCCGACTCGATCAGGTGAGAGGGACGGAGACCGTCCTGGACTTCCTGCGGCCATTTTTTCGGCCAGGTGAGCTTCGCCGCCCACTTCTCGTCGATCTTGCTTGACCAGGATTGCACTCGAAAACTGAGTTGCCAGCGCAGATTTGTGCCTCTGAATCGTTCGACCGGCATAACCATGAGATGCGTGTGATGAGGAAAACCGGAGTCAATGCGACTGCGACGCTGAAAGGTGACATCTTCACGACTCAGGAGCCACAGACGGGCATACAGTGAATCCTGGTACACCCGGCTATAGGCGCCCTGCAAGATGAGCGGCATCGCGATCGGTGCGTCAAACAGATCGTAATGACGTTGGTTGGTGACCAGACCTTGACGGGGAATGACTGTGGAAAGCGTCACATCGAACGTCAGGTCGTACAGCTTGGGCTCATATCGCTCCAGCGGCCCGAGGGGAGGTCGCCCTGAGGGCGGCGAGTACATCACCGCGGCAAGCGCAAGGACAAATGCTGGGTTCATTCGTCACTCCTTATACTCTCACGATACCGCCGGCAAGGAAAAACAGACGCAATTTTTTCCGGGGATTGCTCTCAACTGATCATACTGATTCAGCCCTTTAACAGAAACAGGCGATAGACGGAGTTGAGGAAACTGGCGAGGATGAGGTTCAGGGCGATGATCGCGAGGAAGCTCATCACGAAGGCTTCCGTGGCAGCACGTCCCACTCCGGAGGCGCCTTCCCGACAGTTGAATCCCTTGTAGCAGGCGATAAGCCCGATACTCCCGCCGAAAAACAGGCTCTTGATGAGGCCCGAAGTCGGCTCCCACCAATCAATGTAAAACGCGGTGAACTCCCAGTAGTCATATTCTGCTACGCCATAGACCTGCACCGTCACAAACCAGCCTCCCCACACCCCGAGCAGGTCCGAATAGATCGTGAGTATTGGGGTCATGATGACGCAGGCGACGAATCGAGGCACGACGAGTTGTGGGATGGGATCAGCGGCCATGGCTCTCAGAGCATCGAGTTGTTCCGTCACCTTCATGGTGCCGAGTTCCGCCGCCAGCGCGCCACCGACCCTTCCGGCCACCATAACCGCCGCCAGGACAGGTCCGATTTGCTTGACCACGGAAATGTTGATAATCCCACCGAGACGGCCTTCCTGTCCGAATGCCTTGAATTGGTGGTAGCCTTCGAGGGCGAGAATCATGCCGATAAATGCTCCCGTGATGGCGATCACAGGAATCGAAGCCACTCCAACGCTATAGAGTTGGGGCCCGAGTTGACGCCAGCGACAGCATTTGCCCGGATGAAGAAATAGCCATTTCACCGTGGTCATGCAGAAGCACATGAAACGGCCAAAATCGGTGATCGTCAGATAAAAGGTCAGCCCGATCTGGGATATGGAATTGAGCAAGAGCGCCATGCCATAAGAATATAGGGTTCGGCCCGGCTCGTCCGGCAGATATCGGACAAGTAAAACAAAAAAATGCACCGGCTATTTGTGATTGAACCACTCCGACCCTGAAATTGAAGGGATCAGGGACACGGCTCCATCCTAAACGTTACCGGGTGCAGAGATGGTCATCCGGACCCTGTGCATCTCACCGGGATGGAACAAACGGAACAATCCCCAACCGAGCGTAACCGATCTCCGGACCAGACTTTATAGAAAACGCATTCCTAACGATTGATACTTTTGAGGTCATCGGCACGTCGTACCCGATGTGCTAACGGTGTTCCCGTTTCACCGTTCACCGGTGTAGACATCTACGCCGGTCTTTTTATGTCGCACGATAAGCGCAGAAAAACACGCCTGGATGATCAGCACTCAGGCGTGAGGTCTTTTCATTACTGGCCGGTAATAGCCGTTTATTTCATGGGTTCGTTTACAATCGGCTTGGCGGTGGCTTCGGCAGAATGAGGGCCAAGTGGTACCCCATAGTTTCCGGTCTTCATGGGAACGAGAAAGATCTCGACTCGGCGATTCTGGGCGGCTCCACCCAGACGATTGGGAACGAGCGGACGAAACTCTCCATATCCTGCAATCTGTGTGCGAATGGGAGAAACGCCTTCCCGAACCAACGCGTTGCGTACTGCGATCGCTCGATGGACTGCGAGATGAAGGTTGGTCGGGTGGGCCGCTCGAGTACCAGGATTACGAATAGGGACATTGTCGGTATGACCGACGACCTGAACTTCGAATAGTTCGGCGGCCGTGCTATTGAGTATTCGCGCGACCTGGGCGAGGGTTTCCGACGCTTTCGCCTTGATCTCCACCGAACCCAGATCGAAAGTGAAATCGCTGGAGAAGCGGAGCATGCCCTGCCCCGCATCGAATGAGAGCACGTTGTTGTATTCCATGGCCAGACGAGTCAAGGCCTGTTCCACATCGATGGGTAACGGGCCAAGCTGTAACCGGCTCACCCTCGTCATCAAATCCTGGTTGGCGTTGGTTTGCAGGTCAAGTTCACCTTCCAGCCCGCCTATCTGATGCTGCATGCTATCGCTTCTTGAGGTGGCAGCGGCAAGTTCACGCCGGAGTTCTCCGAGATTCGCCTCCGTCGTTGCATTTTCATCCTGGGCGGTGACCAGTTGCTCCTTGAGCGATCGGTTCGCCGAAAGAAGGTTGTCGTAGCGGTCTTGCTGTACGCAGCCGAAACTGAAGACCGGCAGCGCAGCCAATAAGAGTGTGCTTGTCATCTTCATGGTGGGTCGCATGGATTCTTCCTCATCAAACTAGTGGTATAAACACAAAGTAGGCACGACATAGTGTATCACTCCGCCTTTAATCTCCATCGACAGTGACAAGCAAAACGCACCAACCTTTCATGCAAACGATCTCAACCGAAAAAAACGACTTCACACTAGGATGAAGCCTGTCGTTTTATGTGGAAAGCAAGTGGATGACCTGCCCGCGCACACTCTTTACCGTCGCCATGATTGCCGATGGCGCTCAGAACTCTGTCGCGCCGGGCGCCATCCTGCTGGAGAATTCCACGATCATTGCTGCCGGACGCCCCGAATCCATCGGCGAAGTCCTCGATGCGCAGCGAGTTGACTTGCCACGAAAATTGGTGATGCCGGCACTCGTCAACGCCCACGCTCACCTCGATCTGACCCACATCGGCCCCACTCCCGGCGTGGGAAGTTTCGCGGATTGGATTTCGCGTCTTCAATCACAGCGTGCCTCGGATGACGCCGGTATCGAGGCATCGGTTCGAAGGGGCATTGACTTATCGATGGTCGGAGGAACCGCCCTGATCGCCGATATCGCCGGCGTTGGTTCCATCGTGCCCATCCGAACTTTGCGAGACAGTCCGCTCGGGGGCGTCAGCTTTCTGGAGGTCTTCGGCAATGGCCTCAGACAAACGCAATGCGTCGAGATGATGAGGAAGGTGACGGAAGACATTGCTCAGGACGCAGGGAGCGTCAAGCTCGGGCTTCAGCCCCACTCGCCATACTCATGCGGTATTGAGGTTTATCAGGCGGCTCGAAGGTCCGGCCTGCCCCTCAGCACCCATCTCGCCGAAACCCTGGAGGAAATTCAATTCATCATGTCCGGGGACGGACCGCTGATCGATCTGCTCCGTCATTTCGGTGCCTGGGATGCAAGCATCGAGAGCGCGGGGCAACATCCGATCGACCATCTTGAATCCATTCTCCGCAAGACCCCCTGTCTTGCGGCGCACCTGAACTACATCGATGATCGTCATCTTGCTTTGCTCGCAGCGTGGCCGTTGGGGGTTGCGTATTGTCCGCGGGCCAGCGCATACTTCGGCCATCCTCACCACCATCATCATCCCCATCGGTATCGGGACATGCTCGCTTCCGGCATCAACGTCGCCCTCGGTACGGACAGCATGCTCTGTCTCGACACGCCAAATCGAATCAGCGTGCTGGACGAAATGCGGTTGCTCCATCGACGTGACAACGCGGATCCCCGCTTGCTCCTGCAGATGGGAACGACCAATGGCGCGATTGCATTGGGAGTGGAACCTTCACGCTTCACACTTGATCCCGGGCCGGTGGCGGGCTTGATCGCTTTGGATATCAATCCTGATAACGCGCTCGATCCCTTGCGCCAGATCCTCGTCGGAGATGCTCCGCCCGAATGGTTGTCAGGGCCTCATTGAGCATATCATTGAAGCCGTGACCAAACATGACGCGAAAAACAGTCGCCCCTCCGAACGCTTTCTCGCCTTCGATGGCGATCCCTGCACGACGGCCCGTCGCCTGCTGGGGCAGCGTCTCGTGCATATCGTCAACGGCCAGCGCCTGGCCGGGATGATTGTTGAAGTGGAAGCGTATCTCGGGGCGCAGGACAAGGCCGCCCATACCTACAACGGTCGCCGCACCGCCCGGAACAAATCGATGTATCTGCCCGGCGGTCATCTTTATGTTTATTTCACCTACGGGATGCATCACTGCCTGAACATTGTCTGCGGCAAGCCCGATGAAGGAGTCGCAGTGCTCATTCGCGCCGTGGCCCCGACCGAGGGGATTGAAATGATGTTCTCCCATCGAAAAAAAGCCAAAAAGGAAAAAGATTTATGTTCGGGTCCCGCCAAACTAGCCGAGGCCCTCGCCATTGACCTGTGCCACGATGGCACAAATCTGCGCACCGATACATCCCTGTTCCTTGAACAATTACGAAAAAGAAGCCTTTCCGATACAAAAATTACCCGAACACCGAGAATCGGCGTGGGGTATTCTGAAGAATGGGCCATCAGACCACTGCGATTCTGTCTTCGAGGCAATGCCTATCTGTCGAGATAATCGCCCTGAGGCATGTTGCATATTTTCAATGACTTAGTCCGGCCAGACCGATATCATCAGGCATAATTCTGCGATGGAAGAACCACTCATGGAATTCGATTTCTCGCAACTACTCGACTCAGCGGGTCCATATCCTCTGGAAGCTTTCAGCTTTGTCCGCGACGGCTTGAGTTACACCATGCACCGCGTGCATGAAAATGTCGAATCCCTCAACGAACCTGAACGACATGTCAACGGCCAGCAACTCTGCCTGGGCTTACGAGATTTCGCCATCGAGCAGTATGGCCTGCTCGCCCCGGTCGTCCTCAAACACTGGTCCATCCAGAGAACCGACGACTTCGGTCGCATCGTTTTCGCCATGATCGAGGCGGGGTTGATGAGTTCATCGGACAGTGACACCCTCGATGATTTCCGGGCGGTATACGACTTCGGCGAGGCGTTCAGCGAATCGGAACTGCTCGATCGTGTGTCCGCCAACTGACTCCCCCGGAATTGCCCCCAACCCCTCCGGATTTCTATCCGCTTCCACTTCTCCGCATCCATGTCCCAATGATAACTGACGGCGACTTGCCAGCCTCACCACGGGCGGTAGTCTTATCCGCATGACGCAGCCGCCTGACCATTCGAGTGGCGACGAGGCCTCAGGATCAATTCCGGATTATGCCCGCCTGCATGTCTGGCAGATTCAGGGGGTGCGGGATGTTCTTCTCTTCGCCGCGATCGTGGGGGTGTTCTGGATCGGGTATATGCTCAGGGCGGTGACGGTGCCATTGCTCGTCGCGCTGCTTCTGGCGTATCTGTTCGAGCCGCTGATTAAAAAACTCTGCCAGCATCCGAGGATCAGTCGCCTCCATGCCGTGAGCGGCTTGTTGATTGTGGCGGGCGGCTCGTTCCTGCTGGTGCTGGCGATCGTGCTGCCCCTGCTCATCGGGCAGACGATTCAGGGCATCCGGTACACCACCGATGGGAGCCTGCATGCCAAAGTCAGTCAGTTGACAACGGATTTCGTGCCGGAGACCTACCAGGACGAGGTGATGAGCATCGTCGATTATCTGCCGACGGACATTACTGAGAAGAGTGAACCCGTCGCCGATACCAAACCCATTGATCTGCCCGTCGATGTCTGGGCCGGCATTACCATCTTGATGGAAAAGGTCTTTGGCTTCCTCGGGGCGCTGGTTCAGGTGAGCCTGCTCGCCTTTTTGATCCCCTTCTACTTTTTCTTCTTCAGCCTGTGGTTTGACGACGTTTTGCAATTCGCCCGGAGCATGATCCCCGACAGGAACAAGACCCGCACCCTGGATCTGCTGGGCAAGATGGACAAGGTCATCGCCGGATTTGTGCGCGGTCGCATCGTCATCAGCCTCATCATGGGGCTCATGCTTGCAGTGGGATGGATGATCTGCGGCGTGCCGTCCGCCATAACCCTCGGCCTCGTGGTAGGCGTGTTCTGCGCGGTCCCCTATCTCGGCGTGATCGGGGTTCCCCTCGCCGTCGGTTTCTTGTTCGTCTCCGTCCACGACCAGCCCCACACGTCCGATCTGTGGTGGGTGTGGGTGATAGTCTGGCCGACGGTGGTCTTCGCGATCGTCCAGCTCGTGGAAGGTTACGTGCTCACTCCCATGATCTCGGGCAAGGCCACCGGGCTCGATCCGGTGACGATTCTCGTGGCCGTCCTCGCCGGGGGATCAGTCATGGGAATGTACGGCATGTTGCTGGCGATCCCCCTCGCCGGTTGCGGGAAGATTCTCTTTACCGATGTGCTTCTGCCGCGTATTCGGGCGTGGACGGAAGGCAAGGTCTCGGACCCGCTTCCGATCGGGCGGGATTAAAAAGTGGCAGAGCCAAGTGCTATCTTGCCCCTGCCACTTCGCGATTAGTTCTCAGGACCCGGCATCGGTATGGGCCGGATGCGGGGTTGGCTGATGGCGGCGGCCTTGAGGACCAGATCGATGAACTCGCTGCGATAATTGGACTTCGGTCGCACCTCGACCCGGGAGAGAATCTCCAGGCCGTTGTCGAGACGCGCCTGTAACTGACCCGCCACCTCGGAAAGCCCTTCTATGCCTAGCGCCCGCGTGAGTACAAGATTGAGCTTCTCCGGCGACAGGCCTCCGTTGCGAAATATCATCGCCAGTTCGAGGTCTGAAAGCTTGAGTTTCAGGAGGGCTCGGGCGTTGGCCAAGGCCAGTTCGACGTTAGCCGTCATCGTATAGTGAATGAAGTCTTCGCGATACTGCAGAGCCTCGCGCCGTATCCCAGCAGAACCGGTCGCGGACCCCGCCAACGCACAGACCATCTCGTAATCCGCCGCCCCCCGATATTCGGAGTTGCGGAGGATCATGCCGTACGCCGCGACTGCCGATGCGAATCGAAAATCGTCGCTGGCCTCTGCGAGTGTGCCGCCTCTGTCAATCACCGGAATCTCA
>JADFSH010000137.1 GCA_022560875.1 Planctomycetota bacterium | reverse complement strand
AGATGTCCACCTTCTGACCTACGACCGTCTGGGTCGGCGCTAAGAGATCAAATTCAAAGCACTCCAGAAAAAGCCGATCTGTCAATTCTCCCGGTAATACACCCGCATTGAACTGCTTGAGAAGCCATATTTCTCCCCCATCAGCGAGATATCCCTCACGCAATCTGAGATCCAACAACCCTTCAGCCAGAGTGTACTCCTGACCTTTCGTGAGTGATCTTGACGAAAGTTCACTCCACACGTCGTTATCGAACCAGATATTAACCGCATCATATATAAGTGAATTCGTGGGAAAGACCTTGTACTTCCATCCGTCCATGAACGGGTTGAACATCAACAGTACGCCCACGCTCATCATGGCAATACCTATTGCAATATGTCGTGGTGTGCGAATTTTTTTCCCCTTGACAATTGCCCCCGCAACCCGCAAATCTTCGCCACATTCCGGACAACGCGCAGAGGGTTCCCCCGTGGGAGCCTGCTGGTATTCGCAGGCGACACAGTGCATGGTTACGCCTTTTCGTTTGGCGTAGCCAATTCCCACAAATGCAACACCGCCCATCAAAAACATCATGTGAGAAAACTCGAAGATGCTACCGAGCATGCTCCGTGAATTCATGAATCCAAAGACCATGCCCCCAATAACGAAGATGCCGATCATATATCCCGCTAAGAAGACCGGATTCTCGATCATGCGACGGTGTAATTCCGTGCGGAATTTGCCCAGCCCGCTTTTTCCCTGTGATTTGTACTTCAGAAACGAAGCTGTCAACGCAGTCGCATCCAGCGAATACTGCACCCAGTAGGATTCAATCACTTCGTTGGTCTCGGCCCGCAAACATCGAGAGCACTTGAGTGTATCCGCCTGCGCAAAAGACATTGTAATGTGACAAATCGGACATAGCCTTCCCTTAGACTTCGGAATGAGATGAACCAGTTTCCGGTGACGAGTAAATTGCCGGTAGATCATAATCGGGGGATATACCATGGAGATCGGCACGATTATGTACAGCAGAATTGAAATCGAGTCGCCGGAAACGCCTCGACCGTCCATCCCGAATAGCAAAATGTACATGGTGATCCCTATGAATGCTTCGACAATCACCATACCAATAAGCATCAATTTGAATTTACGCGTATGACGCCGCATCCCCACAGACCAAGGGCTCTCTGGGGCATCCCAATACTTACCTTCATCCTGCATCTGTAAGCTTCCCCTTAAGTAGAAGACCGCGTCAGATTGCCCCCATCATATCATCTCGCCGTCGCTTCCGCCCGTACTTCCCGCAAAACCGTCACCTTGATCTCGCCGGGGAAGGTCATTTGCTCTTCAACCTGCTTGGCGATTTTGCGGGCGATCATGAAGGCGTCGGCATCGTCGGCGCGTTTGGCATCGACGATGACGCGGATCTCGCGACCGGCCTGGATGGCGTGGGCCTCGGTGACCTGCTCATACGTCTTGGCGATCTCCTCAAGTTCCTCAAGACGCTTGACGTACATCTCCATCGACTCACGCCGCGCCCCGGGACGGGCTCCGGAGATGGCGTCGGCGGCCATGACGATCGGGGTGTAGGGTGAGATCGAAGGAATGTCGTTGTGATGGCCCCCGATGGCGTTGAGCACGATTTCCGACTTCTCACGATACTTGCGACAGAACTCCATACCAATGGCGGGGTGCCCCCCTTCCATCTCGTGATCCATGGCCTTGCCGATGTCGTGAAGGAAGCCGCAACGCCGTGCGATATCGCCATCCAGATCGAGTTGATCGGCAATGATCTGACTGAGATAGGCGACCTCCATGGAGTGACGCAGGACATTCTGGCCGAAGCTGGTGCGGAAGTGCATCTTGCCCATCGCCTCGATGATCTTGGGATGCAGCCCGCGGATATTGGCTTCCAGCGCCGCATCGTTGCCGTGCTTGATGATTCGTTCGCCCATGTCCTTGCGCACGCCCTCGACGATCTCCTCGATACGTGCGGGGTGGACGCGCCCGTCCGCAACGAGTTTCTGCAGCGATTCGGCGGCAATGGTCCGACGAATGGGATCGAAACAGGAAACCGCAATCACCCCCGGCGTGTCATCCACCAGAATGTCCACTCCGGTGGCTCTTTCCAGGGTGCGAATATTGCGGCCTTCGCGCCCGATGATCCGCCCTTTCATGTCATCCGAGGGAATACGCACACTGCGGACCGTGAAGTCGGTGACATGCTCCGCGGCATACCGCTGGATCGCCATGATGGTGATCTCCCGGCTCTGCTCCCGGGCCTTGACTTCCGCCTCGTCGATAATCTGCTGGGTCATGACATTGGCATCATGCTCGGCCTCTATCCTGACCTCATCCAGCACCACCTCGCGAGCTTCGTCAGTTGACATGTGGGCGATTTTTTCGAGGTCGTCTCTGGCTTCCTGGAGGGTTTCCTGGAGTAATTGATCCTTCTTCTCAAGATCTTCCTCCCGGCCTTTCAATCGGGCATGAATGGTGTCCAGCTCTTTCTCACGAGCCGCGATCTCCTCGAACTTCTTGTCCAGGGTGTCCTCGCGTTTGGCGAGTCGCTTCTGATCCCGCTTGAGATCGGCGAGGGCCTCGGTGATCTCCTTGTCGAGTGCATCCCGTCTCTCGCGGGCTTTCTTTTCGGCCTCAAGTTCACTTTTCTGCTTGATGGCCTCGCCTTCGATCTCAGCGGCGTGGGTGATCCGCTCGGCATCGGTCTTCGCCCTCTTGAGCGTGCTGCCGGTGGCGAGGCGGTTGAGCAACCAGCCGAGGGTGATGCCGAGAACCAGCATCACGACGATGAGGGTGATCCAGATTTCGGTTGACCAGAGGCCGGAAGATATCGCTGGTGTCGTTGCAAAGAACACGTCATACCCCATTCATTCTGTTGTCGGCCCTCCCCCTCAGCGCACCATAGGTGTGCCAGCACAACCGGAGCACGACACGAACGAACGGGCGGTTCAGACCAACAAAATCAGCGCGGAGTCAGGGGGTCAAAATCTCTTCACGGGCGTGTTCAGGGATTCGATTTCGACTCTGATGACCTCGAAAAGCAGAATATAGACGCGTCCAGTGATTCTCGTTGGCGTGAGAAAAATGCGGTTTCAATCTATCAGCCGCGACATGATCGAGGAGGCGGCTGCCGGCACTAAGCCGGAGTGAAACGGTGTCGCCCGTGTCGTATGAGGGGCGGGCCGTATGAAGTAAAGCCCTGGCAACCTCGCGACAAACGAAATTACCGGTGGGCATTGGGAACCAATTGCTTTGTATCATATCATCTTACTCATCGTCGGGTGCGATCAATATCGCAGTTCCGGAGGACTCTTCCCGGTCCGGATCCGACTGCTGGTTACCTGGAGTGTACTGATTTGCCGGCTTTCCTGAATTGGCTTCTGAGACTTTTGCCGACCAACCCCATATGCATGCGGCTGGTGCAGGGTGGTTCTAAACGCTTGCGACATCTATACATACGAGCAGGGTATCTCGCCCTCATGATGGTGGTGCTGGTGTTTGTGCTCCTGTCCGGCCTGAGTTCGAGCAGCTTGTCCATGCGGGATCTCGCTTCGGCGGGGGCGGCTGTTTTCCGGGGAGTCAGCTATCTTCAGGTCGGTCTGATCTGCCTGCTCACCCCGGTCTTCATGGCCGGGGCGATCGCCCAGGAGGCGAATCCCAAGACTTGGGATATCCTGTTGACAACCCCCCTCAATTCGCTCCAGGTCGTGCTGGGAAACCTGTTCGGACGCCTGTTTTTTATCGTCGCTCTGCTCTTTTCCACCCTCCCCCTCTTTGCGGTGACCCAGTATTTCGGCGGCGTGCCGGGCGATTCCATCGTCGCCAGCTACGCCATCGCGGGCACGAGCAGCCTGCTCGTGGCGGCGATCGCGGTTACCCTCAGTGTGACGCGAACCGCGGGAAAACGCGCGGTCTTCCTTTTCTATATCAGTGTGGTGATGTACCTGTTTGTCACCTACGCCCTGGATATTCAGCTTCGCCAGCCCATCGGGATAGGCATGGCGGCGGTTCATACCACCATCATCACGCCGCTCAATCCCTTCCTCGCCCTGAAGGTGCTTCTTGATTCCAACAACTACATCCCCCATGATTTCACCGGCGAGACAACGTTGTGGTTCACCCGCAAATGGCTGGCCGAGCCGATCTCGACGTTCTGCTGGCTGTGTTTCTGGCTGAGCATGTTCATGATCGGCTTTTCAACCATCCGTCTCCGCGTCATCGGCGCGTCGGTAGGAGCGATTCCCTGGTATCGACAGTTATTCGGACTCGGGGCCAAGGGATCGCGGGAGCGACCCGCCCGTCATGTCGGGCAGAACCCGATCTCCTGGCGGGAGTCAACGGCGCGGGGCAAGACACTCGCATCCATACTCGCGCGCTGGAGCTTCGTCGCGGCGGGAGTGGTGCTGGCGTTATCCATCGTCATTCTTTATCACAACGGCACGATGACGGGGACTGACCTCCAACTCGCCATCGCCACGGTGGTTGCCGCAGAAGTGGTCATCATTGGACTGGCCGCCCTCAATATGAGCGCAACCGCCGTGAGCCGGGAACGTGAGGATGGCACCCTTGACCTCATTCTCACCACGCCGATTCAGCCCGGACCCTATCTCACGGGCAAGTTGCGGGGTCTGGTTCAGTTTCTCGTGCCGATGATGCTGGTTCCCATCCTGACCCTGGGGATTGTCGGGCTGTATATCGCGATGGACGGATTCGGTCGCGAAGGGGGCGTGATGCTCAGCGTGGCGAACCCGAACGGGACCGGGAACCTCGATCTCCCTCCGGTCATTCCGGAAAGCGTTTTCTCCATGGCGATCGTGCTGCCCATGTTTATCGCATTTTGCGTCATGGTCGGTTTGCACTGGTCCATCCGCAGCAAGGGAACGATCGGATCGATCATCGCGGCGGTGGGCATCGTGCTGGCCACCGTCGGGGTGATGAGTCTGTGCGCCATTCCCGCGGGAGAGAATCTCTCCGTGTTGGGGGCGTGGATCGTCAACATCAATCCCATCAATCTGACCTTCGCCAACATATATCCCGATCAGGCCATACCCTCCGCCCTGAGTGGCGGATTGGCCAGCGCCCGCATCCACCTGATCATCGGTGCGATCATGGTGGCGGGAATCTACGGCGTGGCCGTCTACCTCCTTCACACCAACATGAAGCGCACGTTCATGATGACGGTGAGGCGTCTGGCCGGAACGAACTAGAGAAGATTCCCTTTCACTCTAGCGTTAGGTGGCACGAACACATTCGCCCCGATTTCATCGGAAACGACCACAGCGAGTCTTCCGTTCAATCCAGCAGCGTGGCGGGATTCTCGATGTATTGTCGCATGGAGAGGAGGTATTGTGCCGCCATCGCCCCGTCGATGACGCGGTGATCGCTGGAGAGGGTTGCCGACATTTCGTGACCCATCGTCAGTTCGTCATTTCTCACGACTGCTTCTCGATCGCCCCGCCCCGCGCAAGGATCGCGATGACCGAAGAGGGGCGATCGGAACCTCGGAGAAGAAACGGCACACAGGGGCTGTTGAAAAAGGGCGAGTTCGAGTAGCGAACACCCGCTTGCACCTTCGTAAACTCGGATAAGATAAACAAGGTCATGATTTGGCGGGTTTTTCAACTGCCTTCCCTGCACCTCAATTTCTCCAATTTCCTATTTTTCCCCGGATCGAATCGCCGGCACCTCGCGAAGCATGACCACATAGTCGCCCAAGTCGATACTGCCCTCGCTGTTCAGATAGCTGATGTCATACATGGCTCGAGTGGCCCGCTTAGTGCTCGACTGAATACGCAAGCGATGGACATCAGCGTTGAGAACTACCTTCCGCCCGAGTTCGTCGGTACGAATAAAACATACGGCCCCGATCAGCGATGCACCTTCATTGATTCCAGGCCGGGGTGAGAAAACGGCATGATGCCGAACTTCGGGGAACGGGCAGGTGGCGTCAAAGGCCGCATCCCGATCTCCAAACGCCGCATCAACCCATCCATAGAACGACTGTGCCGTCAACCGGACATCCGTGGCCTCGACCACAATCTCCTCGGCGCGGGGCGTGTATTGTCCGGCAAACCAATTGACGCCGGCACTGTCGAGGTCCTGCAAAGTATGCACGAATTGTGCTCTCGTTTGCCACGGGCAGTCATCGGGCACGGCTCCATCAAGTCGTCGAGAACGAAAACGAATCGAAAGTACACCTATGCTGAATCCCGGGCTACCATTGGAAACCGAACTGGCCTTCGTTGGCTCTTGGAGCACAGTCTCCAACCGGACTACGGTATCGTCAGCTTCGTTATGCAGCGGCCCCACCCAAGTGCGACGAATCCACCGGGGCTGCTCCGTTGGGCTCGCATCCATTGGTTTCATTTCCAGCGACAACGCCCCGGCCTCCCTCTCGTCAAGACCAAGGGACGCCTCCGATTCAGCACTGATCCAGATGTCGAATTCGCGTCCGCCGCTACGAAGAATGAGGCTCGGAATCCGATCAATCGGCCTGCCCCCCGCCATGCAAACCTTTCTCGCCGCGCCAATGACGCTTTCCCAGTCAGCATCTACGGATCCGCTATCGATCACCAGTCCCAACTCGACGAATTGATCGCTTGTATCAAACACTCCGATCAACGGGATGACGCCATGCTCGGTGACGAGCGCCGCGGCACGCACTTCCTTGTCAACAAAGCGGTTTCGCGTCTGCAGGTGATCGTATACCGTCCGAGAGACCTCAATCGCGTGGAATTCCAGTTTCGACTGGCCGTCCTTCCCTTCCAGGAATCCTGAGGAGTGGTACTCTCGCACGGGACCGAAATACAATTCGCCATCGCCGCGGCTGCGCACGTCGTCGAGACGTGCGGGGGGATCATCGCCGGTGGCCGCTTCAGCCAAAGGGGGCCCGACGACCAGGCAACCGAGCATTATCAGCCAGAGCCTCAACGTCAATACTCGCACCATGGCTGATCTCACCCGGCTCATACCGCGAGCCGTTACGCCGATTCTTGTGACATGCTTCATGTGATCAACCTTCGATTAGGGACAGTTCGTTGAACTTCCCGCACACTGCAACCCTGCTGCGTCCATAGCACATCTCGATCCGGTTTCGACCGTATCGCAGTTCCATTCAGGATCCCCATGGCAACATCGATTATTGAGCGGCGGAACCCTGCATTCCCCCTCCGCAAACGCCATCAGCGTGTCAACCATGATCTGATTTGCCCGAATCGCAGTGTTGTAATCCCGGGCGAACGCGGGAATCACGAAACCGTCTTCGTCCACAAACGCGGTCGTGTCGAAAAACACCGGCATACCATCCTGAGTGACGGCAATCGGACCATTCGACTGCGACATGATCAGACTTGACATTATAGGCAAAGTTCCTCCTCGGACGCATTTGTCTCGAAGACCGTTCTGGCCAGTTTCGGCTGATCCGCCATTATTTGACGCATCACATCGCTCCAACTTAGAACACCCTTATAGTAATCCTGCACGAGCGCGTGCATCTCGACAACCTCATATGCGCATTACACCTCACGATATGCGTGGTCCGCGGCATCTTGGGGTGAGGCAAACGTCAGTGTGTCCTGAGGCGCCGCCGTGGACTCCTGTGACGAAGTCGAAAACGCGACAACCATTGCAAGTGACGCGACGACGATCATACCCAATCCATGTGAATACTGCACTATCTTGTTTGTCATTCGGTTCATTACCATCATCCTATGAAGAAGCCTCTTTGTGATGTGATCCTGGAAAACGTGACCCGGGAAATTGTCCAACGCGCTCCCATCGTTCCGCTGAGACTGCCTCTCCGGTCGCCTCGTCAACGGGCCGATTATCGACATCTTCGGAAATCTTCGTCGTTTGTCTCGGCCTATGTTTTTCTCACGCAAGCGATCGCAATGCGCACAATCACCCATAGCCGGTTGCCCTTACACTCATATAGAGACGCTTGAGAACATACGCGCGTGGTCATTTTTTTTAGAATCGCAGTTTTTGTTCTGGAAGCTTTGGCATTCGTGACAGTGGGGCTGTTGAAAAAGGGCGCGTTCGAGAAGCGAGCCTCCGTTTGCACCATCGATAACTCGTATCAGATGAACAAGGTCGATGATTTGGAGGTTTCAACGGCCCCCTGCCCGACTTCGCCCCCGCTTCCTTGAGGATCTGGGCCACGCCGGTGGCCCCGTAGCCCTGCTCGTGGAACAATCGCATGGCGACTTCTATCAGGCGATCACGGGTTGGGGTGGATTGGGGCTTCATAGTCGGTTATTGATTGATCGTTCAATAAAATACCGCCCCGATTCCCATTCGGAAAGAGTAAATAGTGTTTTTCTTCAAAAAGGCCCATAACTATGGCAAAAAAGCCGATCGAAAGACCTCGGATTATCCCCGAAGGCCCATGTTCTGAGCGATCTTGTCCCCGATGATAGGATGAAAGCCTTGCCTCCCCAGTAATCGATGAGTGAAGCTGAATCAACATTCAAGAATGAGCAAGTCCCCGGTCGTCTCACATGGACCTGGCTGGCGGGTATTTTCCTGTTTGCGCTGCTGGTGAGACTCTTTCACGTGCTCCAGATTAATGCCGAACCCCTTCTCGAGGTGCTGACCAACGAGAGTTTCAACTACCACCAGTGGGCCACGGAAATCGCCTCCGGCAACTGGTGGGGACAGGAAGTTTTCTCCCAGTCGCCGCTTTATGCATATTTTCTAGGTGTCATTTACGCGATATTCGGCGAGAGCCTGAGCGCGGCGAGGATATGCCAGGCTATCCTTGGCGCAACGTCATGCCTTCTGCTGGCCGGTGCCGGGCAGGGACTTTTCTCGAAACGAGTGGGTATCCTCGCCGGGCTGGGACTGGCGGCGTACGCCCCGGCAGTTTTCTTCGATGGCTTCATCGACAAATCGACGCTTGACCTCTTCTTTCTCACCCTGATGTTGTGGTTGATCGGGAGGCTCGTGATTGAGCCTGCGGGCAAGGTTATGTGGATCATTCTCGGAGCATCGCTCGGGGGGCTGATCCTGAATCATGGAAATGCCGCGATCTTCATTCCCGCTTTGCTGCTTTGGCCGGTCGTGCAATTTCGGTCGTCAGGGCGAGCACCACTGGTCAGGCCGGCAACCTTGCTCATCGGGCTGGTGGTGGTTCTGCTGCCGGTGGCGATGCGTAATCAGATTGTGGGCGGCGAGTTTCGCCTCACCAGCACGCTGATGAGTACGAATTTCTATATCAGCAACAACGAGAATGCCAACGGCACGCACCAGCCACTACGCCAGGGGCGGAGCACCTCGAAACTGATCCGGGCGGATGCGACAAGACTTGCCCAGCATGATGCCGGGCGGGAATTATAAAGATCGGAAGTTTCCCGCTACTGGCCGCAACG
>JADFSH010000136.1 GCA_022560875.1 Planctomycetota bacterium | reverse complement strand
CATGGAAGTCTCCTGTTGAGTGGTTGAATAGAAACAATTTATTGTTACTATACTTTATTGTCAAGTGGCGGTTTCGCCGATTCCTAAGAATATGAGCAGGATTATTGCAAAATCACGAAATTACGCCCGGAAGGCTTCTGGTCGGGCTTCTCGCCCCCCGTTATCCGCCTTGCGGATCGACCCGCTGGCGGGGTTGTTTCATCGTCGCTGGCTGGTGCCGACGGTGGCGGAGCTGTATCTGATGAAGGGGGCCAAGTTCATCACTCTCCTGAATCGCATGGAGGCGAGTCGCCCGGCACTGATGCAGACCCTTCAGGATAAGACGAGCCTGAGCTATATCAGGAAGAATCCCGGCTACGGCCATCCGCTTAGACCGGAATACATCCTCACCGATGCCGGGCGGGCCATCGCCCCGAACTGCGTCAGACTCATGGGGCGTCTTCGCAAGATTGATGCGATGGATGTTTGCCTGCGTAAATGGTCACTGCCGGTGCTGCTGGCGATCGGGGGCAAGCCATCGCGTTTCGGGGAGATTCGATATTGCCTGGGCCTCATCACCGATCGCGCCCTCACCCTGGCCCTGCGTGACCTGGTCGAGGCCGGGCTGCTAAACCGGCGGGTGATTGACAGTTACCCCCCCACTCCTCAATACCAACTCGCGGCAAGAGCCCGGCCCCTGCTCCCCATCCTTCGCGGGCTTGCCGGTCGTGCTATCCTCTGAGCATGACCAGCCTCACTCAGCAACCTGACTCGACAGGCCGATTCGGCGAGTTCGGCGGGCGGTATGTGCCCGAAACGCTTATCGCCGCGCTCGACCAACTTGAAGCGGAATATGAAAAGGCCAAGGGTGATCCGGCTTTCCGTGAAGAGTTCGATGCCCTGCTCAAACACTACGTCGGTCGCCCCAGCCCCCTGACCTATGCCGGGCGGCTGACGGAGCATTGCTCTTCTACTTCCGGGGGGGCGCAAGTCTGGTTGAAACGAGAGGACTTGAACCACACCGGGGCCCACAAGATCAACAACACCATCGGCCAGGCGTTGCTCACCATGCGAATGGGCAAGAAACGCGTGATTGCCGAAACCGGGGCGGGCCAGCACGGCGTGGCCACCGCGACCGCGTGCGCCCATTTCGGCCTCGATTGCGAGGTATACATGGGGGCGGAGGATGTTCGTCGCCAGAGCCTCAACGTCTTTCGCATGAAGCTGCTGGGGGCGAAGGTCAACGTGGTGGACAGCGGCTCGAAGACCCTCAAGGATGCGACCAATGAGTGCATGCGCGACTGGATGGGTTCGGTCGCGGATACGCATTACATTCTGGGCTCGGTGGTCGGGCCGCACCCGTTTCCGGTGCTGGTGCGTGATTTTCAATCGGTGATCGGGAGGGAATGCAGGGAGCAGTTTAGAGCACAAAAAGACTTACACAGACCCTCACCCCCAGCCCCTCCCCCACCCCCGGATAAGGGAGAGGGGAGCCAGCTCCCTGATTGCATTGTCGCCTGTGTGGGGGGCGGTTCAAACGCGGCGGGAATTTTCTATCCCTTCATCGCTGATGAATCGGTGAAGCTCATCGGGGTGGAGGCGGGTGGTTATTCGACGGAGGCCGGCAAGCATGCCGCTCCGCTGTGTTACGGCTCGCCGGGAGTGCTGCACGGCTCGCTGAGCTACGTCCTGCAGGATGAAGACGGCCAGACCTCGGATGTGCATTCCTGCTCGGCGGGTCTGGATTACCCCGGGGTGGGGCCGGAACATTCGTTGTGGAAGGACTCAGGCCGCGTTGAGTACACCAGCGTTTCGGATGACGAAGCCCTCGACGCCTTCTGTCTGCTCGCGGAACTGGAAGGGATCATCCCCGCGTTGGAGTCCGCCCACGCCATCGCCGAGGCGGTCAAGCAGGCCCGGTCGATGTCGCGTCAGCAGCATCTGGTCGTCAACCTCTCCGGCCGCGGCGACAAGGACGTGCAGGAGGTGGCGCTGCTGCTTGAAGCACGCAAGAACCAGTAATGCACATCACACGTGAATCCAGACAGACCCGAAAGAGGCTCTGGCTCTCCCTCTGGTTCGTCGGCTTCATCTGGCTGTTTGCAGTGCTAGGGTATCCTTTCGGATACATCAACCTGCCGATCCTCGGAGTGGTCTCGGTCGTCTGCTTATTCGCCGCGTTTTGGATCAACAAGCGTTTGGTGGCCATGGGCATTACCCGGCCCATTGGTCTCTGCCCTCATTGCCAGTACGACCTGAGGGACATCACCTCAGACAAATGCCCGGAGTGCGGCACGGCAATCTGATCGTTCACACGCTTGTTGTTCTCAACCCAACTTTGGCCGCGTATCCCACACGCCCAGCTTCTTTTCCATCTCCATGCCCACGCGGCAGATCGTGCCTTCGTCGAAGAGGTTGCCGATGAGGGTCACGCCGTGCGGGGCCCCGTTTTCGCGGAAACCGGCGCGGATGGTCAGGGACGGGTGTCCCGTGTTGTTGGTGATGAGCAGCATGCTGCCGGCGAAACTGGGGCCAAGGATGAAATCGATGTTCTCGAACTGCTCGGCCATGGCGTGCATCGCCTGACGCCGGATGCGCTCGGCCTGGACGTATTCGATGGCAGGGGTGAAACGCGCCTGGCGGAATGAGTTGGGCCACGCATCGGATCCCTGACGCTTGAGTTCGTCATCGCGATCCGTCAGCGTCAGTTCCTCAAACGCCGCCGCGGCCTCCGCCATGAGGATCGTGATGAGAGAGCCGTAAGGAAGGTCGGGCATCTTGATCTCGACGGGTTTGACATCCAGCGATTTTGCGATCTTCAAGGCGTTGATCTCGATATCGCGGCTCTCCGCGAAACGGGCCTTTTCCGACGGCTTGAACCACTCCGGGTCGTAACCCATACGCAAACCGTTGAGCGGAGCCCGCGCGTTGAAGTTCAGCGGCATGTCCACCGCGGACGGGTCGCCGACATCGGCACCCTTGATGGCGTCGAGGACGAGGATGGTGTCCTCGACCGTTCGACAGATGGCGCCGATTTTGTCCAGCGACCAGCACAGCGCCATCGCCCCGGTGCGGGGCGTGCGGCCAAAGGTCGGTCGGAGTCCAGTCGCACCGCAACGCATGCAGGGGGAGACGATCGAGCCGAGGGTCTCGGTGCCAAGTGAAAAGCCAACCAGTCCCGCAACGGTCGAGGCGGCTGAACCCGCGCTGGAGCCGCTTGAACCCTGTTCGGGATTGAAGGGGTTGTTGGTGCGTCCGCCGAACCAATGGTCCCCCATCGCCAATGCTCCGAGGGTGAGCTTGGCCACCAGGACGGCCCCCGCTTCCTCGAGTTTTCTGACCACCGCCGCATCGGAATCCGCGACCCGATCCTTGTAGGGATTCGCGCCCCAACTCGTGCGAATGCCCTTGGTGTCGAGCAGGTCCTTGCCGCCCCAGGGAATGCCATGCAGCGGACCACGATAGTTGCCGGCCGCGATTTCCCGGTCAGCGTGTTTGGCCTGCTTGAGAGCGAGTTCCTCGGTGAGGGTGATGACGCACTCAAGACCCGGTCCGTATTTCTTCAGCCGGTCGATATATATCCTGGTGAGACGCTCGCTGGTGAGCTGGCCCCGTTGAATCCAGCGTGAGAGCGAGGTGACGGGTGAGAAGGCGATGTCTTCATCGGAAGCGGGCACGCTCCCCACGCTTTCCAGGGAGCGAAGAAATGCTTTCTGCTTGGGAAAGCTCATACCGGGCAGCCGACAATCGAAAACCTGGGCCGGGGCGGCGCTGTTGGGAAGCTTGTGCTCCATACGCTTTTTGAAGCGGGTGATATCGCCCTCAATATCGGACAGGATCATCGTCCGTTCTTCATCGGTGTACTCAACCCCCGCGAGTTTTTCCGCCTCGGCAATGGTCTGGTTCGTGAGATTTGATTTCTTCGGCTCCGGGGAATCCGGGGAATCCGGGGGTTCCTGCTCGGTTTGCTCCTGGGGGATTTTCGTCGGAGAATACATCGCGACCGCGCTGCCATTGAGGGTCGCCGCCGCGGCAACTGCGCCGGTGGAAAGCAGGAACTCGCGTCTCGTTGCGTCATTGGTGTTCAATTCGGGCATGGTGCGATCCTTCATTCTTTACTTCCTGTCCGTTTGTCAATGCTCCTGAATGCTTCTTCTCATGCCCCGAGCCGATAATCGTCCTTGAAACAAGGCGTTTGAGGCTTCCGGCAAGACCCCATAATGACAGGATCATCCGATTTGGCAAGCGGCGGCTGGCATCCGGGCGGCCCCCCTCGAATGCCGCTCAGGTGAGATAAGGATCAAGGGTCGCAGGATTCATGTGATTACCGGTTTGTGCTCCCATAATTCATCGGGTGACACCTCCCGATCGGGCTCAGTCTGTGTCGGTTGCGTGACCCGAAAAAGATGGTGCATCTGTGTCGGGGCACTTGGTCAATCGGGGCACATACGTTTTGGCTCCGGGGGCACTCCAACGCAAACTTAACTCATGCCACTCGAAGGAGAAGTGGCTTGATTGAAGGGCACCTTTGTGATGCGTACCTGCTTGAACATCCTGGCACTTCTCGGATTGCTCGTGGTGATCATGGCCCTCAGTGGCTGTGTTCAGTGTCGCCAGAAGCGGTTCCGCGAGCATCTGAGCGCATCCGTGCTGCCCTCATCGCCTTCTCAGGACGGCTCTCTCGCTATTCACTCCACACGGCGGGACACAGACATTTCCGAGTGACAGTTTCCGGTTTCACAGGCGGTTTGAACAGCTTCCAGTCGCCATAAAAGTCTCACCTTCCGGTCAATGATAAAAAACCCCCGGCTCCATGAGCCGGGGGTTGTCTTTTTTGGTCGTTAATCAGCGAATCACGTTCGCAAGCAGGATCAGTACCGTTCCGGGATTCATTTGATTGAAGCATGCCTTGTGGCTGAATCGATGTCGCCGAGCACGCGGGCCTGCAGCAACAACAGCGCACTTTCGAGCTGAGGGTCGATACCCTTCGTCAGCATCTCAGCGATATCGGGACGCTCGGTGGATTCGGGCTCCGGAACCCCAGCTTCATTTTCAGGAATGATGTCCGCTTTCTGTCGGAGGAAATAGGACTCCTCGATCTGGCTCGGGGTCATCGTCACGAGAATATCGGGATCGACACCCCACTCGGTAGCGCCGGGGCGCTTGTGCACCAGTCGCCCCTTGACCTCACCAAGACGATGGTTCGGGGGGAGTCGATAGTACTGGGTGGTGAGCTTCAGTTGAGTATTGCGCGCGATGGAATGGACGGTCTGCACGCTGCCCTTGCCGTAGCTGCGCTCACCGACGATGACCGCCGCCCCGTGGGCCTGCAGACAACCGGCGACGATTTCACTGGCGCTGGCCGATCCCTTGTTGATCAGCACCACGGTCGGAAGACCGGCGAGCATCGCCCGCTGTTGGGTTGCCCGCTGGGCGGGCCAGGCTTCACGCCCGTCCTTGTCCTCGCCGGAGACAATCACGCCGCTTTCGATAAACAGATTGCTGATCTGCACTGCGGAGATGAGAAGGCCCCCCGGGTTGTAGCGCAGATCCAGGATCAGTCCGTTGGCGCCCCCGGCCTGCTGAATTTCGTTCCAGGCGACCAACAGATCGACATAGGTGTCACCGGTGAACTGCGTCAGCTTGATATAGGCGATACGCGTCTTGGAGTCGAGCAGCCAATCCCAGACCGGATCGCCGTTTTCAGAGAGGCGCTCCTTCCACCATCCCTTGACCGAGCGCAGCTTGATGAGCTTGCGGGTGAGCGTGATGGGCAGCAGCTTTTCGTGATTCTCCCGCTTGAGCCCCAGCGTGACATCGGTGTTCGGCGCACCGGTAATGTGATCCACGGTGTCATTGAGACTCCAGCCGACCGTCGATTCGCCATCGACTTCGACAATCAGGTCGTTCGGCTTGACCCCCCCGTAATAGGCGGGGGTCCCCTCCAGCGGGTTGACGACCATGATGTCGTTGGTTTCCGTGTGCCGGATTATGATTCCCACCCCCACGAAATTGCCCTGCGTTGATTGCTCGAAGCGCCTGAGCTTGTCCGGCCACATGATCTCTGAGAACCTGTCGAGCTTGTACATCGCCCCGTCGCCGAACTCGCGGTAAAGCAATTCGCGGGGCAGATCAATCGCCTTCGAGTTGGCGGCGACAAGCCGGTCCAGCATCCGTCTGAAGCCCGATCTGGTGAGTTCGCGGCTCTTGACTCTCTCAACTTTTGCCAGTTCCACATTGAGGAACGCGACCCAGCGATTCACCTTGTCCTGGTCTGCGAGGTCGGGAAAAGATTCTGATAATGACGGCGTGGTGGCGAAGGTCCGAAGCGCCTCAAGCCCACCGATCAGCAGGGGGCGCCATCCGTTGCGGTTATCTTTGCCACCCGCTTCGATGTGTTCCGTCGCGGCGCGATGCAGGGAGTTGCGCAGGGTTTTCGCACTAATACCCGCTAGCCGGTCCTTCCAATCGTCAGCCTTGACGGGATTGAAATCGGGCAGCGGTTTCTCACCGAGTCGCTCAGCGCGATGTTTTCTGAACTCGTGCATCCGGCGCGGCGCGTAATGCGCCAGCAGCGACACCCGCCGATTCACCACGGTCAGACGCTTGTTGTATCGCTCGTAGTCCGCCCGGCGTTCCGTATCCTCAAACAGGGTACGCATACGGAAGATAATTTCCTGGGCGCGTAGCCAATCTTGTTCAGCCTCAATCTCGGAAAGATCCCGCTCAGCCCAGGCGATGATTTCCCTGATGTCATCATTCTCAAATGCGGTGTTGTAATTATCACTGAGGGTCTGAACCTTCACCGCCGAAACCAGCGCCTGATCGAGCTGCTGGTTCGCAATATGCTCACGCATCTCCCCGAGGGCTTCCACTCGATCTTCATCACGTTGCAGAAGAGATTTTTCCTCATTGATCCGGTTTTGCTGATCGTTGCGACGGAAGTAGGCCAGATAATCCTTCGTGAAGGAATCCGTCGGAATCGCATCGAACTGAACGCGCAACGTATCGATGGTCGCCTTGTTGGAATTCAGCGCGGTTTTCCAGATGCGGCTTGACCACATCTGAGCATCGACATCACCCTTGACCATCGCAGTTGTCCCTGCGGCTACGCCGAGACACAGCGTAAGAAGGATGAGAATCAGAAAACCTCTGGCAATGCGATGGTGGTTGAACATATTCCGGTTGTTCCTATTGGAGGAATGATGTGATCTCGAAAAGGAGTCGCTGAGGGTCTTATCTGGAACAATCTGAGCTTCGTAAGTGGCATCGGCAATTGCCCTAATTCCCTTCAACACTTTGACTTGCACGCACGTTGCCCTGCCTGCGAAGCTGTCATGGTCTTACATTTTTACCGATAACGAGTCAAATTGTTCTCTTTAATTGGTCCGGATTGTCAGGTATCGTCTCACCGAATCCCCCTGAACATCCGGGATACGACAATCAGTCAGTCCTATACTGTGAGGATATGAACTGGCGTTCACCAATCTTTTTTCTCGCGATTCAGCCCCCTGCCCCGGAACAGGTTCGCCTCGCGGTGGTGCTTTTCGAGGTTTTTGTTGTCCTGATGGGGCTTTTCCTCCTTGTCATCACCCTCCAGATGCTCAGGCGGATGATGAGACGACGATGGCCCAGCCGCAAGAAAGAGGATAGCAAGCCCATGCCTGATCCCTGGCAGGAAGCCGGCGAGCGACTCAAACCCTGATTCTATTCCGAAGATGAAGGCTGATAATCGGTGGTCTTGAATGCAGCCTCGAACGCCCGGATATCAGGGTCATCGGGGGCGATCAACTTGGCAACCTGAAGCCATTTCCAGGCCAGCTCGCGCTTACCCGCCCTGAGATAGATCTGGCCCGCGCGAAGCGCATCGCGCCAGCGGTCCGGTTGATCAACGAGCAGGTTGTAGCGATGCTCCCAAGCTTCTGCGGCCCTCGTTGGCTCGCCGATGGCTTCGTACCCTGACGCGATTTCTGCCGCGATGGCAACATGGCTGCGCTGGTATTCATTCAAGGCGATGAGTCCTTCAAGCCCTCGTCGGGGCTCTCCTGATTCGCGATGGATTCTGGATTCCTGGGCCAGGAGTCCCAGATGGCGGGGATCGATTGATCTCGCCTCCCGAATCAGGGATAACGCCTCGGCAAACTGCTTGCCCTTCATGGCGATGATCGCCAGTGATGCGTAGATCACCGGTTCATCCTTATCAATCTTGAGCGCTGCCGTGAGTTGTTGATGGGCCTCATCGAGCCTGTCCAGTTGGATGAGAAGCTGGGCGGCAAAGGTCGGCGGTTGCGGATTGAGCGGATCAAGACGTCCCGCAATAAGAAAATGCTCCAGTGCGTCTTCTCTACGTCCGGCCTCGTTGGCGATCATCCCCGCGCTGTGATGAAGACCGGGCGAATCTGGCGTGATGTCGCAGGCAACACGATACTGCTCGTAAGCATTCTCCAGAAGCTCCTGAATCTGAGACGCCCCAATCTCCGGCCCAGCCTGGAGCGCAAGGAGAGCAAGCACCTGGCCGTATAGCTCGCGGGCGGGACCCTCTCGCGGCGCACGTTCGACAAGTACTTCAAGAATTGCCCGGGCCTTGTCCAGTTCCCCGGTAGAGAAATACTGATCTGCCGCCTTGAGGGACGCTTCGATATTTTCCGGGGGAATGGTCGCGCTCTGGGTTGGGGGTTCGTCGGGGGTAGCTATTGAATCCGGGTCGGCAGACTTCGCCGGCTCGGGCTCCGCGCGATCACAGCCGCCGGCTGTCACGAGAGCCAGAAAAATGCCGATACAGCAGACAAACAGCCTTTCTGACATGATTCTTTTTCCCTGATCGACACAATCTCGCATGACTATGATGGCCGACCCATGATGACCATTGAATTGTCTAAATCCTACGCTCCCGAAACCAGCGAGAGCGAAATCCGCAAGAAATGGGATGACGCGGCAGCGTTTCACACCACGCCGGACGCACCGGGCAAGCCGTATTGCATCGTCATTCCCCCGCCCAATGTCACCGCCCCCCTGCATCTGGGGCATGCGTTCAACAACACGCTTCAGGATATCCTCAGCCGCTACCACCGGATGCGCGGCTATAACGTCCTCTGGATGCCGGGCACGGACCATGCAGGCATCGCCACCCAGACCGTGGTGGAAAAACGACTGCTGCAACAGGGAATCAAACGCCGCGAACTCGGACGCGACGCGTTTGTGGAAAAGGTCCAGGCGTGGAAGGATGAATATGAGGCCACGATCATCGAGCAACTTCAGGCGATGGGCTGCTCTTGCGACTGGGATCGCGTGCGCTTCACCATGGACCCAATGTGCGGCAAGGCCGTGCGCGAGGCGTTCTTCCGTTTGTTCAAGGACGGCCTCATCTATCGCGGCAAGCGATTGGTGAACTGGGATCCCGTCACGCTGACGGCGCTGGCCGATGACGAGGTGGAGATGAAGGATGTGCAGGGGCACATGTGGTACCTGCGCT
>JADFSH010000135.1 GCA_022560875.1 Planctomycetota bacterium | reverse complement strand
CCCTCGTGCTGGACGAGAACTTTGCCCTAAGTGTCCACGATCCGGCCCGGGCTGACCCGATCGGGCGCACGCCGCCGAACCAATCCCGCATAATCATTGTCTGGGACAAAGCAGATCTCCTGCGAATCCGGCTTGTCGAAGACCGGCAGTCCCATCTCACGGGCCATCTCGCGAACCTGAGTCTTGTGATAACCCCCGACGGGAAGAAGCATCTCGGAGAGCCGACTCCGGGGAGCCCCGAAGAGTACGTAGCTCTGGTCCTTGTTGTGATCGAGACCCCGGAGCAGACGCAGCTCGCCATTTGTCCTGTCGATCCGCGCGTAATGGCCGGAAGCCACAAAGTCCGCATCGATCTGTCGGGCGTAATCGTGCAGCTTGCCGAACTTCAGCCAGTCATTGCAGCGCACGCAGGGGTTGGGGGTTCGACCGTCGTTATATTCCCCCACGAAGTAGTCGATGATGCGGCCGAAGTCCTTCTTGAAATTGCAGACGTAGAAGGGGATATCCAGTTTCGCCGCCACCAGCCGCGCGTCCGCGGCATCGTTGATCGAGCAGCAGCCCTGATGGCCGATCTTGATTTTGGCGGGATCACAGGAGACACCGGCGGAATCAAAGGGCTCCAGTTCATCGAAGACCTCTCCGGGCGAGCCGAGACGCATGAAACAGCCGACGACCTCGTAGCCCTCCCGCAGCAGCAGCGCCGCGGCGACGGACGAATCCACGCCCCCGGACATCGCAACCAGGACTTTTGGCTTCTGAGTGGACATAGGTCAGGATTCTAGCCCCGCTTCCAAAACAGTCACAATTGTCACGTTTGAAGGATGCCCTCAGTCTGCGGGGCATTCCGCTTCAAGTAAGACCATGCCAAAGTAGAAACTCTTATTGTACTTCCGCCAGCATAAAGGCCTTCTCCACCAATTCCAGGAGCTGACTGGCCTTGAAAGGCTTGAACAGGAAGGAGTGAAGCCCTTCCTGGCTGGCGCGGACGATGGAGTGGTTCGGATCGTAGCCGAAGCCGGTCATGAGAATAACCGGGGTGTCGAGGCAAATTGCCTTGGCGGTATGGAAGACTTCGTAACCATTGCATCCCGGCATCTTGATGTCGGAGATCACCAGGTCGAATCGCTGGCCGTCGCTTTCCATCTTATTCAGTAATTCGATGGTTTCGAGCCCCGACGAACACGTCGTCACGCGACAACCTTTTTGCGAAAGCAGCTTGAACAGGGTTTCGCGTATGTTCTCCTCATCGTCGGCCACCAGCACGAGCTTGTCGGTCATCTGGGGATCAGGCTTGAGACGATGCAGTTCCTCCTCGGCATTGAGGATGGACCGCGGGCCGGAGGCACACGACTCGATCCGACTCCGCATTCCGATGGCCGCCTCGACGATCTGATCCAGATGCTCGCGGCGCTGCTTGGCCGACTTGGCATCGCGCAGGGCCTCGGCCTGAGTGGCAATCTCCCCCAAGGGCTTGCTCAGTTCGCCCAGCATATTCTGGGTCAGTTCCTCGTTGGTCGTATAGCGTTCGACCACGAGCAGGTCGAGAATATTCATCGCCGCCGCGATATAGCGGCCAAAAATCTCCGCGAATTGACGATCGTTCTCATCGAAGACGTTCAATGAATATGACTCGATATTGAACACCCCGATGACCTGATCATAATGTTTCAGCGGCACGGTGAGCGAGCTGGCGGCGTTGTCCAGCCCTTCGCGATACATTGGATCCTGCCGCACGTTCGCACACACATAACTCTTGCCCGTCGCGGCGACGTAGCCGGAAATACCGTTTCCGGTTTCGCTCGCGTGCATGACCTCCCCCACTTTCAGCGGAGCAATGCCACAGGATATGACAAGTTCGAGCTGGCTCGTCTCGCGATTGAGCAGGCGGATTTCAAAATTATCGAAATCAAGAATCTCATTCACATAACGGACGATTTTTTCCTCGATGAGGGTCAGACGCTCGGCCATGTTGAGCGTGGATATGGTCACCGGCTTGATGCACATGAGTTCCGAACCCGCGGCATCGATCGCGTCGATCTTCGCCTGCAGGGTGCGGGTGACGGTAACGTTCCAGATCACGAAGGCGACCGAGTTGATCCGCTTCGGGTTGGCCTCAT
Source organism: Planctomycetota bacterium (assembly GCA_022560875.1). Lineage (GTDB taxonomy): Bacteria > Planctomycetota > Phycisphaerae > Phycisphaerales > SM1A02 > JADFSH01. Next base: position 7,468 of record JADFSH010000135.1, on the reverse strand, counting down.
CCAAGTCAGTCGGACTCGCCAACAACTCGTAGTGATGATCGCCATGCCCGAAAGAGGAACGACGGCCCAGGCGCCGCTCGATGGGAGTATCGGATTCTTCCGGACGATTAAACTGCTCGATGGCTTCGAGACATTGCTCGATGATGATCTTCGACATTTCCGGCGGATAGGATTTCAGCCGGTGATTGGCCCAGAGGAGAATACCATTTTGATCGACCAGTCCGGCTCCTTCGCCGACATGTTCGATCACTTTTGATGTCAGTCCGGACTCCTCGTCATCGAACCGGCCGTTATCGCTGAGGTATTCAGAAGCGATAATGGCCCCCGGATGGTCTAGAGCCTTCGCTCGGGCGGCATCGATGTTCTCAACTTCTATGACATCGAATGCCGATTTCAGGTACTTGGACTGATCCGGCGATAGTGATGTCGAGCCTTGAACGAAAATCAGCCGCGGTCGTTGAGAACTCATGCGTGAACACACGCCGTCATCATGAACAATAAACAGACTATTTCAATCACACGATTCGTCGCAATTCCAACCCGATCGGTCCAATGTCCCGCTCCGCTTGACAATGTGTCGAAGGGTTCAACAATCAATGGTATCCGCTCCTTTGCTCGGAGACAGGGACAAAATTCGCCTTGGGTCAGCCCGGCTCTATGCGGTCCCCACATTCAGACATGATCGTCGCTCAGAACCTCACAAAACGATTCGGTCGGCACCTGGCGGTGGATTCGCTCAATTTTGAAATCACCCGGGGTCATGTGGTGGGAATCCTGGGCCCGAATGGGGCGGGGAAGTCCACCACCCTCCGCATGATCACCGGCTTTTTGCCGCCTTCAGCCGGCTCTGTCCAGGTCGATGGACTTGACGTGAGCCGGCATTGGAAAGCGGTCAGACAGCGGATCGGTTTCCTGGCGGAGTCCGCCCCGCTGTATTCTGAAATGCGGGTCAGTGAATATCTTACGTTCAGAAGCCGGTTATTCGGCCTCAGTCGCTCTGAGCGCCACAAGGCGATCGATCGGGCTATCGCCCAATGCCAGATCCTCGAAGTTCGTCGTCGCCCCATAAATCAGCTCTCCAAAGGCTATCGCCAGCGTGTCGGCCTGGCCGCGACGTTATTGCACGACCCGCCCCTCCTCATTCTCGACGAACCCACCGTCGGTCTCGACCCTTCTCAGATCCGCGAGTTTCGCAGCCTTATTCGCAATCTGGCCGGGAGTCACACGATTCTGCTTTCCACCCACATCCTTCCCGAAGTCGAACTCACCTGTGATCGGGTGATACTCATCGCCGGCGGGCGAATTCGGGGCCAGGGGACGATTTCCGAACTCCAGCAGCAGGCGTCAAGCGTAAGCCGGTACGTCGTGGAAACGGACACCGCCAAGGCGGAGCGGGCGGTGGCTTCCATACCCGCCGTCGCCCAGGTCCAGGCCAAGCGCCTCGATTCGACGTGGTATCGCCTGACGGTGACGGCCAAGTGTGAGCAGGACGATCTGCGGGAATCGATTTCCCGGGCGTTGTCGGAGGTCAAGTCGATCACCCGCGAGCTTCATCGCCAGTCCCCGACGCTGGAGCATTTGTTTGTGCATATGGTGGAAGGATCCGAGACCAGCGAGCCCCCGAAAACACCGGAAACCCTTCAAAAAACCGCCAGTAAAAACGGTCAGGATGGATCCTCGTGAGCCGAACCCTGACCATCGCCTCGCGCGAGCTGAAGTCGTATTTCCTCTCCCCCGGCGGATACGTCATCATTGCGCTGTTTCTGGTCTTCATCGGTATTTTCTTCACCACGCGATCCTTCGAGACCGGACGCCCTTCCTCTCTGAGGGCGGTCTTCGACATCGGAATGTGGTTGCTGCTGTTTATCTGCCCCGCCATCACCATGCGCTCCATCAGTGAGGAGCAGAGGATGGGCACCTACGAAGTGCTCATGACCTGTCCCGTGAGAGAGTCGGAAGTGATCCTGGGTAAGTTTCTCGCTTCGCTGGGCTTTCTCATCCTCATGCTGCTTCCCACCATCACCCACGTGATTGCCCTGGAGCGTTACGGCCAGCCTGACTACGGCGAACTGTTCAGCGGCTATCTCGGGATGATCCTCGCCGGCTCGGCGTACCTCGCCAGCGGGATCCTGATCTCAACCCTCACCACCAGTCAGGTCGTCGCCTTCCTCATCACCATGTTCTTCTGGCTGACGATCAACATCGGCACGAAAATCCTTCCCCAGTACATCCCGGAGTTCTGGGGTGATATCGTGCGGCTGATCGACCCTGAGCAACGACTGAGCCTGTTCGCCATCGGTCTCATCGATACCGCGGCGATCGTGTACTTTCTCGCTCTCATTGCGTTCTTTCTCATTGCGTCCGTGGTCTCGTTGAACTGGAGGCGCTGCCCATGACCGGAGAGGCAACCGTCACCGTGCGACGAATCTTTGCCGCTATCAACCTCGCGATATTTCTCATCAGCGTGTTGGTCATCCTCGTGGCGTTGAACTTTTTCTCGCTCCAGCCGTCCTTCCGCGCCCAAATTGACGCCACCAAGACCCGCGCTTACTCCCTCAGTCCCCAGACCAGAAATCTCCTTTCCGATCTGGAAGGAGACTGGACCATCGCCCTGCTGGTGAGCGAACGATACATCGATCCCCCCCTGCGCAGGCAGGTGGATGAGGTGCTCCGTCGCTTCTCCGAGGCAGCCCCGAGCATCACCGTCCAGCGCATCGATCCGACCGACCCGGGCAGCCTGGAAGCGTATGACGCGATCCTGGCCGAGCTTCAGATGATATATGCCGACCTTGTGCAGACCTACGATGTCGCGCTGGACGAGGGTGAGCGCGCGTTCACTGACTTGCAAGACTTCGCCCGTCAACACGCCGGACCACTGCAATCACTGCTTTCCGTCATTCCCCGCGAAAAAGCCCAAGCCGAACAACTTCAGGCTCGCGCTTTGAATATGAACGTGCTCGCCACCCAAGCGGAAAAAGCGATCGCGGTCATCCACGATTTTCGAAGCTCTGATGATGTGCAACCGATACCCGATTACGATGCGGCGCGAAGCACTCTGGTAACGGCCCTGACCCAGTGGGGCAACCAGTGCCAGGACATCGCCTTTATATTCGAGAAGTGGCTTGAGTTGCCCGACCTCGATGTCAATGTCCTGAGCTATCTCGCCGAGACCCGCGGGGAGTACGAGGTCATGGCGCAGAAGCTCGTCACTGCCGCGGACCCGTTGGCGCGATTGGCTCCTCTGGAACTCTCCCGCATCGGTCGCCAGATCCAATCCGGCGAGTGCGCCCTGATCATGGGCCCGGACCGAGCCGCATCCATTCGCTCCTCCCAGCTTTTTCCCAAAACGATCTCGCGTCCGACCGCGACTGCCGCCGTCACCTTCGACCAGCGCTTCCGGGGCGAGCAACTCATCGCCTCCACCATACGCTCCCTGATCATCGATCACATGCCCTTGGTGGTGTTCGTCCACGGCGACGACCGGTCTTTGTTTCGCCCGGGTGATCGTCAGGCGGATCTGGTCGGGGTGAAAGACATTCTCACTCTGGCCCGGTTCGAGGTAAAGGAATGGGCTGTGGGTCGAAGAATGACCCGTCCCGAAGCAAAAAAAGGACAACCCGTGGTGTGGATTGTGGTGCGCCCGGTGCGCCCCCTTTCTCAAGAAAGCATCGAGCCGTCGGAAGGTGAATTGCGTCTGATCGACGCTACCAGTTTACTGATCGACGAGGGGGAATCCGTGATGCTCAGCATATATCCCAGCCCCCTGCCGCATTTCGGCCAGTCCGATCCCTGGCGGAAGGTCGTCAGCATCCTCGAACTTGAGATCGATACCTCTCGCGCGGTGTTCGAAAAGATACGCGGCCCGGCAGGCATTGATGTCAAGGAACACGGACAGGTCATACAGACCTTCACCGACGATCACCCGGTCGCCGTAGCGGTCAACGGATTGCCCGCCTATTTCAACCTTCCTCTAAGCATCGATATTCCCGAGACCAGCCTGAGCGGATCGACATTCAGTGTCATCGCTCACATCGAGCCCGGCCCGAATCGTTGGCTGGAGCCAGACTGGTATCGCGGCGCGAATAATGTGGATGACCCGAAGGAGGATGAATACTTCGATGACCCGCTGCCTCTGGTCATAGCGATTGACAGGCCGCATCCCATCGAACGCTCACGGCAGCGTTGCATGTTGTTCGGGTCCGGCGGATGGATGCTTACCTACATCGCCGATCGCGTTTATTCCATCGGAGGCAATCGCGTCGCGCTGGAATTTCCGGGTAACTACGAACTGATGCTGGCATCGATCGCCTGGCTTGCCGGCATGGATGAATTGATCGCCCCCAGCCCCATGACCCAGGAAATCGCGCGCTTGCAAAACATCACGCCCGCGGATCGGCGACGCTGGCTCTGGTTGACGCTGGTCGGCCTGCCCAGTGCATGCGTAGCCCTGGGATTGATGATGTGGTGGGGCAGAAGGTTCTGACCATGATGAGTGTCAAGCCAACCATCATCGCCTTGATCCTTGCGATCTTCTCGGTCGCGGGGGTGTGGTTCGTCAAGAACAATGACGCCGCGCCGGGACGGACGGGAGAAGGCATGATTTCGCTGGCCGACCTGCTTCCCGTCAATGACCTTGACCGAATCGCCTTATCACGGGAGGACGGACAGAACCTGGTTTTCGAGCGGCGGGGCAGGCAATGGTTCCAGACTGAACCTTTCCCCTATCCGATGGTATCCTACTCAATCCGCCAACTGGCTGCCCAAGCCGTGCAGCTCGGAACCGCGGGAAGGATCGTTCCCGTGGACCCTGGCGATGCGGACGACAAAGCGATGGGGTTCAGTCCCCCCCGTGCGACCATAGAATATCAATGGCCACGGGGCTCGCTTACCATTGAACTTGGTCGCCTGGTGGGATCGGGCCGGGGGTATCTACGGCTGGCGGGGGAATCGCAAGTCTATTCCGTCGATCAACGCCTTCATCAGCGCGCGATTCAGACGGATCCCAAGGAATGGAGAGATCGCAGCCTCTTCCATAACGTAAGTGTCAACGCCGATTCGATCGTCCGCGTGATCGGCACCGATCGGCTCGTTCTCAGTCGCGATCGTCGGGAATGGCGGATGCACGAGCCGGTTCGGGCAAGGGTGAATCAGGTGGCCCTTGAAAGTTTCCTGCAATCGCTGGATGCCGCGAAAGTGGGCGGTTTCATTGTCGATGAGCCCGATGATCTGAGTGCGTTCGGCCTTGATGATCCGGTGGCGAGCATCGCAATCACCACGAGCGTGCAAACGAATGAGGACCGTGAAACAGAGTTGGAAGCTACCGTGCAGCGATTACTCGTCGGTGGGTATATGGCCGGCGACGAGAAGGATCGATACGCCATGATCGAAGGCCGGTCCGTGATCTTTCGTCTCACCTACGGCACACAGGCCAAGCTGTTTGTCAAGAACGAACTCCTCGTCGCACCAACCGCCTCCGGAAAACTGGCCTCGGACATCAAGTCCATTCTCATCCGCACCTCCGATGGCGAAGAACTCAGACTCGATCGCGATTTGGAGAAGTGGACGGCCCCGGCCTACAACGACGCCCGTGTCCCGCTGCGCAAAGTCCAAGATCTGCTCCGGCAGTTGATCGAGTTGCGACCGGCGGAAATAGTCATCCAGCCCTATCCCCGTGATCTGGAAATCGCAACAATCACGTTCCTCGGCTACGACCAAAAACCGATCGACACGGTGCGGCTCGCGAAAGACCCGGACTCAGAGCGATGGATCCTGGAAAACGGCGATGATGTGCTGCGACTGTTCCCGGAAAGCATGATGCACTTCAATCTCACGCCGCTGGATTTCGGGCTGGTCTCAGTGATTCCCGATGATTGACCTTTGAATAGTTACTTTAATCTGCTTGAACTTGCCGATATCACTGGGCATGGCAGCACTAACGACTCTCATGAAAGAGGCGCGGCGGGCGGCGGTGCGTTGTGGAGAAGCGGACGGTACTTTGTTGGTCGTGGGGAGGTATCCGGGGTGCAGGGCAGCCTGAGGAAACATGCGGGGGCAATCAGGCCAATTGGCACTTACGGCAAGACTAGGGTTTGCCGTGTTTGCTGTGTCTGCTGTGTCTGCTGTGTTTGCCGTGTCTGCTGTGTTTGCTTTGTTTGCTTCGCTTATTGTGTTGTCTGCGTATTCTGCGTTTACTGCATATGCCGGGAATTCACACAGATTAAAGTAACTATTCAATAATCTCGATTGGTTTTTGAATAGTTACTTTAATCTGGTTGATCTTGCCGATAGCACTGGACATGGCACCAATACCGACTCGCACGAAAGAGGAGCGGCGGCGGCTTCGAGGGATCGAACTGCTGGATCAGGGGTGGTCACAGGTTAAAGTAGCCCGTGAACTTCGCGTGACCCCCGCCGCCGTCTGCCAGTGGGCCAGGACCCGCAAGCGCGGCGGCAAGAAGGCCCTCAAGGCCAAGCCCCATCCCGGCCCCACACCAAAGCTGACCGATAGGCAACTCTCTCGGCTGGATTGGATGCTTCTGAAAGGGCCAAGCCAGCACGGCTTTCCCCCCGAATTCTGGACATTGCTGCGGGTGGCCGAACTGGTCGAGCGCCGCTTCGGCGTGACCTACGGCCCCTCCGGCATCTGGCATGTTCTCAGACGGATAGGTTGGTCGTGCCAGACGCCCGAACGCCGCGTTCGCAAACGTGATGAAGACGCCATCGTGCAGTGGCGGAAGAAGGTCTGACCCTGATCCCTTATGGGAAACCTCCCCGCCAATGATGATCTCAGCCCAATGCATCACCAGGTGACAAGAAAGCAATCATACAGTGGTATGCATTGAGATTTTGCCAGCGACAATCGGCTATTGAATGGTTACTTTAATCTGCGTGATCTTGCCGGTATTGCCGGACTTTGTGCCAATTCCGACCCGCATGAAAAACAGCGCAGCGGGCAACGTTGCGTCGTGGGGAAACAGGCGGCACGTTGTGAGGCGCAGGAGGGATCCGGGGCGCAAGCCAGCCTGAGAAAACGGCCGGAGCCGTCAAGATAATTGACGCCATACGGCAAGACCTGTGTTTTCGGGGGCACTCACCCAGATTTCCAGGACACGAAAACAGATTAAAGTAACAATTCAATATTACGATCGTCTTTGAATGGTTACTTTAATCTGCGTGATCTTGCCGATATCATCGAGCATGGCAGCGTTATTGGCTGGCACGAAAGAGGAGCGACGTCGGCGGTTCGGCCTGTACTTCGACATCCTCGATCACAACGTCGAGACCGACGATTTCGAGCGGTTGATCGCCCAGGTGATGCGTCGCCTGAGGTGACCGATGAGCTAGTGGCCTGAGTCAGAAAAAGATATCCAAAAAGCGCAACCGGTTTGGGGGTGGCGTGTAGACCCGGTAAAGGAGCTACACACTATGGGACGACCACTTGCACCGCTGACGTTGACCGAGGAAGAAC
>JADFSH010000134.1 GCA_022560875.1 Planctomycetota bacterium | reverse complement strand
AGAAACCGCCGAAGATGGCGGAGTGCGGGGCCCCGATTCGGGCGCAGGCGAGCATGGCGATGGCGAGTTCGGGGACCATGCCCATGTAGAGGGTGACGACATCGCCCTTTTTCACGCCGCAGGATTTGAGGACGTTGGCGAACTTGCAGGTTTCGGCGAGGAGTTCGTGATAGGTGAGTTTGCGCACCTCTGGCATCCCATCACTTCCGGGGGCACCCTCTCCCCGGCCCTCTCCCTCAAGGGAAAGGGAGTAAGGTTCGCCTTCCCAGATCATGGCGACATCATCGCCGTGCCCGGCATTGACCTGCCGGTCAAGGCAGTTATGGCAGAGGTTGGTCCTGCCCCCCACGAACCATTTCGCATCCGGGAGTTTCCATTCCATGACCTTCGACCAGGGCTCGAACCAGTCAAACTCCGCCGCGATCTCACCCCAGAAACCCTCGGGATCATCGATGGAACGCTTATGAAGCGCGTGATACTCATCCAGCGAGGTGATATACGCCCCGCCCACCGACTCCGAGAACCCCGCCGGCGGCTCGAACACGCGGTTTTCGGTCAGGATGGATTCGATACTCACGGAATCAGACATGGCGTCTCCTCGTTTCCCGGAGAGGTCTGCACTTTACCGCAAGGCGAGGTCGGCGCAAAGAAAGCCCCCGACCAGAATCAGGCCGGGGGTGACTGGGTTTCTGGTGTTCGGACTTCCGGGGGTTCGGGGGTTTGAGTTTATTGGGGGAGGGAGACTACTTATCCTCCCTTAACAAATCCACCGCCTCCTGGAGGATCCTCTTCCTCATCCGGGGGCGGGGGCGGAGGCGGGGGCGGAGGTTGTTCGCAACCATCGGGAATGCCATTGGCATTGGCATCCTGGCTGGTGCCGCGATTGATGTCGCACCAGTCCTGTATGCCATTACTGTTGCAATCCGCCTCGTTTTCCGGCGAGCAATCAGTATCGATCCAGCAGAACGTCCCGTCGTCATAGGTAATCCAGGTGGGCGAAGTCCAGGCGACGTCGAGGCAGAGCGAGAGATCAGCGATCTGCCTGGTCTGACTCGCATCGAGATAGTTGTCTCCCAAATTGAAGTGCTGACGCATCGAGGAACCGTTGCCATCGTCACTCCAGGCCCACCACCAATGGCAGGATGTGGAGCCCCATGAGCGCGTGTCATTCTTGATCTCGATCCAGTAGCACTGGCCCGCAGTGACGGCAAAGGACTGCGGCAAGGCGGCGGTGTACTGGAACAACTCGATCTGACCACCCTGAACATAGGTGCCCGACGAAATCCGGGTGGGACTCACCGAGTACGAGGCCAAGACCATCGAATCATCCGGCACAAGACGATTGAGCACGGGATGCATTGTCCCTGCATAGAAGGTAATCGTAAAATCGTCAGTGGACAGGAGCGGATCGAAACAGTCGGAAGTTGACGGGCCATCGCCGTAATAACCCCACCAGCAGACCTGGTTGATCGCACCGCTGGTTGTGACAATGAAGTCGTCGGCGTGCCGAATGGTGCGCTCCGTGCCGGGCGGATTATCGTCCCAGTTATCACTTGCCCCGCCGGGCGTCGAACCGGATCCGTGGAGCTGGTAATCGGGGAGCTGGCACTGGGAGGCTGTGGCCGTGCAGATTTCCACCCCGAATGCCTTGTTCAACGTGCAGGAATCGTCAGCAATCGCCCCAACTTCCAATGAACAGGAGCAGATCGGTCACGTTGACGGAGCCGTCGCAATTCATGTCCGCCGGATGGCCCGTCGGATGCGCGCCCCAACCGGCGAGGAGGACGAGAAAGTCCGTCACGTTGACGCAGCCATTGTTGTCGAAATCCGCCGGACAGGTTTCGTTGCAAAACAAGATTCCGTCGTTGTCGTTGTCGCAGCCGAGGCCGTAGTCGGGGTCGCAAGAACTAGGAATGACATCGCATTCATCAGGAATGCCGTTGACGTCGCAGTCCGAGCTGAATCCGCTCGCAATATCACAATTATCAGGGATGAAATTTTGATTGCAATCTGGTCTTCCATTAAACATATATGTGGAAATTATATCCGGCAGCTCGCCAATATTACAAATATTAAATTCACATGAATCAAGTACTCCATTATTGTTCATATCAAGCTCGAGGTTAGCCTCCCCACTGTGCCAACACGATCGAAAAGATTCATCTATCACAAAGCTAGCGTCAATTTCACAAGAATCGCGAATGTTGTTGTGATTGCAATCCAATGTTGGATCATCAGCTATTTCTACAGGATCGGGTATTCCATTCCCATCACAATCAGTTTCGGCGGAGCCGATGATATTGAAGCGGATAGACCAATCGTCAACCGCGGCTGGCAGGCACCCTATGGCATCCGGTGCACAATCAGTGATCGTATTAGTCTGTCCCACCTCATCTGGCGGAACCCCGACTGCAGAAGTGGAGATTGGCACCGTGGGATCTATAGTGTAATCGGCCACAAAGGTGTAGATTACGCCGCCAAGGAGATCGAAATCACCCACCGACCCGCCGGTTCGGATGTCGTATGGTCCGTCGGAAATCGTCCACTTCACGACCAACCCGTCCACCGGGGTCTGTCCAATATCCTGCCGCATGAAAGTGTTGCTGAGGGTGGCATGGGAGTCGACGCTGAAGTTGAACTCCACGTGAAGATTTCCGCGCCAACGGTCAGGACTGCCGGGGTCGATGATGCTGTTGGTGGCAGCGCACACCTCCCCTTGGTTAGCGAATTCGCTTTTCGTTGCCGTAGACTCATGATCGAGGATCGACGCCCCCGAGAACTCCAGCACGGTGCCCCCGCGGCTGAGGGTCCAGACGATCTCGTGAGAGGCGGAGGCCATCGCAGAATTCTGGAAATCCTGCGCTGTGTCGATCACACTCACGATGAGTTGATTGCCGCTCAGGCTGGCGCACCCGGAGGACATCAGCGGAGGATCCGGACAGAATCCCCCCGCCACATCGGCATAGGCCCCTGCTTGCAGGCCGCACAACTGACCGGTCAGAACGGGCGGTTGCCCTAGATAATCGAAGGACGGGCCCTGCCCCCACGCTGTTGCGGAACACAACATCCCCACCGCCGCCATAACGATTGCACCCAAAATATTGCTCCGAAAACTACACATTGCTTTCTCCTTTCAGAAACTTCAAGTTCAAGCATGCCCTGCGCAGCGCACAAATCTGCACTAACCGCGCGCAGTTACACTTTTACAAAGAACCCTGCGTCAAAGCCTCACGTCTGCATGCGTTCTTCCCGGTCCTCCGGTCCTCCGGTCCTGAAGACTTCATGGAAGAAACGGCACTGGCAGAATCAACTGTTTGTAATGTCTAACATATTCTCAGGCACATACAAATGGAAAGTCTGATAAAGTTGTACTTTCTATCACGACGGGTCAAGTTCACTCCCCGGGCCTTGTCATTCCATCATGTTTGCACAAACATAATGCGAACATCACTTTCGCCCGACCCTGACAAAATAAGAACGAAGCGCAGCTACCCCTGCCTTTATGAAAATGTTCCCTTCACCCAGCCTTCAAGTTGCAGGCCTCAACCCTCAATCGCTGAACTTCATTCACCATGCTTCCGCAGATAATCGACCAGCACGTTGCTCATCACCCGCATGCCCACGAGCACCGCCCCGTCGTCGGCGGTGAAGGTCGGGGTGTGGACGCCGCCGGAACTCGTGCCCGGCTTCGTGGTGCCCAGTCGGAAGTAAAAGCCCGGCACACGGTTGGAGAACTCCGCGAAGTCCTCGCCCCCCATCACTGGCGACAGTTCAAAGACATTGGAATCACCCACCACCCGCTGGAGGGTGGGGATCATCTTATGTGACAGGTCGGGGTCGTTGGACATGGAAGGCGTGATCCGTTCATACTCGAACTCGAACGTCCCGCCCGCCGCGGCGGTGATGCCCGCGCAGATTTCCCGCATGCGTTTCTCGATCGTGTCCTGGATTTCCTTGGAGTAGGTCCGCACGGTGCCTTCGAGATGCACCTGGCGGGGGATGATGTTGAACCGCTCGCCGCCCCGGATAATGCCGACGGTGATCACGCTGGGCTCGTCGGGGGGCAGGTTGCGCGACCGTATGGTCTGGAACATGCTCACGACCTGGGCCGCCATGACCACCGGATCGACGCTGCGATGGGGCTGGGCGCCGTGGGCCTGCTTGCCCTTGATCTGGATGCGAAAATGATCGACCGCGGCCATGGCGGGCCCGATGGTGTAGCCGACCTGACCCACTTCGAGATCAGGATTGGAATGCAAGCCGAAGATGACCTCGGGCTTCGGATTGGTCAGCACCCCCTCATCGACCATCATGCTCGCCCCGCCATCCTCGTGACCGGGCGTGCCCTCCTCGGCGGGCTGGAAGATGAACTTGATCGTGCCCGGAAGTTGGTCTCTCATGGAGGCGAGGACGGACGCGACGCCAAGCTGGACGGAGGTGTGAATGTCGTGGCCGCACGCGTGCATGACGCCGACGTTCTGGCCGAGGTAATCGGTGCGGACGGTGGATTTGAAGTCGAAGTTAGTTTCCTCGACCACGGGGAGGGCGTCGATGTCGGCCCGCACCGCAATGACGGGTCCGGGCCTTCCCCCCTTGAGAATGCCAACGACCCCGGTATGGGCGACGCCGGTGGTGACCTCGAATCCCAGCGACTCAAGATGAGCGGCAATAAGCTTCGCGGTCTCGAACTCGCGATTGCCAAGCTCCGGATTCTGATGGATGTGGTGGCGGAGGGCGATGATGTCCGTCGCGTTGGCCTTGACCGCGGCATCGATGCGGCGCTCGACCGAGCTTTGGCCGTATGCGGACAGGGCGGGCATGACCGCGGCCAGGACGCAGACAACTCGGAACGTCATCCTGAAAAGATGTCTCATGGTTTTCTCCTCTTTCCTTCCGGTTATGAGCAGGAAAATACTCTGGATTGAAAAGGATAAGGGAACCGCCGCCAATGTGTTGGATAATTGCCCCAGGTATTTTAATCCCGGTTTTCCCAGTTAAATCTTACGTGGCGGCATACTGACCACTCGTTTTGGCCTGCAATTACAGGTTTTTCGTGACGGCCGAGGTGGAAATCAAGGAGCACCGAATGGGTGAAGCAGGCAGGGAGGGCAGCGCCGATATGACAGGTGCGAACCGCTCACCAACCCAACCCACGACGAGGGGTCTGCGATGTCAATCTATCCCCACCCCTGCCCAAGCAGTCCGACAGGGCCTCAGGCCGCCATGTTGGGGCAGGACTCGGCCCGTCACCGTCGATTCCGGTCAGAAGCAAGCGACTGGAACTTGGGTTTCCGGGGCGGGGGCGTTACACTCGTGGTCGGAAAGCTCAGCGGTGGTGCCGGGCGAAGGTCAAATGGGAATTGTCGGGAGAACGTCGAGACGATGGGCGGTTCAGGGAAACGGAAACGGTGGATCTGGCTCGCGGCGGGCGCCGGTCTCCTGATCGCGGCCCTCGTGCTCGGCCGACCCGCCGCGCATCTTGTGGGAACGTGGTGGACGGATCCGAATGAGCTCTCGGAGCTTCCGGCCGGGATCGTCGATGACGCGAGCCGCATGAACGCGACCCGCGTGGCGGAGATCTGGAACGTCCCTCTGGAGATGGAAGCTGCGGAACGGCAGCTGGCGCAGCTGTTGCAACGCGCTCGCGAACACGGCCTTCCCGTCTCGATCGCTGGCGCTCGTCACTCCATGGGGGGCCATACGATCTCCCCCGACGGCATTTCCATCAACATGCTCCCGTTCAATAGCATGGAGCTGGATGAGGATGCGGACGTCCTCCACGTCCAGGCGGGCGCGAAGTGGTCGGAAATCATCGCCTATCTCGATCCGCTCGGCAGGTCGGTCGCGGTCATGCAGTCCAACAACTCGTTTACCGTCGGCGGGTCGCTGAGCGTCAACTGCCACGGCTGGCAGTACGGCCGCCCGCCCATCGCATCGACGGTCAGGTCCTTCCGCCTGATGCTGTCGGATGGAACGATCGTCTCGTGCAGTCGTAGCGAGAACGACGAACTGTTTTCGCTGGCCCTCGGTGGATACGGGCTTTTCGGAATCATTCTCGACGTCGAGTTGCTCGTCGTGCCCAACGAGCGTCTGAGGCTGGAACAGCACATCGTTCCTATCGACGATGCCCTGACGACCTTCGACCAGACAATCAAGGAACGCTCCGATGTAAGCATGGTGTACGCCCGGCTCAACATCGCTCCCGATGAACTCTTCCGTGAGGTCATCATCAACATCTTCCGCCGTGACGCGGAGGGCGACATTCCGGATCTCTCGGACCCAGGGCTGGTCACGCTGCGGCGGGCCGTGTTCCGGGGCTCCGCCGAGGGCGAGTACGGCAAGGGGCTTCGATGGGCGTTGGAGACGAAACTCCAGCCGCATCTCTCCAAGAAGGTCTTCTCCCGCAACCAACTGCTCAACGAGGGCGTGGAAACCTTCCAGAATCGGTCCGCCGAGTCGACGGACATCCTGCACGAATACTTCGTGCCGCGGACCCGAATCGGGGAGTTCCTGAACGCGCTGCGCCGCATCGTACCCGAGCACAACGGCAATCTGCTGAACGTGACGGTGCGCAGCGTCGATACGGATGAAGATACCTTCCTCCGATATGCCGACCGGCCCATGTTCGCGCTGGTCATGCTCTTCCAGCAGCCCCGGACCGCCGCCGGCGATGACGCAATGGAGGCGATGACGCAGGAGATGATCGAAACGGCGCTCTCGCTGGAAGGCCGTTACTACCTTCCCTATCGGCTGCACGCCACGGTCGACCAGTTTCACCGGGCTTATCCGCAGGCTCAAGACTTCTTTGAGCGCAAGCGACAGTACGATCCCGATGAGCTCTTCCAGAATCGCTTCTACGAGAAGTACAAGAAACGCCAGTGACATCGCTCCGGCGTCGGTTCCGCCGAAAATCAGGGGCTGGCGATACAAATGATGGGGCAAGAAACGTGTATGGGAGTCTTTTTCGAGGCCGGCCCGATACCGTCAATTCCGGTCAGAAGCAAGCGGCTGCAACTTGGGTTTCCGGGGGGAGGCGTTACACTCGTGGTAGGAAAGCTCGGCGTTGGACCCGGGCGAAGATCATATGGGAAATGTCGGTCTACAAGTATCGAATACGCCGTCGCGAGCACGTCGTGTCGCACTCGAGGCGGGAAGTGAGGCGTCGCGATGAGATCCGACAGTGAGGCCGTGCATCCAGTTGAAATCAAGTGATCCGGCGCAATGAGGCACACGAACGAAAGAATTAGATTAATCGCCGTCGTGATAGCGAAGGCAAAGAAGACGAACTGCTAGAAAAAGGTCGAGCTCACCGCGGCCGCAAGAGGAGGATGACCAATCATGGCAAATGCACCAAGCACCATCAAGGATCCGTCCCTACATGTCCAGTGGTCCAAGGCCAAGAAGGCCGCCAAGCAAGCTGCAGCCGATTTGGACAAGAAGAATAAAGATAAGACCAAGAAACAAGCCAAGGCCTTCGATCTGCTGGCGAAGAAGAAATACAAAGAGGATCTCGGCCCCAACCTGGACAAGTGGGTAAAGCTCTATCCCAATCACAAGAAGATGGAGACGTTGCATTTGAAGTCCATTAATGCCTCGCTACTGAACTATATCAAGGGTACCAAAGACTCCACCTTGCACGATGGCATCAAGAAACCCCTGGTCAAGACGCTGAAAGACATCAACACGGAGCAGGGCAAGCGGGCCGATACTGCGAAGGCCCTGATCGACTCCGATGTGGACATGGCCATCAAGGAGTCCAAGAAGAAGATCCCGCCGCCGATCGTGGTGTTCAAGCACCCCGACATCATGCGCCCCGTTCTGGCCAAGACGGGCACCCTGAAGAACATCCAGGTACAGAGCACGCTTTTCTTTGAGGTCATCATTGATGACAAGAAAATCCTGGCAATGTTTCCGACTGATAAAGATTACCTCAACGAGTCTGGGAAAATTAGGGATGCGGGTAACTTCAGCAAGGTCGTGGCCGATCTCGCGAAAGTCCTGAAGTTAGTTGATGCAAATGTAGGAAAAGGTAAGCCGCTGGCCAAGCAGGAAGAGCTTTTCCTGAAGTTTGTAGATAAGGCTATCGAAGATTGCCGCAAACGCGCCATGAAAGTAGCGGCTGCCCAGGGCCATTTGCCAAACCAAGTGAAATGGGCTCGTGTGAAGACGGGGGGAAAGCTCGTTCTTACCGCCGCCAGCGGGGTGAGTTCGGCGGTTGGCGTTACCGTAGCTGGCGTCGGCGTTGCGACCGCTACCTTTGGCGCCGGTTCCATCGTAGCCATTACCAGCATCGTCGTGAGTTGCATTGGCCTGGCGAAGACTGCTGTTGATCTTGGCAAGCAGATAGCCGACATTGCGAGCACTGCGGAAATGATGGCAAACGGCATCACGAAAGATCTCAACTTTATCTCGAAGTCGTATTCGAAGTGGCTCAAGAAAGACGGTGTTTCCCATGCTCTGGGCGCCGGAGAGCTTGTCGGACGCGCCATCAATACCGTCATCGGCGATGTGGTTCCGACACTCAAGAGGGTTTCGGATGATGTGGATACCTTCGATGAAAAGATTGACTCGATAGAGTTGAGAGCCAACAAGCTCGCCGGGAAGATCTCCGAATATTTGACCAATCAGGAAAAAGCCAACAAGGAATACAAGAAGATTATGAAGCTCGGGCGCGACGCACTCTCGAAGGATGAATTCGACATGCTCCTCGCATGCCTGAAGATCATCGACAAGACGGCGAAGAGCGTCAACAGTACTATCGAGAGCGTCATCAAGATGAACAAGCGCGTGAAAACAAATCGCACGAAGTTCAAGGCGCTCGATAAGCAACTAAAGAAAATCACTTTGAAGAAACCGTTGTGGTCCGAGATTTCGAGTGCTCTTGTTGACGTATCCTCCGGCTTGCTCGTCGGTGCGGCCTTAGGCGTCGCAGACTTAGCCACCGGCGGCGGCGTGAAAACGGTTGTCGACATTGCTGAATTTATCCGAAGTACGGCGACTGACATCGTCGACAATGCCGAAGCACTCAAAAGTTACAACGAGGATCTCAAGAAAGCCTTCGACACGGATCTAAAGCGCGCCCGCGCCAAGAAGACATAGCGGAATCACCGCGGCATACGAAATGACATGTACAAGACCAATGCGCTGGCTTTCCCGGCCCGCACATGGGCCGTTGTTGAGGCGTGCGGCTGAAACCCATGTTCCCGATCCCGTTGCGTGGGAAGAAAGCGGTGGAGCCAGGAGAAGATCAAATGGAAAATGTCGGTTAATGCTGTCTTACACCCCTCGGTACTCCCCTGTACCCCCTATTCCAACCGCTCCCCACCGCTCCTCACCGCCGCATGATCTGACAAGGCTATGACGATTTGCGCTTCCGCTTGTTTTTCGGCTTGCTCTTGCCATTCCTTCTCCCCGGCCCCCCCGGCTTTACTTTCTGAAGACTGCGGGGCTTTGACGCTTTTTTCGGATGTTCCATGGACGTGCGTTCGGGCAGTTGCGTCATCATCAGATCAAGATGCCGCGAGGCAAGATCGACCTGGACGATCTTCACGGTCACGATGTCGCCGATGCCGACCGTGGCCCCGGAGCGGTTGGCGACAAGGCGGCCCGTCGATTCGTTGACCC
>JADFSH010000133.1 GCA_022560875.1 Planctomycetota bacterium | reverse complement strand
GACATAGCCCGCGGTCGGTCTCAACTCGGGCATCTGAGCCTGGAAGTGGCGGTTCATCCGGATCATGGCCAGTTCCCGAATGTACTTGGCGATCATGGAAGCCAGGGCCACGGGCAGATGATTGATCTCAGCCTCCTTGAGGAAGCTGATCGTCAGTAGTGATCCCTCCCGATCGAGTCGGTAGCGGCTGATCGCTTCCTCCTCTGCCACGATGCGGATGTGAGCTTCGGGAAACGCCATCTGCAGCGGCTCGCGATAATGCGTCCGCCCCCCCTGACGATCGACAATCACCCGTGGATGCTCCGCCGGCCACCGGCCCCAGATCCGATCCACGTGTTTCATGACCGCTCCGAAATTCACGCTGGCCTTGTTTCCCATGAGATCGACCTGCTGATTGAACGGCCCCGCATCGACGACCTCGACTCCCATCCAGGTACATTGAACCTGCTGCTCCCTCATGGTTCGACAAAGACGTGATGTGGCAATGCGAAGCTGATCGAGATCGTTGGCCACGGGAAGCTCCGTCACCGAGTCGTACCACGGAGCCTCCGGCAGACGCACGTCAAACAGCTCGAAGAGATCGACATCCGTATCGGGTAAATCACGGGGGTCGTTTTTCGATGCCGCGAGAAAGGCCAGTACCCCACGCTCAAGATGCTTCAGGGGGTGGGTCTTGCCTTTTGAAGCTCCCTTGAGATGCTTCGAATCATCGATGGCGATGCGATGCTTCCGGTCTGACTTTTTGCGACAGACGACACGGGCGAGTTGCTTCCACAAGTCAACCTTACCCTGACAAGGATCATGATCATCAATGGCAAAAACACTGCATCCCACACACAGCGGCCCCAGCATGGGTCCATAGCCCGCCTCGTCGATTCCCGCATAGATGAGCATGGGTGAAGGATAAAAGTTGAAAGTTGAAATTGGGAAAGTGGGAAAGTAATCAAGAATTAATCACCCGTCGGGCGGAGAGAACGCGATCCAATCCCTCGTGGTCGCGGAGGACCTCGATATCCTCGTAGCTGCCGGCCAGTTGGGCCAGCTTGATGACCTCGTCTCGATTGCAGGTTGCGATCTCGAGGTAGAGTCTTCCCCCGGGTTTGAGCAGGGCTCCAGCGCCCCTGATCAGGGGGCGGATCAGGTCCAGACCGTCCGCGCCTCCCCTCAGCGCCGCCTCCGGCTCGTAGTCCTTGACGTTGGCGGCTATAGCATCCCATTCGTGATCGGGAACATACGGCGGGTTGGAGCAGATGGCGTCAAAATCGCCGGTCATATCTGCAATCGGTTCCAGCAGAGAGCCACGGCGGAACTCGACTCGATCGGCGACCTCGTGCTTCTCGGCATTGGACAAGGCCAGCTCCAGGGCTTCTGCGTTGATATCGGTGGCGATGAGCTTCGCCCCCGGAAGTAGGCCCGCGAGACTGATGGCGATGCATCCCGTGCCGGTGCCGATGTCGGCGATGAGTTGCGAATCCGGCTCCCCTTCCCCCCTCAGCGCCTGGAGCAGATGCTCGACGATCGTCTCCGTGGCGGGGCGGGGAATGAGCGTGGAGGGATTGACGGCAAACGCCTTGCCGAAGAACCACCCCTCCCCGAGCAGGTACTGGACCGGCTCATCGTGGCTGGCCCGGGCCACGAGTTCCCTCAGGCGGGTCCGCTCGTCCTCTGAAGCGGAGCGATCAACCTCCATATAGAGCCTCATCCGGTCGCATTCCAGCACGTGAGCCAGGAGCATTTCTGCAATAACCCGGGGCGAATCGACGCCCTTGGCCTCGAAGTGATCGGTCATCCAGCGCAGGAGGCTGCGGGTGGTCCAGGTTTCATTGGGACTCGTCGAAGCGGCAGACATTGACGCAACTGTAGCGGGCATGCCGGTCAGTCCCAAATGAATCGCGGACTTTCGTGACGAGCGACTGCCGGGAGCCTATTTTTACCCATGCACATCGCCCTCGCCACCTGCTCCAACCTGCCCGACGGGGAAGTCGATGATGCGCCCTTTCACCAGGCGCTGGCCCGACGCGGGGTCACGGCCCCGCAGGTGGTCTGGGACGATCCCGAAGCGGACTGGTCGCAGTATGACGCGGTGCTCACCCGCTACACCTGGGACTACATGGAGAAACATGCCGCCTTCGTGGCTTGGGCGATGCATGTGGAGCATGTGACGCGGCTCTTCAATTCCGCCGCCGTCGTAGCGTGGAACACAAATAAGTCTTACCTCCGCGATCTCGAAGCCAGCGGCGTGTCCATCGCCCCGACAATCTGGCTCGAACAGGGTCAGTCCGTCGAGGTCGCACAGCTTATGACCGAGCGTAACTGGCAACGGGGATTCATCAAGCCGCTCATCGGGGCCACCGCCCGCGAGACGCTGCGCTTCAATGCCGATGAGTCGGGGCTTGCCGAGGCCCGGGCCCATCTCCAGCGCACGCTTGCCAATGAAAACATGATGCTCCAGCCCTATCTCAACAAGGTGGAGACCGAAGGCGAAATATCGGCGATCTTCATCGATGGCGAAGTCAGCCATTGCGTCAGAAAGATTCCCGTCCCCGGCGACTACCGGGTGCAGGATAACTTTGGAGCCAGCGATGAACTTTATGTGTTCTCTGAGGAGGAGTTGGAGCAGGCCCGGCAAGCGCATCGCGCCGCAGGTGGCGATCTGCTCTATGCCCGGGCGGATTTCCTGCGCGACGATTCCGGGGGGCTGGTGCTGACGGAGTTTGAAGCGGTCGAGCCTTCCCTGTTTTTTCGTCACGATCCCGAGGCCGGCGAGCGACTGGCCGATGCGTTGTGCGCGCGGGTCGCTTCGGCGATCTGATCCGGGTTGAATACCGCGAATCGCCCTCTGACTTCCCTGCCGTGCCGGAATCCGATTGGCCTATACTCTCAGTCTCGACCGCACCCGGTCGGTCGCCCCCTCTCAGGCCCATCCATGCCAAAGGACCACCGTTTCATGGCCCTGTTCACCAAGCCCAAGACATCGGATCGCCTCGAAACTTCCCCCCCCGCTGCGATACCCAGCCCCCCGTCGTCAGACGAGGGCGAACAGATTCCCCCCGCCGACCCGGCCCTGGAGCAGCGCATCATTGAAATGGGCCGCGCGTTTCTGGAGCAGTCCTACAAGCACAGGGCGGGGATGCTTTCCGCGGCATTCTGGTCGGACAAGCTCATGGACTGGTCGATGAGGGACGAGAACTTCAAGGTCCAACTCTTCCGCTTCGTTGACACTTTTCCCATGCTCAAGACCCCCGAGCAGGTTCACGATCACCTCGTGGACTACCTCACCCAGCCCGGGGTGACCACGCCGCCGTTTGTTTCGACCGCGCTCAAGGCCGGAGGGCTGCTCAAGGGCACGATGTCCAGGCAGGTCGCCAGGCAGATCACGGGGATGGCGGAAAAATTCATCGCCGGCAAGGATGGGTCGTCCGCGCTTCCTCAATTGAAAAAACTCTGGTCCAAGGGCATCGCCTTTTCGGTGGACCTGCTCGGTGAAGCGTGCGTGAGCGATGTCGAGGCGAGAGGTTACCAGCAGAAGTACCTGGACCTCATCAACAACCTGCCGCGCGAGGTGGAATCCTGGGCGGCCAACCCGATCCTGGAACAAGATCACCTCGGTCCCATTCCCCGTACCAACATCTCGATCAAGATCAGCTCGCTCTACGCCCGCACCGACCCCATCGACACCGAGGGTTCGATCCGGGGCCTCATGGACACGATCGTTCCCATTCTCGAAACGGCCCGGGAGAAGAACGTCTTCATCAACTTCGACATGGAGCAGTTCGAGCTGAAGGATCTCACGCTTGAACTCTTTGAACATTGCTGCGAAGCGGTGGACTTCCCCGCGGGTCTGGCGATGCAGGCGTATCTCCGATCCGGCGATGACGATGCGAGAAGGATCATCGAGTGGTCCAAACGCACGGGAAAGCAGGTCACCGTGCGTCTCGTCAAGGGAGCGTACTGGGATTACGAGACGATCCATGCCGAGGAACAGGGCTGGCCCGTTCCGGTGTGGAGCCGCAAGACCGACACCGATGCGTGCTTCGAACGGATGACGGAGATGTTGATTGAGGCGATCCCCCGCGACACGGGCGAAGGCGGCGTGAAGCTCGCCCTCGGCTCGCACAATGTCCGCTCCATCACCACCGCCCTCGCCCTGCTTGAGAAAAACAACCTTCCGCCCGAGGCGCTGGAACTCCAGATGCTGCACGGCATGGGCGATCAGCTCAAGTCCGCCGCCGTCCACCAGAAACTCCGCATGCGCGAATACGTCCCCGTAGGCGAGATGATTCCGGGCATGGCCTACCTCGTGCGCCGGCTGCTGGAAAATACTTCCAACGAGTCGTGGCTGAGAGCGGGATTCCTCGACGATGCGAGCCCGGACGAATTGCTCGCCTCCCCTCACCGAAACTATCGCAACGATCCCGGCATCGAGCGCATCGAAAACGCCCCCGAGCGCCACCAACTCTCCCCCGCGATCAAGGGGCTCGGCAACGAGCGACCGTTCATCAACGTGCCGGCCCGCGATTTCTCGCAAGCGACGGTTCGCGAGGATTTCGCCCGCGCCATCGGCTCCGTGGTGATGCCGGAAGTAAAAGCCGATCGGACCGAGGAGGATGCCGAGCGAGCGTTGTCCGCCGCCCACGCCGCGCTGCCTCGATGGCGGGGGCTGCCCGTCCGGGAACGATCCGGGGTTCTCATCAACGCTGCCTCGATCATGCGCAAGCGGCGCGATGAACTTTCCGGCATCATGATCCGCGAAGCCGGCAAGGTCTGGCGTGAGGCGGATGCCGATGTCTGCGAGGCGATCGACTTCTGCGAGTATTACGCCCGCATGGCGGTGGAACTTTTCGAGCACAAGCGGCTGGGGAAGTTCATCGGCGAACTCGACCAGATCATCTACCAGCCCCGGGGGGTGGCGGTGGTCATCAGCCCCTGGAATTTCCCCCTGGCCATCCTCTGCGGCATGTCCACCGCGGCCCTCGTCACCGGCAACCCCACCCTCATCAAGCCCGCCGGCCCCGCCCTGGCGATCGCGAAAACCTTTTACGACATCATGATCGAGGCGGGCTGCCCGGAGGATGTCATCCATTTCATGGCCGGACCCGGCCGCACGGTGGGGGCGAAGCTCGTCCGCGATCCGCGTACCGCACTGATCGCCTTCACCGGTTCGATGGAAGTCGGGCTGGACATCATTGCCGCGGCGGGAAAGGTTCCCGAGGGCCAGCGGAAGGTCAAGAAGGTCATCGCCGAGATGGGGGGCAAGAACGCGATCATCATCGATGCCTCGGCGGACCTCGACGAGGCGGTGCTGGGCGTGCGCTACTCCACCTTCGGCTATCAGGGCCAGAAATGCTCGGCCTGCTCGCGGGCGATCGTGGTCGAGTCCGCCTACGACACATTTCTGGAAAGGCTCTGCGAATCGACCAAGGCCCTCGTCATCGGCGACTGCCTCGATCCGGGGACGGACTTCGGACCCGTCATCGACCACGCAGCCTACAAGTCGATCATGGAATACATCGAGATCGGCAAGTCCGAAGCGCGTCTCGCCCTGGCTCTTGATCTGCCGGATGAATCGAAGCTCATGAAGGGAAGGGATTACATACCGCCGCATATTTTCGCGGAGGTTTCCCGCGACGCTCGGATTGCCAACGAGGAGATTTTCGGGCCGGTGCTGGCGGTGATCAAGGCCAAGGACTTCGACGAGGCGTTGGAGATTGCCAATGGGACGAACTACAAGCTCACCGGGGGCGTCTTCAGCCGCAAGCCGGAGAATATTGAAAAGGCCCGGGCGGAGTTCCGGGTAGGCAACTTGTACATCAACCGGGGCTGCACCGGGGCCCTGGTGGGACGCATGCCCTTCGGCGGCTTCGAGATGTCCGGCGTCGGCACCAAGGCGGGCGGCCCAGACTACTTATTGCACTTCCTTGAGCCGCGAGCGATCTGCGAGAACACGATGCGAAGAGGATTCGCACCGGGGTTGTAGGCCAGATCAATTAAGACGAGTCATTCATCTAAATCTCGATTTCAATGTCATCACCCATGACCCGGACGGGGTACGTCGCCACATCTTCATCCGCGGGCGGGCCAGTGCATTCACCGGATCTGATATTGAAGGAAGCGAAATGCAGGGGACAGGTGATCTCATCCCCGGAAACATCCCCCTCACTCAGCGAGGCGTGGGCGTGGGTGCAGATGTCGTCGATGGCGAAGATTTCACCCCCGAGGTTGAAGAGGCCGATCTTCTTGTCGTTGACCTCCACGCACATGCCCTTGCCTTCGGCAATGTCTGTGATCTTCGCGACTTTGATGAATTCCGACATTCTTATTCGCTCCTGAGAGATTTACCACGGAGGGCAAGGAGTTACACGGAGGAAGAGACGAGAGGATTTGTTTGAAGAGAAGAGATTTGGCTGCCTAAATAAATCATTCTCTATTTGTATTCTCCGTGCCATTCCGTGCCCTCCGTGGTGAACTCCTCACTTCTTCCTGTCCCGAGAAGTCTTTCCGATGGTCAGCGAGGAGAATTTGTCTTTGCGGAGGTGGGCGGGGGTGGTGTGGCCGGTGAATTCCAGTTCGAGCTTGGCCGCTTCGCTCATCATGGAGACTTCCCACGTGGGTTCCCAGACGAGTTCGACATTGGCGTCCACCACCCCTTCCACCAATTTCACCTTCTCCAGCACCTGAGCCAGGATCACATCCGCCATGGGACAATTCGGGGCGGTCAGCGTCATCCTGACCTGCGCAACCCCCTGTTCATCGACTTCGAGATCGTAAATCAATCCCAGGTCATAGATGTTCACGGGAATCTCCGGATCATGCACGCTCCGAAGCGCCTTGACAATGGATTTGATGAGTTCAGGTTTCGTTTCCATGACCTACCTTTTGAAATTTTTATCGCAGAGGCACTGAGGACTCAGTGCCTCTGCTGTGAATCATCTTCATTCCGTCGTCACCGTTTCGCCAACCTGGTCGAGGGCTGCTTTGAGGGTGTGCCAGGCCAGGGTGGCGCATTTGACCCGGGCGGGGTATTTTTTTACGCCGATCAGGGCCACGAGCTTGCCGAGTTCCACATCCTGGTGCTTCGGGCACGGCTGATCGGTCACTTCACTGTGAAATTTCTCAAAGATCGCTTCGATCTGCTTCGGGGTTTTGCCCTTGACCGCTTCGGTCATGAGCGAGGCTGAAGCTGTGGAGATCGCACAGCCCGATCCCTCAAACGCGATGTCCAGAATGCTGCCTTGACTGTCCAGCAGTAGCTCGATCGTCACCTTGTCGCCGCACAGCGGGTTGTAGCCCATCGCAATGCGGCTGGCCTTTTCAAGATGACGCCGATTCCGGGGGTTCCGGTTGTGATCGAGAATCAATTCCTGATACAGCTCTCTCAGATCCATCAGCCGAACACCTCGATCACCTTGCGCACGCCCATTACGAGAGCGTCAATATCCTGCTTTGTATTGTAAAGCGCAAGCGAAGCCCGGGTGGTGGCGGTGATGCCGAATCGCTCCATGGTCGGCTGGGCGCAGTGGTGACCCGTTCGCACCGCGATGCCTTCCAGGTCGAGAATCGTCCCCACATCATGGGGGTGAACGCCTTCGAGGGTGAAAGACATGATCGCCGCCTTGTTCCCGGCGGTGCCGATGAGGGTGAGCCCCGGAATCTCCTGGAGTTTCTCGGTGCCGTAGGCGAGCAGATCGTGCTCATGGGAAGCGATGGAATCCAGCCCGATGGCCGAGATGTATTGAGCCGCGGCCCCCAGCCCGATCGCCCCGGCAATGTGCGGCGTCCCCGCCTCGAACTTGTGGGGCACCTTGTTGTACACCGTCTTCTCAAACGTCACCGAAAGGATCATCTCCCCCCCGCCCTGATAAGGCGGCATCTCCTCCAGAAGATCGTGCTTGCCGAAGAGGATGCCGATGCCGGTGGGGGCGAACATCTTGTGTCCGGTGACGGTGTAGAAATCGCAGTCGAGATCACGAACATTGATGGCCAGGTGCGGCGCGGCTTGCGCCCCGTCCAGCATGATC
Organism: Planctomycetota bacterium; assembly: GCA_022560875.1. Classification (GTDB taxonomy): domain Bacteria; phylum Planctomycetota; class Phycisphaerae; order Phycisphaerales; family SM1A02; genus JADFSH01. The sequence goes on along the minus strand of JADFSH010000133.1, from coordinate 1,652 downwards.
TTCGCCCCGCAGGCATGGGCCAGATCAACAATCTGCCGCACCGGGTTGATCGTCCCCAGGGCGTTGGAGACATGAGCCATGGAGACGAATTTCGTCTTCTCGTTCAGCAGCTTCTCATAGTCATCCAGCATCAATTCCCCGGCGTCATTGATCGGGGCGATCTTGAGCACCGCTCCCGTCTGTTCACAGAGCAATTGCCAGGGGACAATGTTGGAATGATGTTCCATCGTGGTAATAAGAATTTCATCTCCGGCTTTTAGATTTGCCGGACCGTAACATTTCGCCACGAGATTGATGGCTTCTGTGGTGTTGCGAAGAAAGATGATTTCACGTTCGCTGCGGGCGTTGATAAAAGAACGCACTTTTTCCCGCACTTTTTCATATTCCGTGGTAGCGGTTTGACTGAGCGTATGAACGCCGCGGTGGATATTGGAATTGTATTCGCGGTACACACGCTCCAGCGTATCCAGCACTTTTTGCGGTTTTTGGCTGGTGGCTGCATTGTCCAGATACACCAGTGGTTTTCCATTCACGGTTTGATGCAGAATAGGAAAATCTCGGCGTATCCGGTTTACATCAAAATCCCGAATAGAGGGTTCTTGAGTTTCGAGGATTGAAGCGGCGGAAACAGTACTCATGATTTACTCCTCGAAGATCGAGCGGTTCGGCAGACGTGAGATGATTTCTTTTTTTATATTCTCATGCACAACATCAATTCCAATTTGTTCCACGATCTCATTCGCAAACGCATAAATCAACAAACTGCGCGCGCTCTCTTTATCAACACACCGTGATTGCAGATAGAAAATTTGTTCCGGATCCAATCTGCCGATGGTCGCTCCATGAGAACATTTTACATCGTCCGCATAAATTTCCAGTTGCGGGCGTGTGTTTATTTCCGCGTCCCGCGAAAGCAAAATATTTTTATTGGATTGATACGCATCCGTTTTTTGTGCGTCTTGATGGACATAGAACTTGCCGCGAAATACGGCACGGGCATGGTCTGACAAAACGCCTTTGTAAAGTTGGTGGCTGGTACAATGCGGCTTGGTGTGTTCTACGGTTAGGCGGTGGTCAATTTGCTGGTGATTGTGCGGTAAGTACAAGCCGTTCAAGGTGCAATCAATGCCTTCACCATTAAGCATGGTATGATGATCGCAACGTGCCAAAGCACCGCCAAACGCCAGGGAATGCGTTTTAAAATTTGCGCTTGTTTCCAGAGTGACTTTCGTGTTAGAAATGTGATATGCGGATTCACTTTCCAACTGAATCTTGCAATGTTCTACAATGGTGTTTTCACCGCAAACAAATTCACTAACCGAAAGGTTCAATTTGACCTTTTGTGAAATGTGCACACAATATGTAAATAGGCATCAAACAGATTGGGATGAGCATATCCCATATTTGTTATTTGCCTATAATACATCTGTCCACCCTACAACAAAAAAAACTCCTTTTTATTTACTACATAGAGGCGTGAAATGGTGGGTAATATACTACTTGCAAATAATGCGTGGAGAAGCGAAAAAAGCAATATAGGTTGATATGCTGCATTGTACCAACCAACATCCTTTATGGGTTTCATAAGGCCCAAAATAACTGAATCCAAATATAGATATAATGTTGATGCCACGGCAGTTAAAGCAAAAGGC
>JADFSH010000132.1 GCA_022560875.1 Planctomycetota bacterium | reverse complement strand
CTTCGGCTCGGAAGGCGAGGGGTTCTTCCGCATCTCCGCCTTCAACTCACGCGAAAATGTGATGGAAGTGGTGGAGCGGATGAAGGTGATGGAAAGAGAAAAGGCAATTGGCACTGGACACTAGGCATTCGGGAAGAAAATAGGGACGATCATTCACGATTCACCACCCTCCATGCCCACAACCTATGCTGCAAATCTTGAGGATGTAAAGGAAGCCGCGCGGCGCATCGCCCCCTACGCGAATCGCACGCCGATCATGACCTGCGCCACCATCGATGCGATGGCGGGGCGGTCGATTGTTTTCAAGTGCGAGAACTTCCAGAAGATCGGGGCGTTCAAGTTCCGGGGGGCGTGCAATGCCATCATGGGACTGTCCGATGCCGACGCCGCCCGGGGGGTCGTGACCCAGAGCTCGGGCAATCACGCCCAGGCGGTCGCGCTGGCCGCGAAGCTGCGGGGCATTGACGCTCATATCATCATGCCCTCGTCCTCGGTGGCGGTGAAGAAGCGTGCCGTGCTCGGTTACGGGGCGAAGGTGTATGAATGCGATGTGACCGAGCAGTCGAGAAACGAAGTCTGCGATCGCGTGGAGGCCGAGACCGGGGCGATACGGATTTCCCCCTTCGATCAGCCGGAAATCATCGCGGGCCAGGGCACTGCGACGCTGGAGCTGCTGGAGCAGGCCGGCCATCTTGATGCAATCGTTACGCCTATCGGGGGCGGGGGGCTGATGTCCGGAACCGCCATCGCTGCTTCGGAGCTTGATCCGAAGCTCCGCATCATCGGGGCCGAGCCGAAGGGGGCGGACGACGCCGCGCGATCGCTTGCCGCGGGAAAGTTCATTCCCCTGACGGAGCCAAAGACCATCGCCGACGGCCTGCGCACCAGCACCGGCAAGTACACCTGGCCGATCATCCGCGATCACGTCGAGCGGATCATCACCATCAGCGAGGAGGACATCGTGTCGTCCATGCGTCTCATCTGGGAGCGTATGAAGATCGTCATCGAGCCGAGTGCGGCGGTGGCGGTTGCCGCAATATTGTCGGATGAATTCAAAGGGCTTGAAGGGATCGACAAGGTCGGGGTGATCATCAGCGGGGGCAACGTCGATTTCGATAACTTGCCGTGGTGATTGGCATGCGTTGTCCATGTCCGCTCAGGCGGACTGGCCAGGCTCGACGTGACTGCTCGTTGCCGTCTTCGTTTCCTTCAACGACTCAACCGTCTTGTGCCAAGCTTTCTTAGCCTCGCGTAAGGCGGTCTGGGCGGCGGGCCGGGCTCGACGGGCGAGGTGTCGGGCGTTCTTGACCACGACGACATGACCGCGATGGGCGACCTGATTCGCCTTCTCCCGCCACGCCTCGACCTGCGGCTTGCTGAAGCACGGCACGACTTTCTCTTTCCAGAAGTTGCCCAGACGCGCGAAAAGCGAAGGCTTGTTGGTGGTTTCTGCTGAGGTCTCGGTCTCAGCATCCTCATCCGTTACCGGTGATTCCGGGGGTAATACCGGGGACTCATCCGGGGTGATGGCGACGAACAGGGCTTCCGTGCACGATACCTGTATAGCCGGTGGGGAGGTTTCAGACTGTTGGCCGGGAGCCTGTTTGCGCCAGCCGCAGAGGGCGCGATAGCCGTTGCAGCCGAAAAGGCCGGAGAGGAAGGCGGCCTGGACATAGGAGCCCATCTGCTGGTCGATCCCCGCGAGTCGGATGAGGTTCATCGCCCACCATGCCGACCAGACGCAGAGCACCGAATGGCCGATGCGTCGGAGCTTTACCGTACGGGGGCCCCGGGGGCTGAGCAGAGTGGCGGTGGCGGCGGCGATGACGATCGCAGCCTGCATGAACGCCTGAACCAGGCCCGTCACCCCGGTGTAGGTCAGGCCCCAGGCGTCGTACACCTCATTGCCCATCACGATGTAATAAAGCTTGGTGATGCCCTCCGGGTGGTCCAGCTTCACCCCGATCGCCCAAGCCAGGCGGAGGAGGCTGAAGATGATGAAAAACCATGCCCCGGCGATGAGAAGCTTGTGAAAGGGCTGGAATAGTGTGCGCACATGAGCAAGCATGACCGGTCCTCCATGAAGGTTCTGCCTCTGGTTATTACGGGGAGCATGGGCCTGCTTTCATCCGGAGGACCGGAAAAGGGCAAAAAAGAAAAACGTTCCCGGTCGCAGGTGCGACCGGGAACGTGGATTTGCGTCGGGTGTCAACCGAAATGCCGGTTGACGATATGGCTGGCGGTCATGCGGCGAGTCGCATTTGCTCCAGGCCCACGTTCGGGGCTTTCAGACCGCCAATGAGCGTATAAACGCGGAGACTGGACTTGTTGTCCTCGAAGATGCCGCGATGGATGGTCGCATTGCCGGTGAGGTCGGCGACGACATCGAAGGCATGATCGATGGAATCCTGTAGACCCGGGGTGTTGGCGAAGATGGTGTGTCCGCCGACGACGATGGCGCCCGCGACTTTCGCCGTGCTGAGGTCGAAACCGTCGGCAAGCAGGGTCTTGGTCAGGTTGTCCCTCATGGCCCGGGACAGGTCGAACTTGTCCTTGTAGCTGCGGACCTTGGTCAGACCCATGATGCACGCGCCGCCGCACTCCAGGATGCTCTGGTAATCGACCGCATCGAAGGAGGTGTAGTTGCTGGACTGAGCGCTGAGGCGATTGAAGATGTCAAACAGTCCGGCCACGGTGTTGTTGATCGTGGGCCAGAAGTTGCGGACCGTGAGGCCCGGATAGAGCTGACTGATCTTCTCATTGTCCACGATGATCAGGGGAGAAATTTCGCCCTTGTTGGCCATCTTGGAGAGCTCGGCAAGAATCTCATTGGCGTTCTTGGAGACCTTCGGTGACGATGATTCACCTTCGGTCGGGAGTGTGCAGAGCACGCCGATGCGCTTGTTGGGCTTGGTCAGCCCGATGTGCTTGGCGCAGGACTTGATGGTTTCGAGGAGGGGAATCACGCAGCCGGAGCCGGTGCCGCCACCACAGCCGAACGCCACCATGACGTGATCGATGTTGTTCGCGAAGATCTTCTCCACGGCATGGATGATCTCCTGGCGATATTCCTGGGCCGCCTCGCGGCCGCGGCTGATGTCCTTGCCCGCACCCTTGCGGCCGATGTCGAGCAGAAGCTTCTGCGACTCGGGCAGATCAAGATCATCAAGATCGTGATAGGCGGTGTTGACGGCGAGAACCTTCTTGTAACCAAGGTCATAGAAGCTCTTGACCAGACGACCGCCGCACTGTCCGGCGCCGATCCAGCCGATTTTCGTTGATCCCTTGCTCGTGTCCTTGACACCTTCAGACTTGATGATCTGGGGCGTGTAGTCTTCGAGGGCCAGCGACGGGATGGGGGAGTTGTCCAGCACCGCCGCGGTGGAGCGGGTGGACGTCTTGGGGGAGCGGGCGGCGGGACGACGCGTGGCCGTTCGCTTGGCCGTGCTCTTCTTGCGGCTGGTGGTGCGCTTCTTTGCGGTGGAGCGTTTTTTGGTGACACGCTTCTTGGAAGCGGACTTCTTGCGGGATGTCGTGGAGCGTTTCTTGGTCGCGCTCTTCTTCCGACGAGAAGTGGTCTTTTTCCGGGAAACCTTCTTGCGAGAGACCTTCTTGCGGTTGACCTTCTTGCGAGTGGTTTTCTTGCGGCTGGTCTTCTTGCGGGAAGCCTTCTTGCGGGAGGTGGTGGAGCGCTTCTTGGTCGCACTCTTCTTCCGTCGTGAAGATGTTTTCTTTTTGCGGGCAGTCTTCTTGCGGGCGGCGGTTGAGGAACGCTTCTTGGAAGCCGTCTTCTTGCGCCTGGGGGTGGACTTCTTCACCTTGCTGCGCTTGCGCGCTGCGGGTGAAGACTTGCGGGTTGTCTTCTTCCGGCGTGATGTTGAGGAAGATTTTCTTTTGGCAGCCATGTGATTGTTCTCCAGTAGACCTAATGCATTTCGACGCGACGCGGCGTAGTAACTAACGAGCATCGGCCCGCTTCAGAGGCTTCTTTAGTTGACAGATGGAATGCACGCGGTAAGCGCCGGACTGAATCGCAACCCAACCCGTATAGTTCAATCACAGGATCACCCGCTGCGGAAGGTCATTGCGCTCGGCAAGACGGTTCTTTCCTTGTTATCCGGACGCTCACTCCCGCTCGGAACGACGTCGTTTCAGCTCCGCGTCGATAAAACCCGACAGGTTGCCGTCGAGAACCGACTGAGGGTTGCCGATTTCGAAGCCCGTGCGATGGTCCTTCACCCGGTTGTCGTAGATGACATAGCTTCTAATCTGGGTTCCCCAGTCGCGTCCGACCTTGCCCCCCGTCACCTCATCCAGTTCGTTCTGGCGTTTTTCTTCTTCCAGCTGTTCGAGTTTCGCCTTTAGGATGTTCATCGCCTGACGTCGGTTCTGGGGCTGTTCGCGGAAGGTCGAGGAGACGACCATGATCCCCGTGGGCTTGTGGACGATCCGCACCGCCGAAGCCACTTTATTGACGTTTTGCCCGCCGGGGCCGGAGGAGCGGGCAAAGGTTGTCATTTCGATCTCATTGTCGTCGATCTCGACCGCGTTTTCCTCGAATTCCGGGATGACATCCACGATGGCGAAGCTGGTCTGGCGCTTGCCCTGGGCATTGAAGGGGCTGACCCGGGCCAGGCGATGCGTACCCCGTTCGCAATTCATATAGCCGTAGACCATGGGCCCCTTGAGGTGATAGGTCACCTGACTGATCCCTGCCTCGGTGCCGTGCGTCTTGGAGACCTCCTCCATTTTCCAGCCCTGCTGTTCCCAGTAATAGAGGTACATCCGCTCAAGCATCGAGGCCCAGTCATCGGCCTCATTCCCCCCTCCGCCGGATTGAATGGATACGAAACAGTTGCGATGGTCGTGCTTGCCGGAAAGAAGGGACAGAAGCTCGACCCGCGCCATCTTTTTTTCAATCCCGAAAAGCTGCTCGTCGGCCTCGGTGAGGAGTTCATCGTCGTTGTCCTCCCGGGCCAGCTCGTAGGCGATCGTCGCGTTCTCGAATTCGTCGATGACCACACCCAGTCCGTCGGTCTGGGCCTTGAGCAGTTTGTATTGGCTGATGATCTTCTGGGCGGATTCCTGATCGTTCCAGAAATCCGATGTATTCATCTGTTCTTGAAGCTCATCCCGACTGGCGATCTTGGTATCGTAGTCAAAGAGAGTCACGGATGGTTAAGATCCGCGCCTCAAGCTCGTCGATGACTGGTTGGTGGGATTCGTAGTGCATGGGAGAGGGAATGGGGATCAGGAAATAGGCAATAGGTTGATACGAACGGGAGATTGTAGCGGGGTCTGAGGCAAAGTGAACTGGCCCCTCACCCAATTACGAACCCGGCAGCTTATCCTCTCGGGCATCGGAAGGATGTATGAATGCCTTTGCCTCCGGCGTGATGAACTCCAGATCCGTCAGACGTGCCCGACCGATCGGGCGTCTTCCCACCCCCATGATCTTATCCCATTCATAAAACGACCATGAGTTGGAAAGGGATATGCCGTCAATCTGTTGATAGCCGTCATAAATAATGGCGTGCGGGTTTTTCTCCGCCTCAACGAAGGAGGTGCTGTAAGTCAAAATGTACACCATCCCGTAAAGAAGCCCGTTCCGGGAGTTGGCATGGAGGATGTACCAGTCATCCGGCGTATCCCCGACCCCGGGATTGAAGGTCAGCTTCGCAGTCTTGCACATTCGCCGGTTGAGCACCTTGAGTTCCTGCACTTCCAGGTGGGTACCCGGATCACCGGTTTTCATCGGTGCCGCGAGAAAATACGGCCAGGTGAGCAGGTGAAAACGCGCAGCCTCGATCGTCGAGGAAGCGGGTGATACCCACGCCTTTGTGCCATCGTAAATGAGTACCGTGCCATCATCGAGTTCCATACGCGTCCTGCCGGTCGCAATCTCATGGAGCATTGACCCCTTGAAGTAGATGCCCTCCTCGAACGTGACCTCAATGTTGGCGCGTATGGCGTCCTTCTCTCGCCAGAGTTTCCCGCCGTGGGCCCGCTCGAAGTTACGTATGTAATTTTCCGCCGGGGTGGGTAATTCGGGAATAACCGGCAGCCTTGGCCTCGCATCAGGTTGGGTGGCGGGCTGACTGGTGGGTGGAAAACCCGGCGGCTGCGAGGCCATCGTCGAGGAAAGCGATACTGCGATGAGCGCAGAGATCATCAGCAGGCTTCCGATGACGGGACGAACGTAACCTTGTCGTTCCGGCTGAGATTTGATGAGGCGTGGTCGAATGCGATGGAAAAAGGTCATGGCTCGGCCTCCAATGGCTGCTTGACGGTCCTTGATTCTACTCTCAGCGTTGCCTCGCGTGGCACTTTTCACTCAGCCAAGAAGTTTGGTGAGCAGGTTTGACACGTCCGCCCCGATCATTTCCACCGAATTCCGCTTTTTATCGTCCTTCAAAGTGCCGTCGCCATTGAACGCCTCATGAGCCGCAGGAAGACCGACCATCCGGGGCACGACCATGACCTGAATGTTCTGCAGGATCGAGCGAAGGTGGGGCAATGCCCGCATGCCCCCCATGCCTCCCATCGCGGCGGCCATGATCCCCGCGACCTTGCCGCTGAAACAGTCCAGGGGTGGATGTCCCTCTTCGGGACGCGAGACCCAGTCGATGACGTTTTTCAGCCCCCCGGAGATCGAGCTGTTGTATTCCGGGGTGGCGATGAGCAGACCGTCGTGGGCGCGAAAAAGATCCTTGAGCTTTTGCGCGTTATCGGGAATACCCTCCGCGGCTTCGAGATCGCCGTCATACACCGGCAGGGGGTATTCCTGCAGATCCAGATACGTTGTTTCCGCTCCGGCCTGGTTCGCCCCGTTTGCGGCGATCCTGACCATGAGTTTGTTGAAGGAATCGCTGCGCAGCGATCCGGCAAAGGCGAGGATCTTCGGGGTTGTGCTCATTCTCGTAGTGTATCCATGGAAATCGAATCACGGGACTTTCCGCTTGCTGCTCGTCGAGCCGAGCCGATGCGGGTATCCTGCGTGAAGCATGGAGACTCTTGAGCGAACCATCATGGAACTTTCCGATCGCGTCAACAGCATCAAGCCCTCCACGACGCTGGGGGTGGCGGCGCGGGTCAAGGAGTTGAAAGCGCAGGGGGTGGATGTCATCGGCTTCGGGGCCGGTGAGCCCGATTTCACCACTCCCGAAAACATTATCGAAACGGCCATTGAGGCTCTCAGGGAGGGCAAGACCCATTATGCTCCCGTGCCGGGCGAGTTGAATGCGCGGGCCGCGATTGCGAGAAAGCTGAAAAACGAGAACGGCATCGCCTGCTCGGCCTCCGACATCGTCATCTCCACCGGGGCCAAGCAGTCGATCTACCTCGCCCTGCAATGCCTGCTCGATCCGGGCAAGGGCCAGGAAGTCATCGTGCCCACCCCCGCCTGGGTGAGCTACTTTCCCATGGTCTCCCTCGCGGGGGGAACGGTCATCGAGGTTCCGGGGGCGGTGGACAACGATTTTCGCATGACGCCTGAGCAGCTTGAACAGGCCATCACGCCCCGGACCCGCGCGATGATCATCAACAACCCCTCCAACCCGTGCGGCACGATGTACCCCCCGGACGAGATGCGGGCTCTGGGTGAAGTCCTGGCGAAACATGAACGCATCACGATCATCAGTGATGAGATTTACGAGAAGCTGGTGTACGGCGATTGCGCGCCATTCTCTCTCGGGGCGATGGATTCGCTCGCGGGGCGGGTCATCACCATCAACGGCATGTCCAAGGCCTACGCGATGACGGGCTGGCGGATCGGGTACGCCTGCTCGCCGGCCCCCGATGGCGATGAAAGTCCGATGGCCAAAGCGATGGCGAAACTCCAGAGCCAGATGACAAGCTGCATCACCAGTTTCTGCTACCGGGCGATCATCGAGGCCCTGGAGAACAGCGCCGATGCGGTGGAGTCGATGCGAGAGACGTTTGCGAAACGTGGTGCATTGATGCACGGGCTGCTTAGCGCCATGCCCGGTCTTGTCTGCCCGAAGCCGACGGGCGCGTTTTATGTCTTCCCCGATATCAGCGCGCACTTCGGCAAGGTTTCGCCGGAAGGCCGGAAGATCGATTCGGCCCTGACGTTTGCCGAGGCTCTCCTGGAGGAGGCGAAGGTGGCGGTAGTCCCCGGCAATGATTTCGGCGAGGCCGGAAAAAACCACGTCCGCCTGAGCTTCGCCTGCAGCGATGAGAACATCACCGAAGGGTGCAAGCGGATGGGGGAGTGGCTGAGGACGCTTTCGTAAGGGGGCAACGTGGATGAAAAAACCGTCGAACCTGGGGATGACCTGCTCTGCATCGCATGCGGCTATGACTTGCGTGAACTGTCGAGAGGCGGAGACTGCCCCGAGTGCGGATTGGCGATTTTCCGTTCGGAAGACAGCGACAAATTGGCGCGAGCAGATCCCAAATGGTTAACGGTGATTGCACGGGGCCTGGGTTTCTATATCGCGGGTCAGCTTGGCATCTTGATTTTATTCCTCAGCTTTTTTGGAAGTATTATCTTCACCATTGTGTTTCCAGCGGTCACACCGGCGACCGGTCCTCAAAGTTGGATGTATGTTATTTTCACCGGACTTGCCGCATTGGCTGTCATCGGTCTGTTGCTCATGGGCGTCGGCACTTATCTCTTGGCGTCTCCCGATCCAGGTCGTAAGGAGGATCGAAAAGGGAAACTTATTCGGTTGCTCGCCAGGATTGCCATACCCGGGCTCATCTTCTATGCGGCGATTATGAGCCTCCTGGATTACCTGCCACCCACGGCACTTCGAAGCACGGTGATGAATTTCTCAATCGACCTGCTATATGTGTGGGGAGCCTTTTCCATCGTAATGGTGATGCTGCATGTTGCAAGGCTCATGGGTCGTATTCCGATGGTTCCGTTGCAGACTTATATGACCAAAGCTGTCCGTTTCCTCATCTGGGCTATTCCTGTTTTTGGCGTGACGTCATGGATCCAGAAAATCTGGAACCCGACTGGTGTGGGAAGCAACCTTGGCGTAACCTCGTTGCACTTAGGGCTCTCTTGTACATCCTTGCTGTTGGGAATCTTTCTAGTTGGAACAATTGTCCAACAGGGTCTGATGATGTTTCAGTGTCGGCGAGCCATATGCTCATGTCGCGACATTGCAATACAACTGAACGACAACCTCACCGCAGATGAGAAAATCTCCAACGACGATGACTAGATAGTTCAAGCAGTCAACGGGATCGTCGGATCCCCGTCACCACAAACCCCAGTGCTACCGCCGCCCCCAGAGCCCCGATCGGCCAGAACTCGCCGCCGTAGTCGTGGCGGGCGACCATGTCGATGGCGTAACCGATGAGGGGGGCGAAGATCATGGTGGCCACCCGCCGGGACTGGCTCTCGATGGAAAGGATCGTCGCGCCCTGGGCCGCGGATGAGTGCGTGTCGAAGCGGCTGATGAGGATCGGTCGCCAGAGGTTCTGCAGAATGTGAATCAGCATGAAGGCCAGGATCAGCCCCGGGAAGAATTCGTAGTACGCCGCCGCCCCCAGACCGGCGAAGATCACGAAGTTGATCGCCCACATCCGACGCGCGGCACGATCCTCGCCCTTGGCGCTATCTGCGAATACATGCGCCTTGCGACTGGCGTAGGCACCCAGAAGATACAGCACCACGTACACCGCCCCGATGAGCAGTGATGATTGTTGTATCTCGCTCATGCT
>JADFSH010000023.1 GCA_022560875.1 Planctomycetota bacterium | reverse complement strand
CGAGATGAAGCGTCGGGATCAATGTCCAGTCCGACCCCGGGCGCAGGAGGGCGTGAATGGCGAGCTTGCCGAACAGCGTTTTGCCGGACACCGGCGAGCGCTGTGGATGCAATTTGAAGAGGATCGCCTCACCCTGGGTCGGGCCGAGGCGAGCCGGCGCTGGCGCGACAACTTTCACTGGGCCCTTGTGCGGCTGTATTTCTGCTGTCGATGTGACGGCTGCCAATGGGGAAGTCCGTTCTTTGATGGCAAGCGGGACGAGCCGTATCGCGGGGAGGGGCCAGTGTGTGAGCAGGAAATCAAAACGCCGTTGGAAGTGCGCTATATCGCCGAGGCGATCACCCGAAGCCACGCCTGGAAACAGGAAACAGCCTGGGTCGGTCAGGCGGGCATCGAGTTGGATGCTGTGCCGTGCATATTGGTTCACCTCGATCAGCGCTACGTCGCGGCGGTTTTCCCCGCCAAGGAGAAGTTCGTCGATGACGGTGTGATTGTGGGCATGCTGGTGTACTTCGACAAATCCATGGAGCGTCTGAGGTATCTGCACACGCTGCACGCGGGACCGGAGACGGAAATGCCCCTCATGCACGGCAACCGGGAGCTGGGACTGCCCGCGCTGGGGCCCGAGCCGCAGTTGCATGAGGCGAAGGACGACTACCGCGCTTGGCGCGATGTCGCCTGGCGGCAGTTCTGGAGGGATGAGTTTGAGTTCGGTGTTTACAAAGCGAGCTGCCACTGGCTGGACGAATTCTGGCCGACCTTGGAGCGATTTCTGAGATTCAGCGAGCGGAGCGGCTCGTATCACGCCCCGGTGACGGATTTCAAGAGCACCTCGGCGATGTCGAGTTGAGCGATGTCGATATGCTGCCTGGTGTTCAGCGCGTCGGTGAGCATGCGCATGCAGAAGGGGCAGGCGGAGGAGATGGTGTCGGCGCCGGTTTCCAGAAGCTGATCGGCCCGGGCGAAGTTGATCCGCTCATCGCCCGGCTCATCTTCCTTGAACATCTGTCCACCCCCCGCCCCGCAGCACATGCCCCGGTCGCGCGAGGCGGTTGCTTCAACGAGGGTAACCCCCGGAATCGAAGCGAGGATTTTGCGCGGGGAATCGTAGATGCCATTGAGGCGACCGAGGTAGCACGAATCGTGGTAGACGATAGTGGTGTTGACTTCGTGGGTCGGGGTGAGCTTTCCCTCTGACATGAGTTTCGCCAGGTACTCGGTGTGGTGGATGACCTCGTACTTGCCTCCAAAGTCCGGGTATTCGTGTTGGAGGGTGTTGAAGCAGTGGGGGCAGACGGTGAGGATTTTTTTCGTGTGGTAACCGTTGAGGGTTTCGATGTTTGCTCCCGCCATGGCCTGGAAGAGATATTCGTTGCCCGCCCGACGCGCCACGTCGCCGGTGCAGCTCTCCTCCGGCCCCAGCACCGCCCACTTCACGCCCGCGAGATTCAGGAGCCGGGCCATGGCCTGGGCGATGCTTTTCGCCCGTTCGTCGGTGGCGGGGGCGCAGCCGACCCAGAAGAGAATGTCCACGTCTTCAGTCTCGCTGCGCAGAGGAACATCCAATCCCGCCGCCCAGTTCATACGTTCATCGGACCCCACGCCATAGGGGCTGCCCGTCGCTTCCATGCTTGAAAACGTCTCCTGAAGCGTCGATGAACACTCACCCTTTTCCTGGACGAGATAGCGGCGCAAGTCCACGATCTTGTCCACGAAGCTGATATGCAGCGGGCATTCCTGTTCGCATGCCCCGCAGGTCGTGCATGCCCACAACGCCTCGGTATCGATGACCGCAGGTACGAGATCATCAATCGCTGCTGATTTATCTCCGTTGGCTTTTATCAGTCCGGATTGGTTGGCGTAGAGATGATCCCGCAGGTCGATGGTGAGCTTCTTGGGCGAGAGCAGCTTGCCGGTGCGGGCGGCGGGGCACTGGTCGGTGCATCTGCCGCACTCGGTGCAGGAATAGAAATCGAGGATGGCGTTGAAGGAGAACTGATCGATCCTGCGGATGCCCAGGGTTTCCTCGCGCTCGATGCGCCCCTCAATATCCTCGATGGGCTTGAGTTTCCCGGCAGGCTCGAGCTCTTGCATAAAAATGTTGGGGATCGCGGTGATGATGTGAAAATGCTTGGTGTGAGGGAGCAGGTTGAGAAATATCAGAACCAGTGTGACGTGGGTCCAGAATCCGAGGTGGTAGAGGAATACGAGTGTGCCGTCTGGTGCAGATTCGAGAAATGGAATGAGTAAGGAACCCAGCGGCTCCCAGATGCTGAAATGTAATCCCGCAGCATCTCTCGATGCCAATACGAGCCCCGCCCCTTCGTACAGCACATCCGCGAGCAGCATCACGAGAATGATCGCGAGGATCAGCACCCCCTCGCCGCTGAGGGTCATGCGCTTGGGCTTGATGACAAGGCGGTAATGCAGAAAGACCACTACCCCCGTGATGACGAGCACGATGTAGATATCCTTGATGAGGCCGTAAAAATTGCCCAGCAGATCGCCTGAATCAAAGATCCAATACCCGAATTTCGGATCGTCAGTAAAGCCACGGGCGAAGAGGATCAACGTCCGCAGCAGCAGCATAAGAAAACCGAAGAAGATCGCCTTGTGGGCGAGTCCCGCGAATTTGTAGCGAGTGAGTCGCTTCTGGCCCAGTGCGTATTTCAGCGTCAGGCGGAATCGCTCTCCGATGCGGTCGATATGTGGGCGCTCCCCGGAAAGATGCAGCAACTTCCACCGACCCCGGATCGAAACCCCAAAAACACCAAGGGCGGCAACAAGAAGCAACGCCATGACAAGCGGATTCATCGACCGGGGCCTTTCGCTTCCCTTGCCGATGACTCAGCGTGGGAGGAGCTGCATTGTACTCGATTTAAGTTGGTTACTGGGTGTTCAGTTCGAGCCGTTTAAATTGCGGAATTCCTCGGTCAGCAACGGAGCCAAGGTGAAAAGGTCCGCCACGCAACCATATGTCGCTACGCTGAAAATCGGCGCTTCGGCCTTGGTGTTGATTGCGACGATGACCTTGCTTCCCCGCATCCCGGCCAGGTGTTGAATCGCGCCGTCAATGCCGAATGCCAGATACAATCGGGGAGAAACAATTTTACCGGTCAGCCCGACCTGACGACTGGGGGGCTGAAAGCCCGCATCGACCGCCGCTCGTGAGGCTCCCACCGCCGCGCCGAGCGTTTCCGCCATTTCATAGAGCATGGAGAAATTTTCTTTCGATTGAAGCGAACGCCCTCCGGATACGATGATGTCCGCCTCGGTGACATCCCTGACTCCCTCGCTGGTGCTGACGACATCGACCACCTTCAGGGCCAGGTCGTGATCGCTGAAGGCCACATCAAGACTCTGAATCGTCGCTGACGTGCCCGCTTGCGGCACCGGCGTGGGATAGGCGTTGGGGCGAATGGTCAGGATCTGCACACGATCCGTCGCAAGGGAGAATGTACCGACGCACTTGGCGCAGTACATGGGCCTTCTGATGCGAAGCTCGCCATTCTCAGTGGAAACTTCGAGACAGTCCGTGGCGATGGCCGCTTTCAACCTCGCCGCGAGACGCGGGGCGAGATCGCGGCTGAGCGAAGTCGTGGCAAAGAGTATGGTCTGCGCTTCAGAAGTTTTTATCGCAGCGCACAGAGCTTGTGCATAAGGCTGCGCCCGATAGAAGCGCAACTCGGGGTGATCCGCGACGTGGATGGAATCAGGTTGGAGTGGAGTGATCTCATCGGTAAGATTACCGATACCCTCGCCCGCAATCACTGCATGTATCTTGCCGCCGGTTTTAAGGGACAACTCTTGAGCAACGGCAAAGATCTGTCTGGAAGCGGGAACGATCCGTCCTGATCGCTGCTCGATGAAGATGAGAATATTCGCTGACATGATCAGATCACCTTTGCCTCATCTCGAAGACGTTTCACCAGTTCCCGGGCCATTTTTTCCGGGGGGCCCTCGATGAAAGTGCAGGGAGGGCGAGGTGCCGGAGGGGTGAGTTCAAGAAGTTGCAATCCCGGGGTGAGACAGCCCGGCTCAGGAAGATCAGATGCGGCCAGAATTTGCAGCGGCTTCTTCTTCGCTTTCATGAGGTTTGGTAATGAAGGATAGCGGGGCTCAATCAGACCCTTTTCACACGTGATCAGTGCCGGGAGAGGACATTCGACAATCTCTTCGGCTCCCTCGATGCGCCGATGCGCACGAAGACTTGTGCCGTCTTCAGAAATGTCCAGCTTGACCACAGCTCCGACGTGGGGTAGATCAAGAAATTCTGCCAGGGCGGGTCCGAACTCGCCGGAATCGGTATCGATTGCCTGTTTGCCGCACAGGATGAGATCGAAGGTGGTTTCCTGAAGGCGAATAGCTGCGGCCAGCGCCTCGGCCAGAAGGATTTCATCCTGACCGGAGAAGATGTCATCGCACAGTTGTATTCCCCGGTCGGCCCCCATGGCCAGAGCGGTGCGGATCGCCTGGTTCGGCTTTTCAGCTCCGATTGTGGCGACGACGATTTCTTCGACGTCGCTTCGCTGTTCCTTCAGTTGAACCGCCTGCTCGACAGCGAACTCATCGAAGGGATTACAGATGAGCTTGAGGTCACGGGTTTCCAGGCTCTTGCCGCCGGGTGAAATCTTGAGCGCCGCCCGGGAATCCGGAACCTGCATGGCCAGCGTCAGAATCTTCATGCCTTGCGTTTTCCTTTATTGGAATGATTCGCATGAGTGCAGAATCCAAAACGAGGTGGAATTGTAGCGGCTATAGTGGATTCTGGAGTAACTGCGATTGATACTATGGATTTGCCATCTAATTATTTGGCATGATCGCGACTCCGCAAACACATGGCCGGGAGCGGAATCCGGCGCAGAAGGCTTGAGTATCGAAGCGATGATCGAACCGATGGAACAACTTCTCCGCCGCGCCGCACGTCTTCAAAGAGACGGACGGCCAGTGGTTGCCTGTCTGATCGTGAAGACGCACGGCTCTACGCCCCAGACCGCCGGAGCTTTGATGCTGGTGGACGATGCGGCCAATACCTGGGGTACGATCGGCGGGGGATGCGTCGAAGCCGAAGTTCGCCGGCGCGCCCATGCATTAATGTCTGAACGAGGAACCGGAATCCTCCAGTTTAGTCTCGATCACGATGACGGCGGGGACGACGGCCTGATCTGCGGGGGAACGATTCACCTCATCGTGGCGCCGCTGCCGAATCCGGATGAACTGGATGCGATCGCCGATGACGTCAAGCATCGCCGGTCAACGTCAATTGAATTCGCAGTGCAGGATGAACATTCCACGGGGCAGCGTTACACGCTCGATCTGCCGCCCCGAGATCGGCTTTATATTGCCGGGGCGGGTTATGTCGGACAGGCGCTGGCCCGTCTGGCGATCGGGTTGGAATTTGAAGTGACGATGTTTGACGATCGCGAGGATATGCTTGAAAGGTTCGCCCATCCGGAGGCGAAGAAAGTGTCAGGCGACATCGCCGGTGCGTTGAAGGCCGCCGACATCGATGATCGGACATACTGCGTTATCGTCACGCGCGGGCATCGTCATGATGAACAGGCATTGGGGGCGGTGATCCAGCGCGGCGCTCGCTACATAGGGATGATCGGCAGTAAACGCAAAGTGCAAGTGATCTTTGATGATCTGCGTGCGATGGGTCTGGATGATGCCGCGCTTGAAGCGGTGGTGGCGCCGATCGGGATCGACATCGGGTCGGTCACGGTGGATGAGATCGCATTATCCATCGCCGCCCAGCTCGTTAAGGTCAGACGCAGTGATTCCATAGAACTGGTGAAAGGGCCGTTTGCTCTCGCAAGTTCCGATCCGGGTGGCTCGGTGGCGCGACCATGAGACATGTATCGACAAGTGACCCGTTCATCATGGGCGTGCTGCTTGCGGCAGGGCGGGGGCGGCGCATGGGCACCACGAAACAACTCCTTCCCTGGCCGCACAACACCGATGCTGAACAGCTTTCTTCAACGGTCATCGAGTCTGCCTTCGACGCGATTGCCTCGCAATGCCGGCGAATGATAGTTGTGCTTGGTCACGAAGCGGAGGCAGTAACCGCCGCGCTGGAGGGGCGCGAATTTGTTCCGGTCCATGCCGATCCCGACGCGGAAATGTTCGAATCGATCAAAGTCGGGCTTCGCCGGGCAATCATCGAAGACACGATGACGAGCGTTCTTCTCCATCCCGCAGATCATCCGGAAGTTCGCCCATCAACGGTCATGACACTGCTCGAGGAGAATCGCTCTCACCCGCAGTGCGTCATCATCCCGGAGTACCGGGGCCGCGGAGGGCATCCCGTCCTGATACCGCGATCGTTCGTCGAGGACATTCTCGCGTTCACCGGCTCGGGTGGTCTCCGCGCTTTCTGGACTCTGCATCCGGCAAAGTGCTTGCGGGTCAGCATCGATGATCCGCAGACCGTACTCGACCTTGACACGCCCGAGGCGTATGAAGCGCACCGCGATTGATCGGGCACTTTCAGGCAAGGCTGGCACACGCCGCGGATCAGCCACGCCAGGATGGTGCAAAAACTCAGCCGAACTGCGTACCTTGCCCAATTCGATACCGGTTTGAGTCCTGTCAAAATGAAATCTGCCCTGACGTTGTTGTCAAAGCCGATTCGAAAGTGTCCTGAACAGGACTCGAACGCGTGACCCGCTGATTAAGAGAGTGCGACAAGGGCCTTTCTAGGCCCAGAATCGCCGCTGACGCCACTGAATAACCACTCGCTGCCAACTGGATACCCACTTACTACCGACTCAAAATTGCTCACTTTTGGCGCAGGATGGTGCCCATCCGATCGAAACTATTCGACAAGGAGCTACGAGCGCGGGAGAGCGAACGCGATCCGTACGCCGGTCACGAGACGAACCGATCTTCTTTTTCTCGCTGAATAGCGTTTCCGACGCATGACCGGTCCTCCTTGATCCGCCTCCAGACTATCACCGGAGGAGGATCGATTTGAGGGGTAAAGGTCAGTTGGGTTCTGTTCATGACTGGAGTCTAGTTGAGGTAGAATGTGCGGCGGACCACTTTGAGGCTGTTGATATGAATGCCAGTGAACGAGAAGGACATGCAGAGGTACGGAGCAAGCCGAGGCACCATCTGATCCCGGCCATGCTGATCGCCCTGAGTGTTGTTGTGATCTTCTTCGTCCTCTATGAAATCGTTGAGCGAACATGGCTCAGTGATGCCGACACACGCTTGCTGCATGGCCTTCATATCACGAGAGGCGTGCTGTCATCAGTAATTGCCGCTTTATTGGTGGGGTGGGTCATCATCCGTCGATTACCTCCACTGCTGGAAACGGTTCCATCCGAGGATGAGCGGCTGTACGAGCTGGATCATGCCCACCAGGAGCGGGTTGAATCCTATGCGCGATGGTTCATCCACTTGCGATGGGTCGCCGTGGTTGTAGCTGCGGCGTCGGTGTTCATCTGCGTTCTGGTTGTGCCACTCCTCCCCCCGGTGGTTTTGTGGCCACTCATACTGACGATCACCGTCTTAGCAGGAACCAATCTTGTTTATACGGCCCTGCTTCATTCGGGATCGTTGAAGCGATATTTACTGCAACTCCAGGTCTACTTCGACTTGATAATATTGACCGTTCTACTGCATTTCTCGGGCGGGATCGAGAACCCGCTATCCACCCTCATGCTCCTGCATGTCATCATCGGCGGCATCATACTGACCCGGTGGCAATGCTACACGGTGGCGATCGCGGCCAGCGTCCTCTTTGGATTGCTCGCCCTGGCTGAAGCGACAGAACTCATCGAGCACTATACGTTGCAAATCTTTCCTCATTTCGCCAATGCAGAAGAACAACTTCATGCTGCCCATGAGCCGCTCTATGTTTCCGTCCGAGTGGGTCTGCAATCCGCGATCTTGTTTCTCTCAGCTTATTTTGTCGTCGTGGTAGCCGAGCGACAGAGGCACGATGAGAGACAACTGAAAAAAATGGCCGGGAGGGCTTTGGCGGAAAGCCAACTGTTGGATCAATCACTGGAGAACACCGGCACGGCATTGCGGGTTCTGGATTCTGATCTCCGTTCCGTCTGGATGAATAAACGATGGCAGAAATGGTTCGGGAAAGATGATCCCTGTTCGCCCATCACTGAACGGTTGGATGGCCCAGACTCAGCGGCCCGACAGACACTCCAAGATGGCCAATCACGATCCACAGAACTCACCACTGATGAGGTTATGCTTGACGAAGGCAGTCCTTCTTCGACGAGCCGGAGATTCTTCATGGTCACGACCGCGCCCTTGCGAAATCCCGCCGGTCATGTTCATCAAGTCGTCGAAGTGGCTCAGGATATCACCGAGCCGAAGCAGACCCAGGCACAGCTCATTCGAGCCGGTCAATTGGCCGCGGTTGGTGAATTGGCCGGAAAAGTGGCACATGAAGTCAATAACCCAATCGCTATTATCAGCGCCAAAGCTCGGCTCCTTCTGTCTGATCGGCGGGAGGAGATGGGCCAGGAAATTGCAAACGAGTTGGAGAAAATCATCACGCTGTCTGACCGCGTTGCCGACATCGCCCAAGGACTTCTCTCATATGGTCGGCCCTCAACGGCGGCACGTGAGTTTATTGACATTCGCCCATCATTGAACGGTGCATTGTCAATGATAGAGCAGCGTGCCGACAATGCGGGCATTGAGCTGAGAAAGGATATCGGCGGGTCACTTCCGACCGTACTTGCCAATGCCCATGAACTCGAGCAGGTGTTCCTCAATCTCCTGCTCAATGCCATTGATGCGATGCCCGACGGGGGGACGTTGACAATCCGAATGTCTCAAAGTGATCAGAGTGACGATCAACACGGGAACTGGTTGAGCATCACCCTGCAGGACACCGGGAGCGGAATTTCCCACGAGGCACTTGATCGAATCTTCGAGCCCTTCTTCACGACGAAGGAGCCAGGCAAGGGTACGGGGCTTGGGCTCTCGGTCTGTCAGGGGTTGGTTCGAAGTTTTGGCGGTGAGATTGATGTGCAGAGTGAAGTTGGTCAAGGCACGCGAGTCACGGTAAGGTTGCCAGTCGCAGCACTGGAATGATCATCGGAAGTACCTTATGGCCAGGAAACGCATTCTGATTGTCGATGATGAAACCGGCATGCTTGAGGTGTGCGCGGCAATCCTCAAGAAACTTCCTGACGCCGAAGTCTGCACGGAACAGGACAGTCAAAAGGCCGCCGAACGGTTCAAACAGGAATCCTTCGATCTGTTGATCGTCGATAATCGGATGCCCGGTCTGAGCGGCATCGATCTCCTGCGTCTGGCCCGGGAGCAGGATCCGAATCTCGCCATGCTGATGATGACGGCCTTTCCGAGCGTGGAGACGGCGGTTCAGAGCATGAAGCTGGGGGCTGCGGATTACATTACAAAGCCTTTTCTCCCGGAGGATCTGCTTGCCACGGCAAGGCGACTGCTGGAAACCAGGCAACTTCGGGAGGAGAATCGACTGCTCCATCGCCAGGTGACACGAGTAAGCCGTTTCGGTGAGATCATAGGGCAAAGCTCGGTAATGCAAGCCATGTACGACACGATTCGACGCATCGCTGAGTCGGATGTGGATGTACTGATCATCGGAGAGACAGGTACGGGCAAGGAACTCGTCGCCCGCAGCATTCACGAGCAGAGTTCAAGGCGAAAGCACCGGTTCGTCCCGGTCGATTGTGGCGCTATTCCCGAAGATCTGCTGGAGAGCGAACTGTTCGGTCACGAGCGCGGCGCCTTTACCGGTGCCCACGCGCGCAGTCTGGGATTGCTCGAGTTCGCGAATAAGGGGACGTTCTTTCTCGACGAGATCGGTGAGTTGCCCATTCGGCTCCAGGCCAAGCTGTTGCGCGCCCTTCAGGAGCGGAGAATTCGACGAGTTGGCGGGAAGGAAGAAATCGATCTTGACGTAAGAATCGTCTCTGCCACCGCACGCAATCTTGATGAAGAGGTGGAGATGAATCGATTCCGGTCTGATCTTTATTATCGGATTAACGTGGCGCGGATCGAAGTGCCGCCCCTTCGCGAGCGCATCGATGATTTGCCCTTGCTGATCGAACATTTCATCGACCAGTATGCGACTCAGGCCGGCAAGGCGGATGTAAGAATGGAAGCTGATGTGCTCGAAGTGCTGTCGAGCTACGCCTGGCCGGGCAACATCCGCGAGCTTCAGAACGTCATTCGTCGAACGCTGGTCATGGCGAAAGACCGGATCTTGAAAATCGACGATCTGCCAGGTGAATTGGTCGATCGAGCCGGCACGACGGGCCTCGGTAATGATCGGGGATTCTTCTATCTGCGCGATCAACACGCGGCAAACTTCGAGCGGGAGTATCTTGCAAACCTGTTGGAGAGATGCCAAGGCGATGTGAGCCGGGCCGCCCGTGAGTCGAAACTTCCCCGCGGGACGTTTTATAGGATTCTGAAGAAGTATCAGATCGAACCGGAGCAATTTCGAAAATAATCAATCCGTTTTTCTGGATCTTCAGGCATGTGGATCGGGTTCTCGGACCCTCGCGCCTCACTCACGTGAATCACCTGCCCAATCTGTCACATTTCTGAGGCGCGGGTGGTTATCGTCGGCAACCCCTTTGTTTGGAGTACTTGGGTCACACTGAAGCTCGATCAGAGCATGAACTATCCAGGGTGTCGCGCGAATGTGACACTTGTGCTCCTCGACTTCGATTATTGATTTTGTCTTCTGAATCGAATGTCACGTATTGAGCTGGAATGGGGGATTCTGAATATTCCGGCACGTCATGACTTTCGGTATGATCTTTGCGATGACTTATTCAAGGCACACCTGGTGCGCCTTGAAAGAGGTTAATCGTGATCAGGATTCTGTTAGATTCAATACCAACGGAAACGTTCGAACTGCTCCGGCAGGGTCTGAATGCAGAAGCGTTCGAGTTGTATCTGACGGCCCCGGCAGAGGGCTTTTCGGTGGCGGTCAAGCGTAGCCGGCCGCATATTGCCGTGCTTGACCGTGTTCAGCAGCGGCAGGGGGAGACTCAGCGAAAAATCGAAATCCTGAGGATGGAATGGGCGGGTGTTCGAATCATCGCCATCAGCGAGGCGTCGTCGATCGAGGACGCCTCGATCATTGAACAAGGGGTCTTCTACTACATGACCTCGACGGAGTTCTCGGAACTCAAGCGAATCATCGAGGCGGCGGCAGTCGCGCTGACCCGAACGGATGACCGCCAATTCCACGGAGTGGATCGCGAGTGAAGTATGTCATGCCGATTGAGACGATCAATTCCGAATTCAAGGCACATGGGCACTTAGCTCATCACTTTGACTCGCCGAGGCAGCAATTCGAAGCCGCAAAACTCGGCATGTGGCTGTTTCTGGGTACGGAAGTGTTGTTGTTCGGAGGGCTGTTCTGTCTGTATGCGGTTTTTCGAGGGAATCGCCCGGAACTTTTCACCTTCGGCAGCCAATACCTCGACACAACCTGGGGCGCGATCAATACGGTGGTTCTCATCCTGAGCAGTTGCACGATGGCGATTGCGGTGTACTGCGCGCAGACGAACCAGAAACGGGAGTTGGCGGTCTTTCTCGGCCTGACGCTCTTCTTCGGCCTTGATTTTCTGGGCATCAAGTACATCGAATACTCGCACAAGTTTCACGACAATCTCGTCTGGGGGACCGGCCTTTATGAAACTCCGCCGCATGAGGCGTATCAGTTGCTGCTGAGACGACAGGAAGAAGCTGGGGCGGCATTGCCGTCGCTCGAACCGGGTGACCCGAAGAGAGGTCGCAAGCAATATCTGGCCACGTGCCTTCCCTGTCACGGGGCGCAGGGTCAGGGGTTGCCGGGATTGGGCAAAGCGCTCAATACAAGTCACTTCGTGGCTGAACGAAGCGACGAGGATTTCCTGCAATTTCTCCAGGTCGGTCGTCCCATAGAAGATCCGGAAAACACGAGCGGCGTGGCGATGCTGCCGCGGGGCGGCAACGTGAGACTCACCGACCAGGATCTGATGGACATTATCGCCTCGGTGAGAACGCTGCAAGCCAATGTCGGCGACGTGATTACGGATCCTGCGGACGGGGCCAAATCTATCCTGATCACCGCGTCCACCATTCCGTTCGCGGCGCCGGGACCGAGCGGATTTCACCTGCCCGATAACGATGCGATATCGGAGTCGAGTTCGGCATCGCAGAATGAGGCAACCAGCCCCCGTTTGGATCCCAACCGACCCCGGGATCTCCACCTGTTCTTCAGCATCTATTTCCTGTTGACTGGTCTGCACGGGTTGCATGTGCTGATCGGCTTGATCGTCATTGCATGGTTGCTCGTGCGCACGCTGCTAGGCCACTTCAGCAACGCATACTACACCCCCGTCGATCTCGGCGGATTGTACTGGCACATCGTGGACGTCATCTGGATCTTCCTGTTCCCCTTGCTCTACCTGATTCACTAGGAAGTGAAGCATCATCAAACAGCGAATCTGAAACGCAACACACTGGTCATGAATTTCAGCAGAAAGGCACATAGCTATGAAGGTGAAAAACACTTCAGTCACGAGAAAACTGATCCTGCCGTTGCTGCTCGGCGCAAGCGTTGCGGTCATACTGATTGTCTCCGCTTGCCAGAGGCAGTCACAAACGGTAAGTCTGGCTGAACTCAGCCCCATCGTCGCCGAAGGATCTCGCGCGTACGAGTTGTTTCAGAATCATTGCGCGGCATGCCACGGCAGGCAGGGTCGTGGAGATGGTTCGGCCGCCATCGCCCTGAACACCGTGCCGCGTGATTTCTGGAATGAACCGTTCCGATATATCTCCACCATGGACGGCGTGCCGACCAAAGAGGATCTCGCCTTCACAATCGGTTCAGGACGGGTGCATGGCGAAATGCCCTCCGGCCCCTGGTTGTCCGACGAGGATATCTCGGCGCTGTCCGATTTCGTGCTCGAGCTGAATCGCCTGGGCTGGGCCGAGCGTCTGCGCGAGGAGTTTGCCTCGGAGGGGATGGATGAATCGGAAATCCAGGAGATTTCGCAGGAGCGGGTCACCTCGGAGGAGCCCATCACCGTTCCCATGCCCGGGCCCGTTTTTCTGCCGGACATGCAGCGGGGCCGGGATCTGTACCTGGCAAGCTGCGGATCTTGTCACGGCTCCAACGGGCGCGGCGACGGACTGGACATGCCGCTTGATGATCTTGGTCGCCCGATTTCGGTGCGCGATCTGGTGTCGGAACCCATTCAGGGCGGGTCCGATCCCGTTGAATTGTTCAAGCGTCTCCGCTGCGGTATGCCGGGAACTCCTATGCCCTCCCAGTCGCTCCTAAGCGACGATGACATCTGGCAGCTCGTGTACTACACGCGCTTTCTGATGGGGCAGCCGTTACCCACCGCCGGTCGTTGAAAGAACTTGAAAGTAATTGAAAGGCACGAGTCATGAACAGACAAAAAATTCAAATCATTCTGGTATTTGTCGCACTCCTGGGCCTTGCGGCATCGACAGCCTTCGCCCAGTCTGCGAAGAAGAAGGGCTACCAGGCCCAAATTGTGAAGAACGGCGGCACGATCGTCGGCGTCGTTCATTACGACGGACCCACGCCGACTCCCCAGCGCGTGGATGTCAAGACCAAGGAAGACATCTGTCACGCGGACCCCATCTACAGCGAGGAACTCGTCGTTTCCGATGACAAGGAGGTCCAGTGGGCGGTCGTCTCCATCAAGGGCATCCGGCTGGGCAAACCCTTTGCGAAACCTTCTGAGGACAAGGACAAACCCACGATCGACCAGATCGGTTGCAGGTTCGAGCCGCATATCGCAGTGGTCGGACTGGGCCAACCCCTGAAAGTCCTCAACAGCGACGGCATCCTGCACAACGTTCACACCTACTCGAAAAAGAATCGCCCGAAGAACATCGCGATGCCCGGCGTGATCAAGGAAACCAAGCTTAAGTTTCGCCGTCCAGAACACATCAAGGTGAAATGCGACATCCATCCCTGGATGGTGGCGTACATCGTCGTGGCGGAGCATCCGTACTACGAGGTGACCGACGAGAAGGGCGCATTCGAGTTGAACGACGTCCCCCCCGGCACGTACACGCTTTCGCTCTGGCACGAAACCCTCGGTCAGGTCACTCAGCAGGTGACGGTGAAACCCGGCGAAGAAGCGCGGGTGGAATTCACGCTGAGTGCCAAGTGATATTCAAAGCACAGGAGATAGTTCAATGTACCCCAGAAGCACAATAGCTTACGCCGCCTGCATCGGCATGGCTCTCGCCCCAGGGGCTGAAGCCCAGGGCCAGAGCGCGGAGTCCGGATACGTCTCCCGCGAGGAGTATGAATCACTCAAGCGTGACTTCGAGTCCATGCAGGAGAAGATGCAGGACATGTCCAAGCGGCCACTCAACCTGTCTTCTCAACCGGGCGAGTCACCAGATGGGGCGTCCTGGTTGGAATTAAAGCGATCACAGCTCCGGCTGGACGTAATCGAGCGTCAGTTGCAATCCAACATGCCCGGCGACTCCAATTTTCATCTGGCGGGATTCGCATTCACCCGTTTCATGGATACGGAAGGGATGGACTCAAGCTTCACAGCCAAGTTTGTTCCGATCATTCTGTGGGAGATCAATGATCGTTTGTTCTTCGAGAGCGAACTCGAGTTCGAGCTTGAGAGCGAACATGGTCACGGGAGCACCGAAGTCGAACTTGAATACGCCCACGGTTCCTACATCATCAACGACTACATGACCTTTGGGGCGGGCAAATTTCTCACCCCGTTCGGCGTCTTTGCCGAGCGACTGCATCCCCAGTGGATCAACAAGTTGCCGAACATGCCCCTGGCCTTCGCCCATGACGGCCTGGTGCCTTTTTCCAGCGTCGGCGTGTACTTGCGCGGCGGTTTTCCCGTCAAGGACATGAAGATCAATTATGCCTTCTACCTTACCAACGGCCCCGCCCTCAACACCGAAGAGGAGGAAGAGGCGGGATTGCTTGAGTTCGAGAACTTCAACGATATCAATAACAACAAGGCCATAGGCGGACGGATCGGCGTACTCCCGATTCCGGAACTGGAGATCGGATACTCCTTCCTGTTCAGCGGCGTCAATGCCACCGGCGATGACGTCGGTCCCGCCGACGCCCTGCTCCAGGGGATTGATGTCAGCTACGTCCGGCTGGTGCAGCAGATTTCCGGCATGATCGATCTGCGATTCGAGTATGTGCATTCGGATGTGGATACGGTCACCTTCGATCCCGACGGCCTGGATTTCGGCCCCCTGACCTACGACAACAAGCGTGACGGGTTCTACTTCCAGGCGGCCTACCGCCCCACGCTCAGTGATATCAAGTTCCTGCGAAACTTTGAATTCGTCGGACGCTACGAAGAACTGGATGTCCCCAGCGGGGCGCCGGACGGGCAGCACGATCACGAGCGTTGGACGATCGGCGTCAACTATTACCTCGCTCCGAATTCCATGTTCAAGGTCGCCTATCAATCCACGGAGGTTGAGGGCAACAGCACCGACGCCTTCATGGCGATGTTTGTCATCGGTTTCTGAAAGGATAAATACGATGAATCCCAAGCAACGACACTGGTTGATTTTCATGGGTCTCCTTTTGGCGCTGGGCGTCAGCATTCTTGTATTAGGCTGCCAGTCTGAAAGCAGGATGGACATGGCAGATGCGACGCCGACTTACAATCTTGCTCAATTGGAGGATGAACAACCTGAGTTTAATGCCGCGGGCGCGAAATTGTGGGAACAAAACTGTATCCGCTGCCACAACATCCGCACACCGTCCTCGCTCAACGACACCCAATGGAAGGTGGTCATGCATCACATGCGGGTGCGAGCCGGACTTACGGTCGAGGAGCACGAGTCGATTCTCAGATTTCTTCAGTCCGCCAATTAGCCGGTACTGGATGGGGCGGGACCGATCAGAAGTGATTTTGTTATTGCGGAAGAGGTCAATCCACCAATTTTCAGGAAGCAATGATGAACAATAAATTGATCAATCATCCTGAGACCTTGTCCCCGTTGATCACCTACGGGTCGATCCTGGCGGTCTTTGTCATCAATTTCGTCATCCTCTGGTATGCCGTTTCCATCAGCGTGCCGCACGAAGTGGCGATCCCGGCGGTTCTCACCGGGACCGATGGTGAGAACCGCATGATTGCGCTCTCGGGTAAGGCCGGCCCAGTAGGAGCCGATACCTCGGTGGAGTCGGATGATGCCTTGTACGACCTGGATGAGTTCGAAGACTGGGACGAAGAGATCATCGAAGTTGTCAACCCCATCGATCTGCCCGATCCCGAAACGACGCATCGTCTCTTTGGAACGCATTGCGCATCGTGTCACGGCAGTGGCGGCGAGGGCGACGGACCGGCGGCGGAATATCTGCTCCCGCGCCCCCGCGACTTCATCGGCAGCCCCTTCCGATATGCCACCCGCGGCGGCAATCGCAACCAGGTGATTCTCGACCTGCAGCGCATCATCACCCAAGGCGTGCCCCGCAGCGCCATGCCGGGATTCGGCAATGTCCTGTCCGAACCCAGCATTGCCGGACTCGCCCGCTATGTGGCGAATATTCGAGAAGAGGCTGAAGGTGGCTTCTATGAGGAAGAGTCCGTCCAAGTCGGGATGCGTCCCCCCTGGACGCCGGCGATGGTCGCCCGCGGCAAGGAATTGTTTACAACTCTGGCGTGCAACAGTTGCCATGGCGATAGTGGTCGGGGCGATGGCATCAACGCTTCGAGCCTTGTGGATATGCTGGAAAAGCCCGTTCGCCCGGCGGATCTCACTTCCGGCCTCTTTAAAACCGGGCAAAATCCCGAGGACCTCGTCCGCACGATCATGAAGGGCGTCCCCGGCACGCCCATGGTGGCGTATGAGATGGCCTTGACCCAGGAAAACGATGATGAAACCGTCAATGTCATGGATGCATGGGCGCTGGTTTCGTTTATTCGCAGTTTGCGGGTGACGCCTCAGCCGCCGGGACGCCCCTCCGGCGCGGAAATCCTGGTCGAATCGATCTCGGATGAATCCATACTTACGGATCCCGCCCATATTGCCTGGTTGGGCATCGAGCCGACGCTGGTGTCCATCAAGCCCCTCCTGCAACGTGAAGAGCACACGACGTTTGTTGAGGTCCGTGCGGTCCACTTTGCGGATCAACTTGCGATTTGCGTGGATTGGCACGATGAATCGCTGGATCTGCTGCAAGGAGAAGGGCTCTACCCAGATGCGATGGCGGTTATGTTTGGCCTGGGCAAAGATGTGCCCGCCATGGCCCTTGGACTTGATGTGCCTGTTATTGAAGATGCGGTTCCCATCCACGCCTGGCACTGGGCGGCAGATCGACTATGTGAAGCTTCGACTGGCCGACCCTGTACTCTCGAAGATATTCAAGCAGCGAGGGCTCGGGGATGGTATCTCTTTGAATTGGCGAATGATCAGGCAAACGGAGACTTCGGCAACCCCAGTGAGAATGAAACTGCCAAGGTGTCGGTTGTTCACGAGCAAATCGCATTCGGAATAGGTCCCCCGAGGGATCGAGCATCTTCCGGCGTCGTCACTGCTTCGGCCTGGTCGCGTGGCATGTGGCGCGTCATCCTCGTACGTTCACTGGTAACCGACGATGGAACGGCTATTCAGTTCACGCCCGAAGCTCGAATTCCGATCAGCTTCGCGGTCTGGAACGGGGCGAAGGGTGACAATGGCGGCAATAAACTACTCTCAGGCTGGCACTGGCTAACAACGTCAAATTGAGTTGCTGAATTGGAAAGTTTAAAAGAGATTCATATCACGACAGGTAAAAACAACCGGCTGTCGGCTAGAGCGTTCGCCCGGCCGCCTCGGCGAAAGCGGGCAGACTCTTCATGAACGCTTCGAATTCCTGATGACTCAGCGACTGGTCGCCGTCGCACCAGGCCTGCTCCGGGGCCCGGTGCACCTCGATGATCAGGCCGTCCGCGCCGCAGGCGATTGCGGCATTGCCCATGGGGGCGACGAGATGACGACGGCCCGTGCCGTGAGACGGGTCCGCAATGATCGGCAGTCTCGAGACGCGTTTGATTTCCGGCACGACCGCCAGAGAGAGTGTATTGCGTGTGAATTCTTCGAACGTGCGGATGCCGCGCTCGCAGAGTATGACATTGCGGTTTCCGCCCAGCATGATGTACTCCGCGGCCATGAGGAACTCTGCGAGGGTCGCGCTCCAGCCTCGTTTGAGTAGCACCGGCTTGGCTTGCTGTCCAACCGCGAGGAGCAGATTGCTGTTGTGCATGTTGCGCGACCCGATCTGCAGGGCGTCGGCATATTTCGAGACCAGCGGGATGTGCTCCACACCCATGACCTCCGTGACGATCGCCAGGCCGGTCTCCTCCCCGGCCAGGGCCAGCATTTCCAGCCCCGCCTCGCCGAGCCCCTGGAAGGAATAAGGCGAAGTCCTCGGCTTGAAGGTTCCACCCCGCAGGGCGACAGCCCCGGCCTCACTGACGGCGTGAGCGATCTCGAGCAAATGACCCTGCGTTTCCACGCTGCATGGACCCGCGATGATGCCAAGCTTTTTCCCGCCGAACGTGGCGTGTTCGCCGAGCGTGATCTGATACGTCTCGTCGGTCGAATCCTGTTTTGCCGCCAGATAGGGTGTGCACTTCTTGACGACACGCTCCACCATGGGCGAGTTTTTAAGGCGGTCAATATCCAGGTTATGCGAAAAGTCGAAGACCTCGATCATCTTTATACCCGAAAGCTCGATGAGGAAGTGTTGCGTGTTCGCTTCGTCGAGGATCTCGATGACATGCTCGATATCTTCTTTGGCACATTGTGATTTCATCTGCACGATCATGGGTGAAACTCCGACTGAACTTCAGGTAGACGATTCTGGGGCAGTTCGAGGCGGTTGCCCAGCGGATCGAAGCGATACGTTCCGGTCAAACCTTCGCGCCACGCGATCCCGGCCAGCGCATCTCGCAGTTCCCTGCGGCTCTCGGCGCCGTCGCGGATGAGATCGACGAGGAGCGTCGCCGCATCGTGGCCCAATGCGTATGCCGAACTGGTTGGGGGTGGCGGGGAGACTGCGGGGTCTTCACTCGATGTGAGGCGGAACACCCACGGCAGGGGGATCTGCGTGATCGAGGCGTCCGTGGCGCACAGCGAGACAATCGGAAAATGCATCTTTGCGGCCAGCATCTCGGCCAGGTGCGTGCCGCGTCGCTCCGTCGATCCGATAATGGCCCGCACGTTGTGCTCGGTGATGAGCTGAACCAGTTTCGACGCCTCGTCCCCCCAGACGCCTCTGGTGTCACGCACGAGGATCTCGATTCGCGGTTCCCCCGGCTGCTTGATCTGCAGCTCATCGAGGGCCTGACGAACGCCTTTCATGACGTTTTCGCCCGTCTCATCGAGAGGCAGAAAGCAACCGATGCGAACGATGGAGTGGTCTGCGTCGAGACGGATCGGTGACCGCGCGATTGGGGCGGTATCCGCCAGCGACCGATACGGTTTGACGCCCACATCGAGACTCGTCCGGCGGTCGGCGTCGTACTTCATTACTCGATAGGTGAATCGGCCGTCTTCGACGGTCGCCAGATGCACGGGACCGACATCGTTCATGGTCGTATCGAAGAGGATGGATCCGGTCACGCCGGCGTATTGCGAATAGTCATAGAGCGCATCACGGATTAGTACGCGATTCAGGCCCGCCTTGCGGATCGTCTCGATGAGAATGTTCGCTCCGTCATAAGCATGCGCGGCGAAGGTCTCCGGTTCGTGATGGAAGCGACGTACATAGGCATCGACGAACGCCTCAAGCCGGGGATTATCGCGCGTCGGATCGTAAGTGGCGGCGGCGACGACCCCTTCCGCAGCCTCTCCGGCATCCTTGAGAAAGCTCTCGGAAGCCAGGCGATCGCAACCGAAAATGCGAATCGATGGAAACCGTTCCCGGAGAGCCTTGACCACGGCCGCTGAATCCGCGGCATTGCCCCACACCACCACGGCTTCCGGGGCCAACGCCTCTATGCGATCGAGCTGCATCGAGAAATCCCGCTCGCCGCGATCCCAGCGCAGCTCCGCGAGGAGCGGATGCCGGAGCCGGCGTGCGGCATCGCGGAACTCTCCGATCCCGGTTCGACCGAAACGGTCGTTCACGCGGAAGGCGAGGACCTTGCCGATTCCGATTTCCTTGAATATGTGATAGGCCAGCGCGTAGCCCTGCTGGCGATCGTCCGCCATACAGCGCAGCAGCCAGGGGATGTTGGTTTCCGTCAGGGTGGGATCCGTGGTGGCGGTGTTGATCATCGGCATGTGCATCTTCAGGGCGACGCGTAACGCGATATGCGTGTTGGCACCGTCGATGGAGCCGATGACGGCCAGGACCTCGTCCTCGTACCTGAACGCCACCATCTCGTTGGAGCTGGCTCCCCACAGGCCGCTATCTTGGCGAACGACCAACTCGAAGGGAACGCCCCGATAACCGTTCGCCTCGTTGGCCTGCTCGATCGCCAGCGTCACCCCCTCGAGCATCGCCCGCCCGAGGTCGGCGTCCGGAGCCGACTCCAGCGGTCCGAAGAAGCCGATGCGCACGGTATCGGGGAGCGTCGGGAGGATCGTCTCTCGACCGGTGCCGAGGAATTTCACCGGCGTCTGGAAGAACCGCAGGTACGGATCACGGAAATTCCGATAGGGGATGACGGTGTCGGGGGTCCGTCCATAATTGCCGGGCGACGGTGATTCCGTTCCCTGTGGCGCCGCCGGCTCCTGGGTTTGAGAAGCCGGCGATTGTGCAGCGATCGTCGTTGGTCCGCACAAGGCGGTAAACACGAAGAGGATGAGGACGATGCGGACACGACGGGGGCTACCCCACGACCGTATCAAGGCGCGTATCGATGTCCGCGTACTCTGGTTCATCGTTCTCGACCCTTGGGAATCATGGCAATGGCTTCGGTTTCCACGAGCAGATCCGGCCGGCAGATGCGGGCTTCGATGCAGGTGCTGGCGGGCACGGGATCGAGCCCCTCTTCCTCGTAGAAGGCGTTGCGTACTTCGTTGAATTCGTCGTAATGCCGGAAGTCCGCGAGGTAGCAGGTGGTGCGGACGATGTCGTGCCAGTCGGCGCCTTCGCTTTCAAGAAGGGCCTTGATGTTTTTGAACATCCGCCAGGTCTGCGCCTTAAGGTCGCCGGGATGGATCGATCGACCATCCTCGTCCACGCTGGCCGTACCTGAGATGTACAGCATGATGCAGTTGTCCAACTCAACCCGCATGCCCCGCACGAACGAGACCTTGCTCTCGTAGTCGTACGCCTCGTTCAAGACCTTGTGGTTTTCGATCGGGGTTTTCTTGATTCGCTTCTTCATATCGACAAGCAAATCTCCATTCTTCAAGTCCATTCGTTTCATGGTTGCGCTCCTTCAATTTGGTTATCTTTCTCCGTGCGGACCACGATTCGCTCCGGTTCGAGAGCCGGGACTGTCCGCGATTCATCAAGTTTCAATGCCTTCACTTCCACCCCTACGGTTTGTGCTTGTGTACAGCTTCCCCGCGCTACTCCCCGCTCCGTGGCGAGCCAGAGGTCGTCGCCTTGAAAGCTGATGCCGAGGATGTAGTTGTGGGGAAAGATCGTGTCGGTTTCGAACTTCTGGAGCGGCGCCCCGGCCGGATACCAGACGACGATTCCCCGGCCGGTTTCCGGATCGCGCTGGTAGCTCCACCAGTTTTCCCGATCGGAGACGTTGAGCCCGTTGTCGGTGGCGATGAAGCAGTTGGTTCCCTTCGCGGCGACGAAATTCACGAAGTTGCTGATCAGGGGACTGTCGTGATCCATGAAGTTCCGCCACTTCCTCCCGTCATAACTGCTGAGCCCGAAGTACGTCGCCACCCAGACGCGCCCCGCCTCATCGACCGTTACGCTCGCAACGACATCATGGACGAGTCCGTCATTGCGGAACAGGTCGATCTCCATCTCCCCGTCCGGGTCCCGGTAATCCTTCCAGTGGTCCCGATCAATCTGGTATTCAAGCAGCCCGCCGCCCCAGACCGCGAGATAGATACGGTCACCGGCCCCCGTCACCGAGTAGCACCAGATTTCGTGCATGGGGGTGTTCGTTTCGTCGTAGATGCTCCATCGTTTGGCGGCGATCTCGTATCGGCTCGTACCCGCGGCGGTGGCGGCCCAGACCTCTCCGCGATGGACGGTCACGCCGTACACCACGTCATTCACCAGCCCGCTGTTGAGTTGCGTGAACGTGTCGAAGCGTCCGGCGGAGTATCGAGTCAGTCCCCCCAACGTGCCGATCCAGATGTCGCCGCTGTCGGGATCCTGGGCGAGGCACATCACCGCGTCGTGGGCAAGACCGTCCGATCGCATGTAGCTCGACCATTCGCCTTCATACCAGCGGGCCAGGCCGTGATCCGTGCCCACCCAGACGGCATCGTCCGTGGCGAGGACGCACATGACTTTGTCGCTGGGCAGGCCGTCCGACGTGGTGAAGGTCTGCCAGGTGTCATAGAAGGGGGGAGCGGCGGTCGCGCCGGTGATGCACACGAGGGTGGAGCAGAGGGCTAGAAGTCGCGTTGCCTGCATCATCGTCGGGATCCCTCCGCTGCCCCCAGTGACTTGAGATACTCGACGAGATCGTTGAGTTGCCGCTTCGTCCAGTCGCTGGAGATCCCGTGCCGGTCGCCGGGATTGTGAATCGTCCAGATCTCCTCGAGTGTGGCGGCTCGACCGTCGTGCAGGAACGGCGCCGACTCGAAAATGTTGGTCAGATGGGCGGTGTCGAATTCGGCCTTCGAGTCCATGGGCGCCTTTGTTCCCACGTCGAATTTCCGGTAATTCGTGAAAGCTGGTCCCGAATGACAGAAATGGCACTGGTTTTCCTCGGAAATCGGGGAGCCGTCATTCGTTCTCGTCCGCTCGAAGAAGGCCTTGCCTCGACGCTGGGCCGATGTCAGTTCGCCGTCGGTTGCAACATTGGGATTGACGACCGGTTCGATGGAACGGATGTACTCGGCCAGCGAGACGACCTCGGAGGAGCGGAGCCAACCGGTGCGGACGATCCATTTCGCAGTCCGCGTGCCGCATTGCGTGGTGAGGTCTGGATTCGAGCCGACCCACTTGAAGGGCGCCGTGTCGCGGACTCCGCGCAGGTTTCGGTTGTCGAGAATGTTCCGCCCGAGGCCGTCGGGCTCGAGGTCATATTGCAGGCCGTCAAATCCGTTGTCCGGATGGCAGCTGGTGCAGGTGAATTGATTCTGAAAGATGCGGGCGGCGTTGGTGAAGAACCGCTCACCCTGCGCGACCGGACTTGTCTCCGCATAAGTCCCGAAATTCATCGTGCGGATGACGATGTCGGAAGACGTGTCGATCACTGAGATTGAATCATGGAGACGGTTGGCGACGAAGAGCAGACTTGAGTCGCGGCTGAGGGCCATCGCCTGAGGATTCGCACCCACCGGTATCCGCGCGGCCACGTACTGCCGGGAGAGGCCGAGGTGATCCGATGCCCGAGGAATCTCGCCGCTGATCGCCTTGGGCATGACATCGCGCACTCGCTCAAGGTCCACGGCAATCACCATGTCCATCCCGGCGGAACTGATGTAGAACTTGAGGCCGTCCGGCATCATGACCACGCCGTACGGATCGGCGTACGCCTGGTTCGGCAGGTCAATGAGCAATTGGACGGGGGGCATTTCCTCGAACGGAGACAGAATGACGAAGCCGTTGGTCACCACCCATCCCCGGGCCACCTGCACCATGGGAACGAGATTCTTCGGTCGGCTGATCACCGCCACCGCGGTAGAGCCGTCGGCCGTAAACGCGATTTGTCTTCCGATGTTGGCGTTGGTGAGGATGATCCGCTCGATCACCCGCGACGAGGCGTCGTCGATCACGGTGATCTCGTTGCGGCATGACTCGTCGGGGGCGACGGGATTCGACAGCAGGTTGGTGACGTATACGCGACCGTCCGGCGAGCGTCGAATCCATTCCGGGCCGTTCCCCGCCGTCAGCCGCATGATCTCGAGACCGGTCTCAAGATCGAAAACCGCCACCTGATCGAGTGAATGAACGCCCGCATACAGCCGCAGACCGTCCCCGGAGACGGCCAGGCCGGTCGGATCGCCGAGCAAAGGCAGACGACGGCGCACCTCGAACGTCTGCACATCGACTTCGACGATCTCCTGGCCACGACGGCAGGAGATGAAGCAATGCGTGCCGTCCGGATGCAGGGCAAGGTCAAAAGGCGATTGACCCACCGGGACTTCACGAAGAATCTCGCCCGTGTTCAAATCAAGACGCATCAGCGTGCCGCTTTTTTCGTTCAAGACCAGCAGCGTCTCGCCGTTCGCTTCGACCTGGAGAAACACCGGGGCCCGCTGGACCGGCGTTTCCAGTTCGTCGGCAAAGCTCACGGAAACCACACCGGCGACGAACATGGACACCAGCAGTGAAGCGGCGAGCTGCCAAGCGAGAGTGTACCTGTCAGTCAAACGCATTGAAGTTCCTGTCGCGTGACGCGTCCTTTCATTGGTCTCTGAAAGCCTGTCGAATCGTCATGTACCGATCGCTGGGAATGTTCTCGAGACGCTGGCTCGAACCGTCGGGCCAGATGATTTCAAGCAGGTCGATCACCACATGAGACCCCAGCCCGAAGTGCATCCGGGGGTCGTGTTGCGAGAGATAGCTGCCGCCGCTCCGCCGGGTGCGGATCATCGTCTCTTCGCCGACGGTGAGACGAACCGTCGCCCCGATGGCGTCGGTGTTGGGCGCGTTACCGATCAGCGAGACGCCGAGCCAGTGGCGATCTCCTCGCGGCGAGTCGTTGCGGAGGAGAACGGGGCGGTCGTTGAGGCTGGCGACCAGGATGTCGATGTCACCGTCATTGTCGAAGTCGGCGCCCGCCGCGCCCCGGCTCACAAACTTTTGAGTCGCCCACTTGCCAGCGGTCTCGGAAACATCCTCAAAGCGGCCCCGCCCATCACCAAGAAACAACAGATCCTCTTGTGTTTCGAGGTGGTGGACATCGCCGTTGCTGATGTAGAGATCGAGGTGGCCATCCAGGTCAAAGTCTGCGAAGACGCCGCCCCAGCTGGCGTACTGTCCGCACGCGACCGCGATGCCCGACCGGACAGAATTGTCTTCAAAGAAGCCTTCGGCCTGGAAGCGATACAAGCAGGAGAACGCCATATCTGGAACGAGCACGTCGAAACGGCCGTCTCCCCCGATGTCGGCGATCTCGACCGCCATGGCGGCGGTGGCCTCGCCGGATTGGCCGTAGGCGACGAATGTCTCCAGGGCCCGATTCTCGAATGTCCCATCTCCGTTGTTATGGAAGAGGAAATTCTCCATCGCGTCGTTGGAGACGAAGATGTCGGGGAGACGATCGCCGTCGTAATCGAAGACCCCCACGCCCATGGCCCGACCGATGGGCTCGATACTGATGCCCGAGGCCTCAGTGACATCGGTGAAGGTGCCATCGGGATTGCCTCGATAGAGGCGGTCCTGCTGCCCGGAGTAGGCCAGCGGGCCGGGGAAGCCGTCCGGGGCATAGTGGTAGGTATAGCCCGGATCGAATTCCACATAGTGGCCGACGTACAGATCGAGTCGGCCGTCAAGATTGTAATCAAAGAAAACCGCCCCCACGCTGAAGCCGCCCCCGGAACCGCCCCCGGAACCGGCCCCAGACCCGGCCACGCCCACTTCGGCGGCGACTTCCTCGAACGTCCCATCGCCGTTGTTGCGATAGAGAAAATTCGGTCCGTAATTGGTGATGTACAGATCGGGATCGCCATCCCCGTCGTAGTCGGCGGCGATGACCCCCATGCCATACGCCGGCCTTGCCACTCCCGCGGATTCCGTCACATCCTCGAACGTACCATCGCCTCTATTACGATACAGACGGTCAGTGAGGCGAGCGAGCCGGTTGCGCGTTTCCTCATCAAGCGCTGGATCCGAAAGTCCATCCATCCAACAGCCGCTGACCAGATAGATGTCCATCCACCCGTCGGAGTCATAGTCGAGAAACGCACATCCGACGCCGGCCGATTCGACGATGTTGGTCATGGTTTCATCGCCGATGGTTTCTCGAAAATCGATGCCGGCCTCAAGCGTCACGTCCGTGAACAGCATGCCCCGCCGACTTATCGACTGAGATTGCACTTCGACGGACAAAGTCAGAATGACCGTCAGGGCTACTGAGACACAGGAATACGCCTTGAGCCCACTTGGAATCTGATCAATCTTCATTGTTTTTCCCCTCTGTCGAATAAGTCCGAGCGGAATCGTGTACGGGCCATTCAACAGGAGTCCTCGAATCGTCGTACACCGCGCCCAGGTCGATCCACGTTCGAATCAAATCGATCTCCGAAGGCGTCAAGGGCGTATCGGGATGCGGGTCGAGCAGCGGCCGCTCGAACGGCGCTGGAGCGTACTGGGGAGCGAGCGTTCGGCCGTACAGCATCCACAGCAGGGGACTCCGCCTTGAATTTCCGGGATGAACGCGCCGACCGCCGATCGCATAAGGCTTGCCATCCTGACGCGCCATCAGACTGGCGTAGGCGGGGCCGTACAGCTCCGTCATCGGTGCGTCCTTGGCGCCATTGAAACGACGGGAGGTGAGATTCATGGCCGCGGTCGGCCTGGGGGGTACGTGACAGTGCGAATTCGTGCAGTTTGCCTGCAAGATGGGTTCGATGTCTTTTTGAAATGTCACCGTTCGCCAGCCATTCGGGTTGGTCAAGTCGATTGGCTCGCTGCGGGTCGCCAGCGGAACATTGTTGCTCGGCGACAACTCCCGGTTCTCATGGCATCCGATGCAGACCCGACGCTCGTTCGGCCGAACCCAGAACCACGCCCGCTCGTTCATGATCGTGAAGCCTTCCCGATCCACGAGTTGCAGACGCAGGGGCCGGTCCGCTGGAACCTTTATATAGATGGATCCGTCCAGGGCCGGTGATACTTCACCGAGAATGCGGCTCGGAATGTATCCCGTCGCCGATCCGGGATGGATGAGTGGTTCATCTTCGCGTCCTTCAAGGGACGTGAACGTCGGTTTCGTGTTACCGTCGCTTTTCAGTGGCAGGCCCTCGATGAGGCGCACGGTTTGAACATCTTCCCGGCGCAGGCCGACCGCACCCTGGCGATCGGTATCGAGGCAATCCAGAACGAGGAGATACCCATGGGGCGTCCCCTCTACGACGGTGCTGATGCGCTGGTCCGGCTTCTTCCCGGACATTCCAATTGCCGGGGATATTTCATGGAACATCGGGTCGTCGTACAGGAGGCTGAGTGCACCGCTCTTCTCCAGCACGTACAGTCCAAAGGTCGGCCGGGAGCCGTCAACCGGTCGCGCGGAGACGAGCAGCCGACCGTCCGGCATCGGGGTGACCCCTTCGACCAGATGCGTCTGCGAGGAGATGAGGGTGGCGTAGGGTGAAAACGAGTCGTTGAGTGACGTCGCCATTAGCGCTCCAGCCCCGAATTCGCGACCGGGTTGAGTCTGGATGAAGGCGAGTTCGTGATCACCGAAAGGTGTCGCGCCCCGTTTGAGCCACTCGCCCTGATGATTTCCCGTCAGAGGGAAGATGCCCGTCCCGTCCGAATTGACGAGCATCAGCGACACGATGCCGCGCGGCCAGAAATGGTTACCGACGTGCTGCCATGAACTGAAAACGATTCGACCATCCGGCAGCACGCAAGGATCAAATTCGCTGCTCGGATTAAAGGTCAGGCGGCTGGGCTGCTTCTCACCCGGAGCCACTTGATAGAGTGAAAAGGAAAGCTGGCCGCCGTGCTCCTCGTATTCACGGGAGAGAAGAGATGAGAAGACGATGTGACGGTTCGGCATAAAGATCGGATTGATGCAATCGGCGTCACTTTGAACGACCTGCCTCGGTTGAGGCTCACCCGATCCAAGTTCCCAGATCTGAAGCGGCTGATTCGGCTGCCTTGTTCCGGAGAAGAGCAGGCGTTCACCATCGTGGCTGAAGGAGGGATCGGCGACGGAGACGAAGCCGTCCGATATCACCTGCATGCTTTGATCGACCCGGTCCCATTCGCTGAGGATCAATCTGGACCCGATTGAATATCGTGAAGCAAGAAGGGTGTTGCCAATATCGGTTCCACAAATCAGCTTGTAATTGACGGGGACTTGAACAAACGCCAGGAAAGTCGGTGGCGATTCTCGGGCGAGAATATCGGTCCCCGCAGTCTGGACCATGACGAAAAAAAGTGCCGTCCGAAGAAGCATCTTGTCTGAATGTTGCGATCGCAATTATGAACCTCCCACTTCCGATATCCGTTCCGAGGCGAGATGTCGCCTGACGAGCGTAGATTGAGCAGTACGCGATCCGCCTCTGGGCTTTGATCTCGCCTCGACGTGTACGTATATGAATCTCTGAACGTCGCCGCGCGAGTTTGATGTGATAGGTAAGAAGGCGTTTCGGCGGCAACCGATGAAAATGTATATCAACCATACGACCGGGCCGTACTATTGCTTATAGGGATTCGACCCCGTTTTCAGTCCCGGATGTGGATACAGTAAATCTGACCGACTATTATCTGCACCTTCGCCGAGCGGGGCGCGACCTCTGGCAAACTCACTGCGGATTGCGGTGTGAAGGGTCGGATTAGAGTGACGGCATCAAAGCTTGAATGACTCTAATGTATCGAGCCTGTGTTCACAGCCTGAAGGACAAGTGATATCAGCGTCGGAATTACCGGAGCTTTATGATCCGGTCGAACGCCTTCGTGCGCTATTGATTTCTCAGGGCCGACACGCAGTGAGTTGTCCCTTTGGGGTCTCTGCATACTATTGGCCTTACGGAGTTGTTGGGAAGCAGAGGCAAACCGTGATGGAAGAGATCGAGTCCAAGCCGAGGATACCCGACCTAGGCGAATCTGCGATCACGTCGCCTCTCGAAGCGGTTTTCACGGTTGATTCCAATGGGATTGTTCAATCGGCGAGTGATTCGGTTGAGCGCATGTTCGGCTGGAAGCCCCTTGAGCTGATCGGGCGGCGTATATCCCTGCTCATATCCGAGCCCTGTCTAGCGAAGCACGACGAGCGACTTGCAGAATTAACTGAGCGGAATGTAAGGAACACGCTCAACCGTTCGTGTGAGGTCGATGCCCAACGGAAGGACGGGGGCGCATTTGCCGTCGAGTTCTCCTGGTCTCGAATGGAGACGCCAGCTTGTGATGAGCCGCTCTTTGTCGGAGTTTTCCGCGACCTGACCGGCCATCGACGCATTGAGAAGGAACTTCGACTGCTTCAATCGATCGTACTCGCGATCGCCGAGGCCACGGATCTAAACTCCGCGATGGTCACCGCACTCGAACACATCTGCACGGCAACTCGCTGGGACTACGGCGAAGCCTGGTTGCCAGACGAGACGGGCGAACGCTTGAGCGACAAGCCGGTCTGGTACGCACGCCACGGGTCTCGGGAGCGGTTTGAGGACATGGCGCGCGGCGCCACGTTTTGTTACGGAGAGGGACTCCCCGGACGGGTGTGGGCAAGCAAAATGCCGGAATGGCTTGACGATCTCACCGACAAGCAGGTGTTCTTTCGATCCGATCAGGCACATCACGCAGGTTTGAATGCCGGGGTTGCGTTTCCAATCCTCGCGGAGAACCAAGTGGTCGCGGTGCTCGCGTTCTTTTCGCGGGAGCGACGGCCGGAGGATCGACGGCTGATCGATATTGTTTCTGCCGCACTTGCCGTGC
Source organism: Planctomycetota bacterium (assembly GCA_022560875.1). Taxonomy (GTDB): domain Bacteria; phylum Planctomycetota; class Phycisphaerae; order Phycisphaerales; family SM1A02; genus JADFSH01. Next base: position 7,051 of record JADFSH010000023.1, on the reverse strand, counting down.
TCGGTCCCGTGGTGAAACGCAGACAGATCGAAGATGAGTTGGCACGGTATCGCCAGCAGCTTGAAGAGCTCGTCAGCGCACGCACGCAGGCACTCGAGATGTCACTTGCGCAGCTGCGCCAGGCCGATCGGCTCGCGTCCATCGGCACGCTCGCGGCGGGCCTCGGCCACGATATGAACAATGTGCTACTGCCGGTGCGTGCGCGGCTGGAGATACTCGAAGAAGAGCGCATGCCGAAGCCAAATGAATTCCTCGACCAGATTCGGATGATTCGAGTGTCGATCGACTATTTGCAGCAACTTGCCGACGGCCTGCATCTGTTGACTCGGGATCCGGATGACATCGATGAGGCGAGGGATTGGACGAATCTTGGACGATGGTGGAAGCAGGTCGAACCGCTTCTTTCCTGTGGGCTGCCGAAAAACACCGTCTTCGAGGCGAACTGCTTCGGTGATCTTCCGGATGTTGCGGTCGCTCGACACCGCCTCACCCAGGCGGTGCTGAACATGATCGTGAATGCCGGCGAAGCGATAGAGGACGGCGGACACGTCTGTGTTCGTGCGGAAAGCCTGGCTGATGGAGATTTCGTTCGGCTATGTGTGAGTGACGATGGCCTGGGAATGACTGATGAGGTCAGGCACCGCGCTTTCGACCCCTTCTTCACGACTAAGCGGCGAGGCCTGGGAACCGGGCTCGGCCTGTCGCTCGTCCATGGCGTGGCACAATCCGTGGGCGGGCACGTCGAAATCGACTCACAGCCGCGACAGGGTACGACGGTGAGCCTCATCCTTCCCGTGGCGCACAGGTCGGAATCCGGCGAACCGACGGTGCATCCGGCCTACACAGCTCTCGTGTCGGTGTGCGACCAGCGAATCGCGACACTCGTGGCGGTGATGCTGCGGAGTCTCGACGTCGAAGTGCGTCTCGACCCGGGAACCGATCTTGAATCAACCTCTATCTGGGTGATCGATCAAACCACTGCCGACCCTGACCGAGTAGAGGTATTCTTGCGGAAAAGGAATTGTCGTCTCGTCGTACTCGAGAACGCCCCGCAAGCCTGGATGGATCTGGGCGCCGTGGTGCTTCAAGAACCTGAAGACTTCCGTATGCTTCGCGAAACACTGAATCACGTGGTGCGTTCCCTTGCAGAGGCAGGTTCATGATGAATAAGAAGAGGACAATACGCGTGATGTGCGTGGACGATCATCTTTTCCTCATCGATGGCCTGAAAGCCCGATTCATGACGCAATCCGATCTCGAGTTTGTAGGATCGTTGCCTACGGCAGACGACTTGGTTGATGAGGCAATGCGATTACAGGCCGACATCGTGCTTGTGGATATCGAGATGGCCGGTCAGGATCCCTTCGTTTCCATCGACGATCTTCGTCGTCGATATCCCGATGCAAGGGCGATCATTCTGAGCGCGTACGTACGCGATCACTACATTAGCGCGGCCCTGAAGGCCGGTGCATGGGGCTACTTCTCAAAGAGCGACAGTCCGATGGAGATCATGGCGGGAATCCGGGAGGTTGCGGACGGAAACTTCGCGTTTGGCCAAAAAGTGCAGGAACGCTGTGAAGGGATCAAGGCTGTTCAAAAAGGAAATGTGAAGCCGCCACGATCCCGTTTGGAAAATCTGTCGCCGCGCGAGCTCGAAGTACTCCGGTTGATCGGCCGTGGTATGACACGTAGTGCAATTGCTCAGCTGCTCTGTCGCAGCCCAAAAACAATCGACGGTCACCGGGAGTCGATCATGGAGAAGCTTGACATTCATGACCGTGGTGAATTATTGCGATTCGCGATCCGTGAGGGTCTGGCTGAAGCCTGAACTCACCTCCCGTATTGACTCTATGTAGGAAGCCCCGCCGGTTCAATGTGCACAAGCACATCGCGCACGATGTCAAACCGCTCGAGGATGAGATCCTTAACGTCATGTCCGATGGCATGGCCGCAGTGAACGGACAGGTCCTGTCCATGGCGAAAACTTCATCCGTCGTGTCGATAGACGAACTGACAAAAGACAGCTGGATTTCGGAGTGTGAACTAGAGTTTAATGACGGTCTAATTTGCGATGGCTGCATGGCGAACGGCTTCAATCCGGGCGACAACGCAAGAGACAGCCATCAGAATGGACTGTCGCAGTCACAGTTGGATTTCTCAATCATGCTGCACGTCGGTATCGGTGATGCAATCCGCCGAGGATCGGTTCGGCAACGACTCTGCCATTTTCAGGAGAGTCGACGATCCTAGGGAGTGGAGAGTTGTGATCCAAGGACTGGTGAGGACGCGCGGTGTGGTAGTAGTCAATGTATTCCGAGAGGATCCGCACAAAGTGTGCCTCGTTGAGGACGATGACATGGTCGAGACAATCGCGGCGAATTGAGCCGATCACACGTTCAACAAACGGATTCTGCCAGGGCGAACGTGGCGCGATTATGACCTCCTCGATTCCTATGTGTTTGAGCCGATGATGGAAGTGGTTGCCGTATATGCCATCACGATCGCGGATCAGGTACTTCGGAGCTTTGTCGAAAGGGAAGGCATTGATGATCTGTTGTGCTGTCCATGTCGCGGTTGGATGCATCGTGACATGAAAGTGAACGACCCGGCGCCGATCGTGCCGGAGCACGATGAAACAGTAGAGCACCCGAAAGGTGATCGTGTGAACGGTGAAGAAGTCGATCGCGGCGATGTCCGTCACGTGGTTTTTCAGGAATGACCGCCAAGTCTGGGACGGCGGCTTTTTGCTACGGATTCTGTACTTCCTGATCGTGGATTCAGCCACCTGAATGCCCAGTAGTGCTAGCTCATCCTTGATCCGCGGAACACCCCAAGTCGAGTTATCGCGAGATATTCGCCGGATGAGTTCTCTGATCTCAAGCGGTACCGTCGGTCGCCCGGTTCGCTTCGGCCTGGAGAACCATCGCCAATAGAGACGAAAACCCAGCCGATGCCATCTGACCACCGTGTCAGGCTTGACAATAACGAGGCAAGAACGCCAACTTGGCCAGATCGTTGACAACCAAGCCCACAAGATCCGATCCGACTGCCTCAAGCGTGGTCGCTTGGCAGAGCGCTGAAGTACGGTGAGTTGGTGACGCAGAGCAACATTCTCAAAGAGCAGAGCTGAGCGGGGGAGTAGTAGGGACCGGAGAAAAGCGAAGAATAGCTTGATCATCCATCCAGGCTACGGACATCAGTCGCATTGACAACCAAGCGGAAGTCTATGTGTAATCAGGAGTACGGAGTTTTCGCGAGGGACAACTGTTGAGTGATGACTTCTACCCTATCAACAGCCGAGCTGGAAAGAATATTTCATACGTTTACGGCGGCACATGATGTTGCCATCCCTCTGAATTCGAACGTTTTTACTCTGCTCTCGATCTGTCGGATTGTAACTCACGGAAAACGTATTGAAGGGATCGCTCCAAGCTCACGAAACCATTTCTTTGCAAGACATGATCGTGCATGCCTCGAACCTCACTCGCTGCCTGATGCGGCGAGAAGCGTGATCGGCAGGACGATGTTCGTCGGCGCCAGGCACACCTTGTCCGTACAGACCTGATACTCGATCATGAGTTTGGGCTGGCCTTGGAACGAGCCAGTCCGCCGGATCTGAATCGGCAACGTGACACGACCAGTATGGACGAGGATTTCACTGTCACCCAGCGGGCCGCGATACGGCTCGCCGGTCGGATAGTTCACTTCCGCTTCAAAGCCATCCCCGATCACGCGCACACTCAACCCGATGAGAAACTCCTGTCCCGGTTCGTGCGCATTCACATGGTAGCCATCGCTGATCTGGAGCGTGACCTGGACATCACCCGGTTTTGAGGGCGTGATGCGAACGCTGCTCGCACTCGTGGTGATCGTGACCGGATCCGGCGGGGGCGCCGCCGCCCGCCGCGATTGGCTGGGAAGGTACGCCGGATACGAGTTGACGAATCGATGCAGGGCCAGGACGGCGATCGCCGCGTCGGTCGGCTGGGTCTTTATCTTGCGGCTGAGAAAAGCCAGCGTGGCCGCCGCGTCTTTGAGATACCGGGGATCACCCGTGAACTCATACAGATCGAGGAGATTATGTATCATCACGGAGTTGCCGCTGGGCACCACGCCATCGCGGGTGGACTTGGTGCGAACGAACAGGTCCGCCTGGCCTTCGAGGGTGTCGAAGAAACCGCCGTAGGAATCATCCCAGAAACGGCGCCGCGCCACGACCGTCAACTCGATCGCGCGCTGCACGAACTGGTCGTCGCCCGTCGCCCGATGCAGGGCCAGCAATCCACGGCAGAAGAACGCATAGTCCTCCAGCAGACCGTCGATCTTCGCCGTGCCTGAACGGTAGGTGCGAAACAACCCGCCATCGGCGGTGCGCATGTTCGTGAGGATGAACCCGACGGCCTCGTTCGCCGCCTGCAGATAACGCTGTTCATTGAGCACCCGGCCTCCGTCCGCCAGCCCCGCGATCATCAGCCCGTTCCATGCGACCAGAGTCTTGTCGTCGGTGATCGGCTGTATGCGTGAGTAGCGTGCGATCAGCATCGCCCGGTTGACCTCCTCGCGACGTGCCTGGAACTCGAGCCGAGACATGTCCAGCCGCCGCGCCTGCTCGGCCGGCCGGTACGTCAGAAATAACACGTTCTTGCGTCCGTCCTCGGGGTGGTGCGGATCCTGAAAGTTCGTACCACGGTTCAGGCCGTAAATCTGCAACACAAAACCAATATTTTCATCGATCTCGGCCTCTTGGAGAACCGCCCTGACTTGAGTCTTGGTCCAGATGTAGCTGCCCCCCTCGCGCTCGTCGGCTTCGGCGTCCTGAGCGCTGTACAGTCGGCCTTCCGGGCCCCTCATCTCGCGCACGACATAATCCAGCGTTTCGCGCAGCACCTCGGCGTAGAAAGGGTCGCCGGTGCGGGCAAAAGCCTCGGCATAGACTGATGCCAACTGCCCGTTGTCATAGAGCATCTTTTCGAAGTGCGGCACGAGCCAGCGCGCGTCGGTGCTGTAGCGGTGAAAGCCGCCGCCGATCTGGTCGTAGATCCCGCCCATCGCCATGCGGTCCAGCGTATGCAGCAGGGCCTGTCGCAGAGAGGGGTTGTCCCAGCCCGCATACATCAACAGTTGAAGATTGGTCGGGATCGGGAACTTCGGTCTGCCGCGACGGAATCCGCCGTTCACCTGGTCGAAACCCGAGAGGAATCTGAGGACGGTGTTGTCCACTTCGCGCTTCCCGATCGCCTGCGGCTGCGAGAGCGCCCCGAGTCGTCGGGTCACGTTGACAGAGATCTGATCGGCTTTTGCCAAGAGTTGCGCTCGTTGACTGGTCCATTGGCCTGCGATCTGCCGCAGGAGTGCCATGAATCTCGGCTTCGGGAAATAGGTACCGCCGAAAAATGGCTTGAGTGACTGCGGCTCAAGAAACACGGACATCGGCCAGCCGCCTCGCCCCACCAGCGCCTGCACCGCCGCCATGTAAATATCATCCACATCCGGCCGCTCTTCACGATCGATCTTGATCGCGATGAAGTGCTGGTTCATGTAAGCGGCAACCTGCTCGTTTTCAAAGCTCTCTCGCTCCATCACATGACACCAATAACACGTGGAGTAGCCGACGCTGATGAAGATCGGCTTGTCCTCGCGTCGCGCGGCTTCAAACGCCTCCGGTCCCCACGGATACCAGTTCACCGGGTTATGGGCATGCTGCAGCAGGTAGGGGCTGGTTTCGTCGATCAGGCGATTCGTATGCTTGTGCTCGCCGCGGGAGGCATCGACGAGAAGCGGCACGTGCCCGGGAATCGGTTGGAAGCTGGACGATTCGTCAGCGCGCTCAGTTCCCGATTGCGCCGGCTCGGCAGACTCAACCGCAACCGGAACCGCTACCGTGCCGGGCTCATCCCGTTGCGGTTCGCCCTCGCATCCCCACAGTACGATCAGAGTTGAAGCTGCAATCAGAAGAGAGGTGTTGGCGAGAAAGTATTCGAGTCGGTGTGTCATCAGGTCTTCCTTGGTTTCTCATGTCCAGCGGCATTGGTGAATGTGCAGACTGTTTGTGAATTGGCCCTGCATGTTGCTTCGGAATCGGTTCTCAGCGACTTACGATGGTTTGAGTATCCTTCGTTGGTTCAATCAAGCTCAGGGCAGCCAACGCCGTCAGGCCGGCCCGGCTCTGCGGCTGCGTAACGACGATCTCCCGGAGCGAATCGGTGCCTTCTTGGCCGAGGGCGAGCAGTCCCGCAGCCAATAAGATGCGATCATCGCGCGTGACCTGCGGACGGTCCAGCGCCTCCTGCAACGCAGGCACGCCTCGTGCGTCGTGTAGTTTCGCAATGGCGCGAACCGCCCAAGAGTCAAATCGCGCTCCCGCATGGACCTTCCGTACCCGCGCCACCAGATCTGGAACAGGATCCGAACTCTGCATGAGTTCGATTCGCTCAATCGCAAGCTGAGCAAGTTCTCGCTCCGCCTTATCGCGCGGAGAATCCGCAACGGACTGCAAGAATTCCAACGCAGACGGATCGCCGATCCTGCCGAGTGCTTCAAGGGTGGTCCATCGCGACTCGCCAGCCTTGCAGAGTTCGAGCATGGCATCGACCGAACTCGGCGATGCAATCTCACAGAGAGCGATCGTAGCACATGCACCGAGGTCCAGGTTCCGAGTCTGCTTTGCCGCCGCGACCAACAGGCCCGTCCATTGATCGTCACCCAGATGCCCAAGACTGTGGGCGAGTTGGCAGGGCCGCAACGTCCCCTCGTCGACCATTGCAGCCGCGATGTGCGGGCCTGCCTCCCGCACCCCGCGCGAAGCGAGCCAATTTGCCGCCCGGACACGTACCTCGCCGTCCGGGCTCTCCAGTTGAGCAATATGACGGTCGATCTCATCGGTGCTCACCGGAATGGACAGACCATCGATGGTGAGACCCCACGAAACCAGTGTCGCCGCGATGCGGACGCTCGTGGCCGGAGCTGCGCGCCTGGTGGCGATCACTTGCCCCAGGATCATGACCAAGGTGAATGCGGCGATCAGGCCGCAAAGGCCCCGGAGCGCACCGGG